>NZ_KE384342.1:0-274802 GCF_000425265.1 Maridesulfovibrio zosterae DSM 11974
GTTGAACGATTCTGCGTAATGACAGCAGATTGAAACCACTCTCACCCATGTCTTTGAATCCGCCTTGGAGTTGAACGATTCTGCGTAATGACAGCAGATTGAAACCAACGAGAAGGAGTCCATCGAACTGGATAGTCCGTTGAACGATTCTGCGTAATGACAGCAGATTGAAACTTGTTTCTGTTGACTGGTAGGCGATGGATTTTTAGTTGAACGATTCTGCGTAATGACAGCAGATTGAAACAGTGGATCTCTGGTGGGAGAAGTCTGTAATGCTTTAGATGGTCCCCCCTCAGAGCCCATCTGGGGTAGTCGTTACATCGCCATAGCCAGCGGCAGTGCTCCTGCCTTCATGGATTTTGCCATTTTGATGGTCTGGGACATTTGTTTCTGCACTTCACCGATTCCGCGCGATTTGTGAAGATCATTGAAGTCGGAGAGACCTTGCTCTTTTTCGGCTTCATTGAACTTGGGCGTTGCCATCAGACCGCCTACTGCCTTGGATGCTGCTTCGGCTTTTTCTATCCCGACATTCTTTTCAAGATGATGATCGTTGTCACTGACCAGCACTATGGAGCTTTTGGGATATTTGGCCTTCAGGGCTTTAGCGACCGGCTCAAGATTGGAAGAATCAAAAGCCACTACTGTGGGCATGTTGCTTGCCATATATGCGCTTGCCGCAGTGGCGTAACCTTCGGCAACGAGGATCGGTCCTCCTTTGGCTATGTTTTCGCCGGGATCAATGGTGTGGAACATCCCTGCCTTCAGACCTCCTTTTTCAAAAAGCTTGCCTTCCGGCGTGATGGTTTGCAGGGTGTGGATATGACCGTTCACGTCTCGACCTGGCACAAGTAAATCCCCGCGCTCGTTGACCTTGACCCCGTAGCCCGGAACACCTTTTTTAATGAGGTATTCCTGTTGCTGGGTGGCCCATTTTGCGTTGGTCCACTTGGCAAATGAACGCTTTGAAGCCTTTTCGCGCTGCTCGGCGAGGGCTTTTTCACGCTCTATCATTTTCTGGGCAGCTTGCGCCTTGATTTGGGACTTTTCCTCAGCGGTAAGTTCAAGGCCGTCAGCCTTCCAGTTCATTTTCAGGCCGGTCTTGTGATTCTGGATGAATCCTGCAGGGTAGGCATCAAGGAATCCTTTATATGCTCCGTCTTTTGAATTGGGCTTACCATCGATGACCGGCACGCGCTGAAGAGTGCCGTCCATGATCGGTTGCTGGCCTTGAAGATCTAGTCCGGCTTCCTGCAAGGCCTTGGCGAATTCCTGCACGGCGTTTGTCTGCGGAGCATTGATCTTTTCCTTGGGCAACCACTTGGCAAGAGGCTTGAGGTCTGTTCCGGTAGCAGCAAACCACAGTTTCTCGGATTTATCCCAGCGTGCGCCGAGTTTCTTGGCCTGTCCTTTTTCCCGATAGGGAACATTGAGATAGGTCTTTTCTGTGGCAAGACTGGGCTCTTGCTGCTTTTCCTTTTGCTGCGCTACGGCTTTGTTTTCCGGTAGCCATGCAGCGAATTTTTGGACGTCTTCGCCTTCAGGAGCGAACCACATCTTTTGTTTCTTATCCCACTTGGCTCCAAGTTGTTTTGCCTCATCTTTTTCAGAGAAGGGCACTTTGAGCCAGGTCTTGCCATTCTCAGGAATTCCATATCTTGATTCGCGTTGCTCCAGCTTGTCTTTGTCCGGACCGGAAACTGACATGCCTTGCTCCTTGGTTGCTTCCTTACTGCGTTCCTTCTCAAATCCTAGAGTGTAATCCTTGATCTTTTCAGCTCTCTGGCAGGCCCGGACAATTTCATAAGGATCTTCCTTCAGAACTTTGACCCAGCTTTTTACATAACTGGCATGTTGTTCCGGATTATGGCTGATGCCTAGTTCCGCGCTGGTCATCCAGCTTGCGATTTCCGCGCACAGTTCTTCCTTGGCGTAGATCTCCGAACCGAAGGGACCGAATTCACGGTCCATCCGTGATTCATGGCCAGTCCAGTGTCCCAATTCATGCAGGGCAGTGCTGTAATATTTGTCGGGACTGTCAAAGGATGCGTGTGGGGGAAGGTGGATTTCATCAGACGAAGGTTTGTAGAATGCCCGGTCGCGTTGATCGTGAATGATGCTTGCGCCTGAATTCTCCAGAATGGCTTCAGCCCGATCATCCGGATTCCACGAGATTTCCCGGCCATCCCATTCGGAAATTCCGTCAATCTGGCTGGCGTGGAACACATTGAAGAAGCGTATAAACGGCTTCTCTCGTTCAACTCGTTCAGTTTTTATGTTTCCATCGTCATCGCGTACCGGTTTGCCATCCTCATCTTTAACTACGTTTATTGCTGACCATTGCCAAAAAACAAGCGTCTGGGACTTCGCTCCTTTGCGAACCTGCCAGCCCTGTGATTCTGCCTGCTTATAGGTCATGAATCTAGGATCATTCAGGCCGTCAGAACCAAGCATGACCTGGTTGAATCCACGATAGACATTTCCTGTTACCGGGTTGAAAGCCGGCTGATATTCACCCGGCTTCCATGGCCGCTGCCAGGGCGCGGTTCCTTCTTCCAGCTTTTCAATAATTTTATCAGCAAAACGCTGATAGTATGGTGTCTTGTCCTTAGCCATGTGCTCATTCCTCCTGTTCTGCTTCTTCAGGATCAAATGGATCGAATGATGCGTCCTCCGCATCTTCCGCTGTGAGGGCGTCTTCTTCAAAGGCCCCCATGTGGTCAGCCAGTTCCGGATCGACTTCCATGGTCGCGCCGGGATTTTCTTCCAGTTCGTTTGTGAGCTGGTCAGCCTGTTCGTTCAGGTGGCTTTTGATTTCGTCGTTGTCGGTCATTTTTTCTCCTTTAATTTGCGGGTCAGTTTTCAAATTTAGGTTTCCCTTTCTCATCAAAGCAGCGGAACTTACACTCCGGAAAGCCGCTGCAACTCCACCAGAACAAGCCTTTGCGCTTGGCAGGCCTGCGAATCAGACCTTTGCCGCAATCAGGGCACTTGTACTCTTCAGAGGCTTTAAGCTTTTGGGTCGGTTTGGCTTTGAGATCAGGCTTACCTGCTTTGTTGGGAAAGGTTGCTTTGCATTCAGGATAGGCAGAGCAGCCCCAGAATTTACCTTTGGGGCCTTTGCGTGAGCGCAGGAATCCATTCCCGCATTTGGGGCACTGGATAGCTGAGCTCTTGATATTGATGTTTAGACCGTTAGTTTTTACGCGGTCGATTTCATCGGCTACGGATTTGTCCACCTCATCGATGAGCTGGCGGTAATCCAGCTCGCCGGCTTCAATTTTTTTCTGTTTCTCATGCCAGAGGGCGGTCATGTCCGGCTTAACAGCGAAATCGGGTAGCGCATCATGAAAGCTGCGTCCAATGTTAGTGCTGATGATATGTTTTCCTTTTTCAGCCAGAAAAGAACGGCGAAAAAGGGTGTCTATATGTGAATCACGCGTAGCAGGTGTTCCAATTCCGCCGGACTCGTCCTGCTTGTCGCTGTCCTTATCCAGAAGCAGCTTTTTTATTTCCGGGTCAGTCACATATTTAGAGACTGCGGTGAGATCCTTGAGCAAGGTTTTCATGGAATAGCGAGCCGGAGGTTTGGTAAATCCTTTTACGCTCTCAGCAGTTTCAACCGTGCCGGAATCGGATCGCTGAAGCTTGTGCAGCTCAGGTTGTTTTTCGGCATTTTCAAAGTCTCTGAGATCCTGATCGCTAAGAACTCTCCAGCCTGATGAGCTGTTCAGCCTTCCCTCAGCTTTGAAATTGTGGCCGGCAATTTCGAGTTCAAGCTTTGTGGCCATAAATTCTGCAGGAGGATAGAACTGGGCAATATAGAGTTTGGCTATCAATTCGTAGATGCGCCTTTCATCCTGACCTAGTTTATCCAGATCCGGAACATTCATGGTTGGGATGATGGCGTGGTGAGCGGTGACTTTTTTGGAGTTGAAGGCTTTAGATTTAAGCGTCGGGGTAGCGTGTTCGGCCATATCGCCAAAAGCCGGCTTAAGAGCCTGCAAAAGTTCCGGTGCTTCAGCGTGACGGTCATTATTGAGATAGCGGCAGTCACTGCGGTTGTATGTGATGGCTTTGTGCTGATCACGTAGTCGCTGGGTAATTTCAAGCACTTTTTTGGGTTTGTAATTCCAGATTCCAGCTGCATCAGCCTGAAGAGCCAGCAGGTTGTATGGTAGAGGAGAAGTGTTTTTGCGTTCAGCAGTTTCTACAGTCAAAACGGTTGCCGGCTTACCTTGCACCTCGTTGACAATTTTACGCGCAAATACTGCATCTATGATGCGGTTTTTGTCGTCGATTGGATCTCCTTCTTTTGGAGTGTAATCAGCAGATATTGAAATTCCATTTTGCATATCAATCAGGGCCTTAATGGTATGGTAGCCCTGTTTTTCATGAGCTTCATGTGCTCTGTCACGGGCAACAACTAAACCAAGAATGGGAGTTTGCACCCGTCCTACTGAAAGTACTCCTTCATATCCTTTCCTCTGTGCCAGTAAGCTGTAACAGCGAGTTAGGTTGTAGCCGTATCGCTGATCACAAACAGCCCGTGCAAGAGCGGACATGGACAGCCCGTGGAACTTGCTGTTGTTATCCATGTTCTCAAGGGCTTTGAGAATTGCAGAACCGTTGTTGTCGTTGATTAGCAATCTTTTGGTTGGTTTTTCCAGCAGACCAGCAAATTCGATAACTTCATCGACCAGCCGCTGACCTTCCGGGTCCGGGTCGCCGGCATTGACCAGCTCGTCAGCTTGATGGGCAAGGTCAATAATCTTTTTGAGATGATCGGCGTGTTTGCTTTCAGGGGCATAGGTGACCGGCCATTTCATAGGCAGGGAATTCAGGTCCCAGAGCTTGTAACGCTCATCGTGTTCTTCCGGATCAGTCAGCCTCAGTATATGACCCCAGAGCCATGTTATACAGTCGCCGTTTACATGAAACGCAGCTCCGGTAGGTTTTTCAGGACCTCCCATCGCAGTAGATATGGCGAGTGCTACATCTCTTTTTTCTGCTATAAATAATCGCATAATCTATCCTCCGAGATTAAAGGTTAAAATTGGTATAACTTTCTGTGCCTTGATTATGTCCACCAATCCGAAATAGCGGCGCAGACCCACACGCTTTCTATAGGCTATGGTTCGATGATAAAGCCGGAAAGATGTTTATTGACTCCGAAGTCTATGGACACTTTGGATTAGAAAAGATTCCTGAAAAAATGAAAAAGCTAAAGGGGCTTGATAAGCAGAAAATCTATTGTGACAACTCCGCGCCTGATAAAATCGCATATTGCCAGAAGCACGGACTTAACACCGTAGCCGCTCGCAAAGGGGCGGGAAGCATTGAGCATGGAATTGACTTTATCAGGAGTTGGGACGTTATTATCGACTCGTCTTGCGAGAACCTGATTTATGAGTTTAGCACCTATTCATATAAACGCGACAAGCAGACAAACGAGATAACATCCATCATTATCGACAAAAACAACCACGGGGCTGACAGTGTGCGCTATGCCTGTTCTGAGATGATCAGTGCCTCCCTTGGCGGTAACAATGAAACTTTTGCCGTAGCTTGCGGCGAGGTCATACCCAATTACGAGCCTGATTTTATGGAAAACTGCGATGATTACGGCGGCATGTTTGAGGATGGTTTCAGTAGTTCGGTTTCAGTCGCAAGTTTTGGATTATGCTAATTGCCGGGGTTGTCCCGGCTTTCGTATACCCCCTTCATGCTTCGGTGTGTCGGGGCATTTTCTTCTCAAGGGCTATTCACAGAGTTACCGTTTAGGATTAAAGTATGATTTAAAATATCAATATCGAACTTACGAGGTGGTATATGCTGAAAAGAGTTGTTTTGCTTGTCGTCTGTTTAATGGTGGGACTTGTTGGGTGTGCTCATAAGCATAAGAAGCCCGTTATTGAAAATAATTGTTATAAAAGTCTTCAACACACATTCCAAGTAGAACCTCCTGAAGGATGGGATGTTTCCTTTAATCGCCCAGAATGGTTCCCTTCTTTTCTTATTCCTAACAATTCCCGCTATACAGAAAGAGCTTATTTTTCCAACCAAACAGCAAAATCATGCATAATGATTGAGAGTAAAAGATTAACTTGGGCTAAACAAAATATTCACCCAGCAGTGATAACATATACTACAGGAGGCGTAGACAAAGCACAGGACGTATGCAAAGCCACATACCGCGAGATTGAGCGGAGGCTAAGAGCTGAGGGGATGATTGACAGCTACGACTATTACTGCAATCGAATACAACCCGGCAGAAAGTGCTACATCGATTACAATTGCCTTGAATCAACAATGGAGGCTGTATATACAAAAAACAAAAACTACATAATGGTACAAAAGGAATATATAGCAGGAGAGAGACTTGAAAATTTGCAAAGTAAAGTTGATACAGGATGGAGGATTTATTATGTCTTATACACACCAATAAAATACAAAAAAGCTGGTGAAAAGGCCCTCCAATACGTTATCGATTCAACTACCGAGCTTAATCACGAATAATTTGTCATAATGCAAAAAAATTCTCAACCTCAGTCCGGGTGTAAAAAATCAATTGGTGGGTGTAAGCCTGTTTGGCTGGCTCTACCTCAAAGAAAGGTGTAAATAGGGTGTAAAAACACCTTAAATGAGAAAAGGGTTTATAAGAATCTTTACTAAAATTCTCATAAACCCCTGTCTTTGCTGGTACCCAGAGCGGGACTTGAACCCGCACAGCCGTAAAGCCGAGGGATTTTAAGTCCCTTGCGTCTACCAATTCCGCCATCCGGGCATGGAAGAAATGTTTGATATACTTTGTCGTCTACTTAGTCAAGTATATTGGCATTATATTATAGATTTTTTTTAATGTCGAGATAGTTTCTGTACAGTCTTTTGCTGATTCGTGAGAACTTATCAAGGTCGGAAACAATTTCCAGACCGGGTATAATTGCTCTTGTTACCGGAATATCCAGATCTTTGCGGGTCAGATCGACATAATGCGGGAAGAAGTTATTGGCGGTCAATGTTTTTTCTATAACCATTACATCTCCCTCTGCACTTCCAGTTGAAAGGTCTGGTAAATCTTCCAGTTTGCGTGTCGGCAGGCCTTTCGGAGCTTCTGATGTAGGAGGGCCGGGGAAGGGGTAGGGTACTTCTGTAAGCGCAGAAAGCAATGCTCTTCTGCCATTTAAAGAACAGCCGCCGCCTTTATTGATATCCCCATGTTTACCTACCGCAAAAGCCTTATAGCAGGGTATACCAAATTCCGAGGTCATATCCTGAAACCAGACATTGATTCCGCAGGCTTTAAGATCATCAAGGTGCTTTTGAACCTCGGGGTCACTTGTTTCTATGGTGAAGCATTTCTTTTTGTCAAATGGCACTGTGGAATCAGAATCTCTTTCCAATACCTCCAGCAACGCACTAAGTTGTGCTTCTGCAAAAGTGTTTCCTGATGCAAGGCCTGTTGAACTTAAGCCGCTGAACAGGTTTTGTTCATCAAGGTTGCAGAACAAAAAGACATGCTGCACCGGGAGCCAAGTATCAACATATTCATCTCCGTTGAATTTATCAGCCGGCATCCACCAGAGAGACTGGCTTTCGTAAGGTGTTTCAAGAGTTAATAAATTAGGATCAAGGGCGGGACCGATTTTAGATATTTCTTCATATGTTCCTTGAATAACAGGAAGGTCATTCGTACGGCCTGTTACACCCGATTTGCCGATGCTGGCATACGAACTGACTCTTTCAGCTACTTCCATGGCACAGGAGACACATGCCTGCTCATAAGTAAATCCGCGTCCATAGCTGGTCTGAATGGCCCGCAATGAATTGCTGAATGCTCCATTTTTCGTGCTGTTATCAACCATCCAATGGTGAAGTACTGAAAAAGGGCTTAGACAGCCTTTCTGACGCATCTGAGGACCTAAGAACACACCTATGCCATCAAGTTTTTTGTTTGCATTAGCAGTTACTTCAGCCATAGGCGCACGATCTTTTGCCGGCGGAAGTTTTTTCTTTGCATCTAAGTTATCACGGATAGTTGCTGCTGTAGTGAAAATATTGGATGGGAGCTCTTCAGTTTTGTATAGTTCAGGAATTCCTGCTTCTTCCAGAGTGGGCAGCTCATCATGCTGTTCCATATTGTCCGCAAAGATGGATGTCCATTTGTTGTGCAGCGGTTGATCCGGTAATAAAAAAGAACGCAGATGCAGAGTGGGAGAATAATTTTTAAGCTCCTTAGCATCAAAATCCCTTTCAACTTCGGCTTTCAGGGATTCCAGACGGGGGTGAGTCTGAACAGCCTCGTAGATGAGCGCTGCCAAAACTTTTTTATCTGATTTACCTTTTATTTCTTTTATTAATTTTTGTATCTTACGGGTACGATGTTTGCCCAGCATATCAAGCATGTGGCGATGCATGAATTCATCAAAGGGATGAGCTTCAAGGTGATCAAGCACTTCGGAAAAACTTAAATTTGGACCGGGGAAAGCTGCAAAACAGCCAGTTCCTGAGAGGGTGTCCATGAGTTTCAGTTCGTAACGCATATTTTCCTCTTTTTATTGTTTTCTGAAATAGTTTTTTTCAGTGATAAAATATAGTGTTAGTATGCGTGTGTTATCCTTATAAGCTGCGGATGTCACGTATACTTCGGACTGAAATAGTAGGGTATTTATTACTACAAGTGAAGCAGGGAAATATGGGAATAAAGAAAATTTTTAGTAATAAGATATTGTTACACGGAACGGTCATTTTGTTAGTGGTCGGGATTCTGTCTTATTGTATCGAAAATTACGGAGAGGGACACTTGTCTGCTCTTGCGGACTGGGTTGATGCCCGCGGCAATTTTGCTCCTTTATTCTTTATGCTGATAAATATTGCTGGAATGATTTTTGTCTTACCACAGACCATTTTCGTGGTGGTTGCGGGAGTACTTTTCGGTGCAGTAAAGGGTACAGCTATCTGTCTTGTCAGTATGGCAGTAGGCTCATCTATTTCTTTTTTTATGGGGCGTTTTGTTTTTAAACGTTTTATATTAAGAAAATTCGGGAAAGATCCTAACTTTATTAAGCTTGAAGTCCTTAGCCATAGACATCCGCTAAAAGTACTTGCGTTAAGTAGAATTGTTCCTGTGGTACCTTATTCTGTTGCTAACTACTTATGGTCTATTACAAAAGTTCGCTTCTTTCCTTTTTTAATGATGAGTATTCTTTGTATAATTCCAGAGACTGTTTTTCTTGCTACAGGTGGCCATATTCTGTCTGCAGGAGTGGTTAAGGGAACACTTAATTGGAAATTTCTAGCTGTACTGGTATCCGCTGGAGCTTTGATTTTTTTTCTGGTCAAGGCTGTGCGGAAAGGTCTTGATGATGAACAACTTTAATTAAACTCTGTTGCTAATGAAGTTTTCCCGGCGTGTGCCTTGATTATATAAAGAGGTTTATGTGCGGACCTATCTTGAAATGAAATTTTTCCAGAGACACCATAAAAGTTATCAATTCCTGAGAGACCTTTTATAATTTCTGCTGGTTGTGACCCCTCTTTTTGGGCTGCTTCAGCCAGCAGCATGATAGAATCAAAACCCAGCGCAGCGTTGCCGGTAGATGGTTTGTTTCCAAATAAGTTTTTGTAATCCTGAACAAATTCCTGAACCAACTGATCTTCACGTTGGAGGCTGGCTTGTGCTGCATAAAAAAGGATTCCAGGCCAATTCTTTATACTTTGCTGCATTGATATTCTGTCAAAACTTGTACCACCGATAATTTGATAGGTGATGCTATTTTCATTAAAAAGTTCTAATAGTTTTAAGCTGATTCGTGGAGGAGTAAAAATGACTATAGCTTCAATTTCCGGCTGAGCAGGGGCGGGGTCTCTTTTTTGTATGATTATGTCCGCTTCAGCTCCACCTGCAGTACCTGTACCTGTTTCTTCATTTGTAACTGTATTATTTTCCGGCGGTGGCGGGGTAAGTTGATTAATCTTTTTTACAATGAATGATAAGTCTGCGTCATTTTCAGTAATGCGCATTTCTGCCATTATGTTGCCGTTGTTCTGCCTAAAGTATTTGGCAAAGCTTTCAGCTTGCCGTGCATCTGTGTCGCTCAGGTCAGAACTGATTAAAATGATATTACCTATTTGCAGAGTATTTCCTGTATATCGGGCAATAATCTGTCCTATCCGTTTGCCGGGGACAGCCAGTGTAAAAATTTTTGGTCCAACTGAAGAAAGTTCTGCTACTTCGGCACCTGTACAGAGAAATGGTAATCCATTTGCTTGCAGGGCAGGAGCTGCGCTCAGGGCCGGATCTGAAGATAAAATGCCGCTGACTGCAGAGATTGATTTCAATACGCTAAATTTATCTACTGCTTTGAGTACATCTTCTGGACCACTTGTAATTGCTTCTGTTTTTAGATCAATTTTTATTTTACCACTAGAAGCATTTATTTTTTTAACGGCCAGCACCGCTCCGTTCATCGCTTCCTGTGCTGTTGGTGCTATATCTCCTTTAGTTTCAAAAATTGTTCCTAGTACCAGTTGATCTGCAAAGGATGAAGTGCAAAGAAGTAAGAACATGCTGATTGCTGAAAGTATTTTTGTCATGCTCCACGTCCCTTTCGGTGTTTGTTCGTTTTAGTAATTTTTATTATACGTTTTTGCCCTGTAGGTGTGGATTTTGTTTCATTTTTAGAGACACTGTTTTTCATTTTTTCAACTGCATCATTTTGTTTTTTCTTTTCTTCTGCGAGCGCAGTTTCTTTAGCTTTTTTTTCAGCTTCACGCTTTTTACGCTCTTCTTCACGCAGTTTATTTTTTATTTTAAATTCAACTATAGCATCTTTAAACTGCGCTTTTTTATTGGTGAAAGCTACTTTTCCGGCATGAACGATTTCGTTTAGTTTGTTGATTTCCCATAATTCAATGGAACGTGGGTACTTGATATAAACCGGGATAATTTCATGGTGGTGCATGTCAATTGCCATTGGTAATTGACTTGTAAGAATTGATCTTTTGAAAATTCTGGAGGTATTGAAATAGCTCTCCATGAAGCTTTTAGGTTCAGGATTGCATGCGTCATCAAAGTATATAGGAATAATTATATCAATCTGGCGTTTGACGCACTCCATTACTGGAACAGGAGATGAGAATGCTCCGTCGATCAATTTTCTACCATCGACATTTCCCGGAGGCATAAGCGGGTATATTGCACTGCTGGCGTATATGGCCTGAGCCAGATTGCCTTTTTCAAGAATCACCGGATTTCCGGTAGCAAGGTCTGTCGTCGTAATAACTGTTTTGGGGGAAAGATCAGAAATGTCAGTTTCTTTGAAAATTGTTTCATATGTTTTACGCAAGCAATCTGTTTTCAGAATACCGGATTCAGCCGTAAACCGGCCCATACCTGTGCTTGCTATTTCAAGTACTGAGTTATAGTCCACATCGGTGAAAAATCGAGGATCTAAGGTTTTAGAAAAAATTTCCTGAATATGACGAAGGTTGTATCCAGCTCCCATAAATGCAGCCAGAAGGGCTCCTCCGCTTACTCCGATAATTAGATCTATTTTAACATTCTGAGCTTGCAGGTATTCTATAAATGGCAGAGCACAAAAAGATTTGATACCTTCAGAACCGAGAATCAGAGCAACTGAGGGTCTTAATGGTGATTTAGGTGGGGCAACGATTTCTTTTTGCGTATCAGTACTATTTTTTTCTTCCATTTTGTATCCGTCCTTTGTCCAGAAAGATACATACAAGAAATAATAAGTACAATACTAATGAGTGAATTGTATGACTTGAAAGCTTATTTTTTAATCTCGTTAAGAAAGCTGCGTATGATTGGGAAAATATTTTCAACCATTACTGTGACCCCTTCAGTATTTGGATGAACTCCATCAGGTTGATAGAATTCAGATTCTTCAGATATCCCCAGAGTGAGATTTGGATAACAGGGTATATTGAACTTTTCAGCCAGAGCTGGAAAAACAGCTTTAAATACCGACGCATATCCTTGAGGTGTGAAATTCATGGGTTTAAAGCCTAACAGGAGAACAGGAATTCCTGCCTCCTGTAAGGCTTCAATCATACTTGATAAATTAAGTTTTAACTGCTCAGGGTCTTCCAACTGAAAGCAGTCATTGGCTCCGAATTCAACATAAGCAGCGTCAGGTTTGCTCTCTATTACATCAGCAAGACGTGCCAGCCCCGCAGCGGAAGTGTCACCGGATACTCCGAAATTTTTAATTTCTACGTGATATCCATTTTCCAGCAGCTTTCTTTCAAGTTGTGCAGGAAATGAGCTGTAGGCAGGTAGCCCATACCCTTCTGTAAGGCTGTCTCCAAATGCTGCTAATGTAATCTTTGCCATAAATTTTTAACCTTCGTCATTTTTCAACCAATGGCGGAATTTTGAGACTTCATCAGGCCACTGACTGGATATGCGTATTGTTATAAAATCTTTAAATACATGGTCGAAAAGAGCAATACATTTTTCTATAAGAAATATTTTTTCCAGAAATTTTGCATCAGGGTCATCGCCTTCTTCGTCTTTCATTTCCACTTTGGGAGTTTTGAGACCGCTTAAGGTGAAGTCATCAGCTTTAACCTGAACCTGCCAGAGATTTTCGTCAATTTCCATTTTTAACTGGGCACGGGTAACTTTTTTACCTGTTTTAAGTCCATAGAGAACTTCAGTCATGTCTCCGCTGGAAGAGTTTACTGTGGCAGTATCAACATTTTCACCATCGCCGCCCTGAACGGACATGCGCTGCTCCATGTAAAGCATGAAGCGTTCACCGCTTTCAAGTTCGAACATGCCGTCCTGTACTTCACTTTTATACCATAGCCAGGTCAGAAAATCCTGACCCAGAAGTTTATTTTCCCTTTCGGCAAGCATTAAGAGGTCCATATGTGCTCCTTGGATTAAATTCTGCTGTTTTAGCCTACGAAGTAGGTCGGGTCGAGTGATTCGAGTTTTTGTACAGCCTCTTCGCCGAGCATTTCCATTGCCAGAAAGAAGGGAGTAAGCGGTTCCAGAGTAAGATCAAAGGTGTCAGAAAAATGGTCTGTGAAGAGATCCATAACTTTGGAGTTGGTCGCTGCAAGGTAAATTCTGTTTTCAGGAACATTCCATACTACATCAAATACTGCTGGTATTGGCAGGCTTCGTGCCCGCAGTTTAAGGGTAACTTGTTCCTTGATTTCTCTTTTACGATCTCTGGATATGAAATTTTTACCTTCTTTCTTAGCTTCGGCAAGCTCATGGTTGAGAGATATCTGTAAATGTTTTTTCAGAACCGCCGGCTGTATTCTGCGTGTATCCAGACGGAGAGAAAACGTGAAGTATTGGGCCTTTTCAGGAGGCGAAACAGCCCATTTGTCATCAAGCATATCATCCATGTTTACCCAGCCGAAGGAGCGTTCCTCGGCGGTATGGTCGATATCTTTGAAAGCAAATTTAGCTAATCTTTCAGGGATTTCCCGGATAAGATCATCTGAAATTTCATCTAAAATTCTGTATCTGGTAAGGCCGACGCTGGCGGAAAGTATTGGCAAAACTTACTCCTTGAACCGGCTAGGCAGTTAATTGTCGCTGCCGGATTAATTTAGCACTGAGATAAAAACAAACGTAAATGATTAAGTTCATTCTATCGAGAAGTAAAGAGAAAGAAACATGTGTATGCACATTGGTGGCATATTTGGTGCATAATATATTTCAGTTGTGGAAGATTGTAAATCAGGCAACCCGAAAGGAGGATCAAGTCAGTTAAAGCTGATGTAAGCTGGTGGAGGTCATTATGACTCTCTTGAATGTACACATTGAAGACAATTATATTGTTATCGGTTCAAAGCGCAGAAAAATGTTGACTGAGCACGGGTGTAACGAACCTTTTAAAGACAGATTCTGGTGTCCGCGAAAAAAATGGTTTATGAAGGGCCCTTGTCCATTCATGAACAAGATTGAGTGCGGAAATTATAGACAAATGTGCGGATCTCTTTAGCAATAAAAACAGGCTGATATGTGTCAAAACCTGAATAGCTTGCAATTAAAATTTCATGAGTTTACCGTAATTAATAAATTTCAAAAATTACGGAGTTAAAATGAGTGATAGTCCAAATGTAGTTTTGGCCGACTGGCTCGATAGTGAAGCTTGTGAAATTCGTGAAATCGAGGGAAGGGCATATACAGTCCTTCACCATGATAATGATGAATCAGCATATAGAGAACTGATGCGTAGTAAGGCCTTGCGTCTTGCCTCTCTAGCTGAAAACGGTCTTCCACTGGCTGAAAGATTGGAGCTACATGAACGTGCCATGGTGGTTAAAAGGATGAAACGTTTTTCTACGTCAGCATCAACAGCATTAAATATTGGTAGTGTATTTTTTATGTCAGCACTTTTATATCCTGATGGGTATGAAGATGGACAAAAAAATGATCTTGAAATTTTTGCACAAAAAATAAGATCTTTAACTTAATTTCTGGTAATATACCAAAAGGTATTTAAAGATTTATGAACTATTCTTTTCTTATTTATCTAATAAAACGATTGCGAATAAAACATTGTTGGTATAGGAATTCTCGCTAGGTCAAAGGGAGGAGTGAGCAGTTGACCTGCTTACTTTTTTGATGCTGTGAAGGTGCATATGAATAGTGTAAAAGTTGGTAGCAATTCCGCTTTGCAAAAAAGCGTTGAAACTGAGAAAACTTTGAAAATTTTATTAGCTGAAGATTGTGAAAATAATGTTCTCTTAGTGCAGCTGTATCTGAAAAAATTTCCTTATACCATTGATGTTGCCGCGAATGGCAACATCGCGGTAGAAAAGTTTAAGGATGATAAGTATGATATAGTACTTATGGATATTGAAATGCCTTTTACGGATGGTTACGAAGCTACGGGACGTATCCGTACTTACGAAGAGAGTAATAATCTTGATAAGACTCCCATCATAGCTGTAACGGCCCATGCTTTGCCTGAAAATGAAAAGCAGGCTTATTCTGTAGGCTGTGACTATTTTTTAACCAAGCCGGTTAGAAAAGCCGACTTGGTTGATATCATACATAAGTATACACGAAATTGATTTTATAGATTGTTTACCACGTTTATTGGCGATCCATTTTGGAAAGCAGTTACGTTTTGAACAGCTATTGCACTAAGTCTCGAACGAGCTTCCAGAGTTGCCCATGCTATGTGCGGGGTGATGATCAGATTAGGTGCTCCTGCTAAAGGATTTCCCGGTAGCATAGGTTCATTTTCCACGACATCAAGAGCTGCTCCGGCAATAACTCTGTTTGTTAGGGCTTCGGCTAGGTCTTTTTCATTAATAAGCGGTCCGCGGGCCGTGTTGATAATAATTGCAGTTGATTTCATGCTGGAAATGAGCGCCTTGTCAATAAAACCTTTATTGTCGTCAGTAAGAGGGCAGTGTAGGGAAACGACATCTGATTCTCTGAAAAGTTCTTCCCTGCTGCAAAATTTGAACGGGCTGTAATCTGGAGTCGATTTAGGTCTCGGGGCATATGCCATGACTTCCATTCCAAAAGCATTAGCAATTATCCCCACTTTTTGACCGATATCTCCGAAACCGACAATTCCTATTTTTTTATCTTTCAGCTCAAAAAGTGCAGTTTTCCAGAAACAAAAATCATTTTGAGCGGCCCATTCCCCATTTTTGACTGCATGATCATGAAGGCTTACTTGGTTTGCAAAACCAAGAAGCATAGCAAAAACATGTTGGGCAACGGATGGCGGCGAATAAGACGGGATGTTTGAAACAGTGATACCGCATGCTGTCGCGGCATTTATATTTACAGCATTGTATCCTGTTGCAAGTACCACTATGTACTTTAAATTTGGAAGAGAACTTATGATATTCTCAGTTATTACTGTTTTATTAGTCATAATAATTTCAGCATTTATGGAACGCTCAACTATTTGATTCTGGTCTGTCCGGTCATAGACTGTAAGCTCGCCTAGTTTTTCAAGTTCCGTCCATGGATTATCACCAGGATTTACAGTGTATCCATCTAATATAGTTATCTTCATATTTATTCCTTCGTCCTGATTATTTTTAATAACTTTAAAGTTTAATCTTTGGAGTAGTATCTTTTTTTTCTCCACGTTTGGAGTGGCGATCAATTTCTGTGTCTACTTCTTTTTCAACCTTATCAGTACCGGGGTTATTGTGTTTTTTTTGGATCTGTCTTTTTTGAGCAGCAAGAACTAATTTACTGATTATTTTATCCTGTCCACGTTCAAGGTTTTGAAATTCACAGCCTACAAGTTTTTTGTTGTGGCGCATTATTTTCAGATGTAATTCTTTAAGCACTGGCTTTCCAGACCAGAAGAGGATTGCTTCCACTGTTTCACCTACTGGAAATTCTTTTGAACTGATAAAGCCGATACCTGTGGCACTGATATCAGATATACGGCATTTTATTCTCGGATTGCGACAGATTACGTGCATATTATCAACATCAATTCGATAAGCTCTTCTGGCGCTAGGATTGCTTTTAGCCGGTTTGAATTTGATATCCAATGATTCGGAGTTTTTTCTCCCAAGCATTCTATCTAATTTGTTTTTAAGCTTGCTTAAGAAGCTTGCTTCTTTTTGCTTATCAACCATTTCTTACCCTTGCTGGCGAATGTGTTCGTTAGCAGCTAAATTTAATTATTAAAATTTTAACTAAAAAGAATAACTACATATATAATATATGTATGGGTTTGTTTGTCAATATTTATACTGAAACTAGCGCTTGACATTGGACAAAATAATGGTGATTAATATTTAGCATTTTGGTAATTAATTGGGTTAAATACTTGGAGGTATCAGGGTATGATCGGTGAACTTATAAGTAATATGGGGCACAGCAGTACTGCTGGCTTCGTTGGTGTTTCCCTTATCTTTGTTTATCTTGCCTGGATTCTGTTTATGGCATTCAGCAGAATTGAAGAAGGTAAAAAAGAAGGTCACCATTAAAAAGAATTTCGAGAAGACTTTATGGCTTTTCAAAAAAAACGGCGCAATTTGCGCCGTTTTTTTTATCTATACTATTTATTAAAATTTCGATTTATTTCAGATAACTGCTTAAGAACAATATTTAATTGAGCTTCAAATATTTTTGCAAGATCTTTGAGTGTCTGGTCTTTTGCTTTTGTAAGTATGTCTTTAATAAAAGTTTTTCTTCGGCTGATATCGTTAAAAGCATATCCGCATTTACTTTTGAGCATATCTACTTCTTTATTTTTGAAGCTGTCCTTTCTCTTAACAAGATTGACCACCGAAAAGAGGGAATTCAGACTATGAATTTGCGTTGCGCTGACTTTACACATGTTTGCCATATCCTGCATTGCGTAAACTCGGTCTGGCTGTGTATCTGCTCCAGCAGCTTCGGAAATGTTACTCCCTAATGTTTTCAATGATTTCTGTACAGCTGAGAGCTTGTTGAAAGGGATCGACAGATCTGAACTCAAAGTATTTGCTTGTGCCGGGCCGATCGCAATGAATAAAAGAAGAAGAGACAAAATAATTTTTTTCATGCTGCTAACCTTGGGCTTCGTTATAAATTTCCATAAGGTATTGGCCATAATCATTTTTAAGCATGTCGGCAGCTAGAGTTCTTAATTGCTCAGAATCTATATAGCCCATACGAAATGCAATTTCTTCAAGACAGGCTAGCAAGAACCCCTGACGTTCCTGAATGGCTTCAACATATGCGGATGCTCGGAGAAGGGATTCATGTGTTCCCATATCAAGCCATGCATATCCGCGGCCGAGCAGTTCAACGTTAAGCTTTTTACGTTTAAGGTATTCGTTGTTTACATCGGTAATTTCGAGCTCTCCGCGTGCTGATGGCTTTATCTTTTTGGCAATATCAATGACAGAGTTGTCATAAAAGTATAATCCTGTGACAGCGAATTTTGATTTTGGCACGTCAGGTTTTTCTTCTATGCTGATAACTCTTTTATTTTTATCAAATTCAACGACTCCATATCTTTTGGGATCTTTAACTGCATACGCAAAAACAGTTCCGCCTTCTTTGAGCGCCGCTGTCTTTTGCAAAATATGCTGCAAATCGTTGCCATAAAATATGTTATCTCCAAGAATTAAGCTCACACTGTCATTACCGATAAATTCTTCACCAATGATAAATGCTTGAGCAAGTCCTTCCGGTTCAGGTTGGACTTTATAGGAAATATTAATGCCCAGATTTGATCCATCGCCGAGAAGCTCTTTAAATCTGTGGAGATCTTCCGGTGTAGAGATGATTAAAAAATCTTTAATCCCGGCCATCATTTGAATGGAAAGCGGATAATAGATCATGGGCTTATCATAGACAGGTAAAAGCTGTTTACTTACGACCCTAGTCAGTGGATAAAGCCTTGTGCCTGATCCTCCTGCAAGTATAATTCCTTTCATTTATATATCCCTCCAGAGGGTATTATTATCTGATGCAATTAATTTAGCAATAAAATATTGAAGTGTCTGCATTAATATCATTAAATAGCCCGAGTGCTTTCCGGAATTAAAAACAAGGAGATTTGTAAAAATGCGTGGTCCTATGTTTTCTTTGCCAACCGTAATGTTTTTAGGTGTTATTTTTTTTATTCTTATATTCTTTTTGTTTATATTTGTACAGGTTGGCATGGTAACTGTAGCTTTTTCCAAATTGGGGCTTACTCCAGGACAGGGGTTTATGCTGCTAATTGCCACCTTACTTGGAAGCGGCGTTAATATTCCGGTATTCCGATCTGAGCGTCTTGTGCCGGATGTGAATGTCAGGCGTATAAAAATGTTTAACCCTCACGCAGGATATGATTTTTCTGAAAAGGGTAAGTCGTTGACTAAACAGGTTGTTGCGGTCAATCTTGGTGGGTGTGTGATACCTGTTTTGCTTTCCATGTCGCTTCTGGGACGCCATGGTCTGGATCTTCCGATTCTGCTATGTATTGCAGTCGTGAGTGCTGCTACTTATGCATTAGCCCGTCCTGTACCGGGAGTAGGCATAGCAATTCCTATTTTGATTCCACCTTTAATAACGGCTTTCTCCGCTTTGATTTTTGTTCCGGGTGAAATCGCGCCTATTGCAGCTTATGTTGCCGGAAGCTTAGGAACTCTGATAGGAGCTGACCTGCTTCATCTGGCTACACCTGCTACAAGACGAGTATTGGATACTCCCGTTGTGTCAATTGGTGGTGCGGGAACTTTTGACGGAATTTTTATTACCGGAATATTAGCAGTGCTTCTAGCTTAAAATAAAAGGTCAATATTATGATTAGTTGTGATTTTTCTACTTTAGTCGGTGTCCAGAAAGGTAATAAAATTTTGCTCGGTGATGATTGTTTTTTTCCTGCTGGATGTAGTTGTGCCAAGGTTGATACGGGGTTGAGCGAGTTGCGTGCCGGAGTTGAACTTTTTTATGAGGGCGGACCTTTATTAAAGATAATATCCGGTCTGTGGGCTTCTTCTGTGCCGGGGGCGAAGACCTGGATTGCTGAGGTTATGGATATTTTACCTCTTAGCGAAAAGATCGAACTTGTCGTTAAAAAAGAAGGTTATTCTCTTGCGTATATTACGCTCAGCGATAAGGGGGCAGCTGGTGATAGAGAGGACAAGGCTGGTCCTTTAATTGCTGAAATGGTAAGTGAGGTATTACCTACCAGTTTAGTTCAAGGTTATATTATTCCTGATGAGTTCAATGACTTAAAGGCTCTTATTTTGCAGTTAGCTCATTTAAGCAAATTTGATTTAATCTTAACGACAGGTGGAACCGGAGTCGGTCCGCGTGATGTGTCGCCTGAAGCCACGATGGCAGTTATTGATAAAAGATTGACCGGTTTTGAAAGGGCAATTGTTGCCGTAGGTCTTGAAAAAACACCGCATGCGATGATTTCACGCGCTGTTGCCGGAACTGTTGGAGAGAGCGTGGTGATAAATTTTCCGGGTAGTCCAAAGGCGGTTAAGGAAAGCCTTGCAGCTGTCCTCCCAGCTTTGAAGCATACTGTTGATAAATTGCAGGGTGATAAGTCTGATTGCGCAACTGTTTTGTAAAATAGAACAAATTATTGAGTAGTGTTTTAAACAAAAATGATACTTGATTCCTGTCTCAGGAACATCTATAGAGATTGTAATTTTGTTTATAAATTTTAAAAGATAAAAACTTATATGGTTAGGACGTGCTGAATGAAACGTAATCTTTCCCTTTCTGTTACTTTAATTCTTATGCTGGCAATTGTCTCGGTTGCTTTTGCACAGGATAACGCAACTAATGCTGCCGTTAATAATACAGCCTCTATGGAACAGGCTACAATGCAGGTTCCGCAAGCTGTTACCGATGGTGACAAAGATGCAGACATGACTCTTACTCTTGAGGAATGTGTTAACCTCGGGATTAAACAGAATCCTACAATTGTTGCTGCACGTAAAGATTTATTCGCTGCCGAGAGTGCAGTAAAATCACAGCGCGGAGCATTTGGTGCTCCTTTCAAGGCCGGCTACGGGTATACTCACAGCGGTGATCAACCTAGATCAAGTGGAGTGCCTTCAGATTATCAGGACAAATGGGCTCTTACACTGAACATCAGTCAGCCTGTTTTTAAAGGGTTTGAGTTGCTCTCTAAATACCAGAAAACAAAACTGCAGAGAGAATCAACTGAAGCCAGTTTGTACAATGCTGAACTTTCACTTATCAGTCAGATTCAGACTTCATTCCTGACTTTGTTGCAAGGACGTATGGAAGTTAAGAGTAAGCAGGACTCCGTTGCCCGTCTTAAATCTCAGTTGCAGGTTATTGAAGCGTTCTATCAGGTTGGTCTGCGTCCACGTGTGGATGTCTTGCAGGCAGAAGTAGAACTGGCTAATGCTGAGCAGGATCTGCTTATTGCTAAAAACTCTGTTGATTCCAGAGCGGCCAGACTTAATACTTTGCTGAATATTTCTATTGAAAAGAATGTGAATTATACTGGTGAGCTTACTTATCTGCCTTTTTCCATGACTCTGGATGAATGTATTGCCAAGGCTGACAGGGATCGCCCTGATTTGCGAATTGCTAAAAAGGCCGTTGAAATTTCTGAAAAAGACGTAACTATTTCTGAAAGCGGTTTTTATCCAGACGTTACAGCGGATTTTAATTACCAAAGCAGTGGTGGTGATCCTTCTGTCAGCAAAAATAAGTATGGCTATCAGAATAAACCTGATTCCTGGGATGTTGGCGCAAATGTTAACTGGGAATTTTTTAGTTGGGGTCAGACATACTACGATACAAAGCGTGCAAAAGATAATGTTCTGAAAATTAAAGCTGAATATGATAACACCATGCTTGAGGCTTCTTATGAAATAAAAGACCAGCTCCTCAGTCTTAAAGCTGCCGCTGACCGTATTGGCGTTGGTCGTAAGTCTGTTGAAGCCGGTCGTGAAGGTTATAGAATGGCTATGGCCCGTTATCAGGCTCAGGTCAGCACTAACAACGAAGTACTTAATGCACAGTCCCGTTTGAGTGACAGTGAAGCCCAGTTGATTCAGGCTTTGTCTGATTATCAGGTTGCACTTGCCAAGCTTTATGTGGCCATGGGTGTGAAGAATCCTTCACTTAAAACTAATTAGTACTATTTAAAATGCCTGTCTGACAGCCGGAATTCCTAAATAGGAATCCGGCTGTTTTTTTATTGTGGACAGGTCTTATATATAAAATTTATAATGGGCATTAATTCGGAGGTTCAATGTTTCAAGGCAGAAAAACATTTAATGAAAGTACATTTGAAGATGCGACAGGTGAATCTTGGTGTAGTTGTAAATCTTGTGGTGGTGATCTCTATACTCGTCGAAGTTGTACTAATGTTCTTTTGCAGTGTGGGGCATGTGGTAAGCAGTTTGATGTTGCTGAGTATTCAGAGTTTATTGACGATGATTTTGAGGAAGAAATGTCTAATGTGCCTATGAATCGGCTTTAAAGTGGAAGAGTAGTGTGTATGCTTAGGAAATTGATTGTATTTTTATTTTTAATGATGATTTCTGCAGCAGCAGTGAATGCAGATGAGAATAATATATGGGATAATATTAAAAACCGACTTGTAGATGACGGTTTTAGCCGTGAGTATATTGATACGGTTTTTTCAGCCGCTGCTGTGAAATATGATTCAGCTATTATGTCCAGAAAGATGAGGGTCCTGCTGGAAAGAAAATTTGAGCCACCAGCAAAGAAGGTAGCCAGAGAAAAAGAATTTGATAATAGGTACGTTGGACCGGTTATGCTTGCCGGAGCATATTCGTATATGCGCGAGCATTACGGCATGTTAACCAATATTGATGCTAAATTTGGTGTTTCCCCGTCAGTCGTAGTTGCATTATTGCTGGTGGAGACAAAATTAGGATATACTTTAGGGCATTCTCCTGCCTTTTCTAATTTGGCTAATATGGCAGCCAGTAATGATCCTATGCAGTTTTTAGATGAACTAGGCCATAGTGATCTTGATTCAAAAGACTTAGTTTGGCTTAAAAAAAGAACTCAAAAGAAAGCTGACTGGGCTTACAGAGAGCTTGCAGCTTTTCTTAAGTTTTCATCTGAAAATTCAATTAATCCAGCTGAGATCCCCGGTTCGCCCTATGGTGCATTTGGGATTTGTCAATTCATGCCAACTACAGCGATCAGTTATGGTGTAGATGGTAATAAAGATGGCCGAATCGACTTATTCAGTGAGGATGATGCTCTTGCAAGTATTGCAAATTTTTTGAAACGGCACGGTTGGAAAAATACGTTAAGCAAGGAAAAAAAACTGAAAGTTATATATCGGTACAATCATTCCATGGTCTATGCTCGGACTATTTATGAAGTAGCAAAGCAGCTTGATCGAATAAAATCAACTTTTGGCCCATAAAACTTTGCAAATGTCATAATAGTTAAGGATATCAAAGCAATGAGTAAAGTAGTCCTTCTTATATACAGGATATCTTTTTGGTTATACATGCGTAAAGTTCCACTTCTTCCTGTGTTGATTAATAAAATTTTTATCAGGATTATATTCAGCTGCCAGATAGGGCTTGGAGCTGTGATCGGTGAAGGTGTAGACCTCGGATATGGCGGGCTTGGAGTTGTAATTCATCCTCGTTGTATAATAGGCAATAATGTGCGGATAGGTAGCGGAGTTACTCTCGGGGGACGTTCAGGTAAATATGCCGTTCCTGTTATTGGTGATAATTGTATCATAGGTAGCGGTGCAAAAGTGTTGGGACCGATTAAAATAGGAAACAATTGTAGAATTGGCGCAAATGCTGTTGTACTTAATGACGTGCCTGATAATTGTCTTGCCGTTGGAGTTCCCGCAAAGATTCGGCTTCTATAAAAGATCAGGCTCTTTTATATGCACGATTATTCCAGTACACTGTGATACAGGGTCAGTGTTCTTTTTAGAAAATTTTGACCTGAAAGCTGAGACATGGTTCGAGCATGCTCGGTGACAAGTCTTTTTCTTAATTCCTGATCATTGATTACATCTGTAATTTTCAAAGAAAGCTGGGTTACGTCTTTTGGGGGAACTATGGCTTCTTTTGGAAGCAGATCCGGCATTACTCCTACTGACGTTGAAATCAGAGGGCGCTGGCAGGCCATTATTTCAAGAGCTGCCCTGGCAATTGTCTCAGACCAGAGAGATGCGATAACTCCTACGTCAATAGCAGATATACATGCCGCTACATCCTCACACTTACCACTAATGGTGGTTATGTCAGCCATGTTGTTATCATTTAGCCATGTATCTACTTCGTGCCTGCTGGTGGCAGTAGGAAATCCTATCAGAAAAAGTTTAATGCTTTTATTTTTTACATTATTTCTGGTTTTTGAAACAGCCTCTATAAGCTCTTTTTGACCTTTAACCCTATCAAATCTTCCAAGCATACCAATGACGACATCATCGGAAGTGAATCCGTATTTTTCACGTATAGTGCGCCGTCCCTGCTCATTAAATTTAAAGTAATCTGTATCAACGCCTCCGTGAATGAGCCATAGTCTATTTTCTGCCAGTTTCATTTTTTCAAGAAAATGAGACGCCATGCGTTTGTTGGTTACAACTACGCCATCGGCTATAGAGGAGTGCAGGTAGCGGTTAAAAAAATCGCAGTGAGGCAGCCGTTGGTCTCCACGTGTGCGGATTAGTTTATAACCCATGCGTAGTTTACGTAAAATTCCCCACCAGAAAAAAGCCTCACCGCGATGGCAGTTAACTATATTCGGGTTATATTTTCGAATAAGCCTGAATACCTGTGTGCAGGCTGAAACAAGCTTCACAGGATGGGTTGAATTAAGGTCAATTGTTTTAACATTAAGACCCATTTCAAGGGCTTTTTTTTCTGTCTCAGTGTCTGGGACAGTTATGACTAAAACCTCGTGCCCTGCATCCTGCAAAAGTTTGCTAAGGTAAAGGGCATACCATGAAGTGGCATTAAACCAGCGGACGTTTATGACTTGAAAAATACGCATGTGAGTAAATGACAATCCCATTACTAAAGAGTCAAGTAAAATGGTCGATAATTTTCAATATTTATCAAAAATAATCGACTGATACGCTATACAGCTAATATATTTTTTTATTAGCATGTATGCAAACAGTTTTAGACTATAAATACAAGGCTGGAAAATTGTATGATAATTAATCCGGAGAAGTTGAAGCCGGAAGTTTCGGTTATTATTCCTACTTTTAACAGGGCTGACAAAATTATAGGTGCTGTTGAGTCCGTTTTGGAGCAGAGTTTTTTAAATTTTGAGTGTATTGTTATAGATGATGGCTCGTCAGATAATACATTAGAAAAGTTAGGTGAATTACATGATTCACGTTTAAAAATTATTTCCCAGAAAAATAAAGGAGTTTCATCAGCAAGAAATAATGCAATTGCTGTTTCCAATGCAGGCGTAATTGCTTTGCTTGATTCTGACGATGAATGGTTGCCGAGTAAATTGGAAAAACAACTGATTTTTATGGAGGAAACTGGTCTGCATATAAGCCAGACAGATGAGATTTGGATTCGTAATGGTAAAAGAGTTAATCAGTGTAAAAAACATGAGAAGTCGGAAGGACTTTTTTTTGAGCGTTCATTAGTCATGTGTATGGTGAGTCCTTCCTGTGTCATGTTTACTCGCAAATTTTGGGATAGTGTAGGTCCGTTTGATGAAAATATGGTGGCCTGCGAAGATTACGATTTATGGCTTAGGGGCTTTGAGTATCCGGTTGGACTGTTGCGTGAGCGGTTAACGGTTAAGCATGGTGGAAGAGAGGATCAATTATCAAACAATGTATCCTGTCTTGACTTGTACCGCATGTATTCCATTGCCAAATTGGTGAGATCGGGTAAACTTGACGGTAAAGATAGAGCACTTGCTTTAAATGAATTGCAGCGTAAGTCTGGGTATTTTGCAGGCGGCTGCCGCAAAAGGGGCAAGCTTGATCAGGCTGATAAAATTGAGCAGCTTGTTGATTCAGTGATCAAGGGGTTGGATATTAATCCGATCTCATTTATTGAATGAAAAAGATCGGGATAAAATTCTATTTAAATTTACCCCGAACTTTTTTAACTGACCAGTATTAAGCAAAAATTTCTTTTTTACTGAATGCTTCAGTTTTTACACGGTCCAGCAGGCTTGCAAGGCAGGCTTTGACATTTTCACGAATGTCCCCTGCTACAATCAGGAATAGAACATCATCGCCAGGTTTGAACGCTCCTTCATTGGCATGGACGACAATTTTATAAATGCCTTCCATTTTTTCGTGTTCCTGGCGAATTTCTTCGATTTTAGCGTGGTCGGCTTTGATTTCGATCCCAGTGACTTCTTCACGGGTTCCACGTGACCAACCACGTACTATTCCGTTGTGAATAAGAATCATGCCGACATTGTTGGCAAATTCAGGGTCCTGTTTCAATTCAGCGATTTTTTTTGAAATGTCCATAATCCCTCCGTAAGTAAGGAGTTATTGTTTTGTATCAGATTGCCAGCTTATTTGAAAATTTCCCGATTGTCAGCCATTCCCGCATGGTTAATCGAGGTTTTGGTGTATGGATGGTCTGGGGGGCGAAGCTTGACGATTCTATAGTCCGCAGTATGAGCGATTTTGGCGGCATGATTATGAGTCAGGGACATAATCAGGCTTACTGGTTCTTTTTCAGTAACGACGTATTTAGAGTTGTAGCTCGTTTGGAAATCTGGGCACGGCTCAATCCTATGTCTGTTTTTATACAGATTATGCCTGCAACACTGCTTGTTGATTATAAACTGAATTTATCCCTCAAGGTCTCTGATGAGTTTACTAATCAGGAAGTTGCACTTCCAACTGAATTTGAAGTTATAGTGCATCCACAACTCTCAGATGAAATTAAGTCTATATCAGGCCTTAATCTTGAAGAAGTACGTTCTCCTTCAGGAATTTCTAAATCTGGATGGATGTCATTAGTTCCTGATCAGGGATTGGGGTACGATTCTGTTCAAAACTGGTATTTTATTATGATTCCGGTTGGTAATCCTTCAGATAAGGACTTTATTAAAGGTTGGCGCTCCTTTTTTTCCGAGATTCAGGTTTTAATGCAGCGGCTGGGGGTTCAATACATTACTTCTGATGTGAAGGTTATTTTACCAATTGGCTCTCTATCCCTTTTACGTTCATTTTTAAAAGAGCTTGTGGCTTTAATTAATCGGGTACGAGCCAGCGAAGGTGAGGATGTTTCATATTGGCCTTCAGTGATGGCTCTGGTTCCACAGCTGAATATGAGCTTTAATGATGAAATTTTACGCAAGGTTAATTTAGACTGGGATAAGCTTACTCCTGATTGTCCTCATCTACGCTACCGTGATGCTTTTCTTTTGGGTAAGGATTTTGCTGTCAATGAAGTCAGATTTGGAAGTGAACAGGAAAATCTGGATGGGTGGTGTCACGTAAGTCTCAAGAGCGGGGTTGAAAGTGATGCTTCAGGAGCTATGGAAGTTACCATTTCCAGAAGGGTCTCCATAGGCGAATATGAAGATTGCTTTTATTGCGGCATGAAGAACCATCTTCCTTCTAACTGTCCCAGTAGAAAACTGTCAGGCCTTGACCAAAGAGATTGGAAACAATTGGCAGCAATTGATAATGAGCGATTCAATGAGGGATTCCAGAATATTGATCTCATAATGCAAGGGAAAGAAAAAATTATAGATGAGTTTTCTAATCTTGTATTAAAAGGTAAAGGCTACGAAGGTATTATCTCAAAGGCGTTGTTCGGAATTAATTCCGTTTCTCAGTTAAGAACTCTTTATATGGTTTGGCGTTGCCGCGGCAAGGAATGGCCAAAGGGAATTAAAGAACAAGGGCCGGAAGAAGGTGAGCTTATCTGGTCTGCTTACGACTCATTGGTAAACGGGTCTTTCAGCGATTCTGAAACACTGACAAAAAATGCCATGATCAGGTTCAGCCGTAGCTATCAGCCTCGATCTCTTATGGGATTTCTTGAACTTGAAAGTGGAAATAACGAACAGGCTTATTTTTATTGGCAGGAGGCAGAGCGCTTAAGTTTCTCTCCGTTGCAGCAGGCATATTTTATCTACTTGCAAGGGCGAATGCTGGAAGTTACTGGAGAGTTCGCAGAGGCCAGTAACACATATAGGCGTGCAGCAAGAACTTGTCCTGAATGGCTTGAACCACAATACCGACGCGCTGTCTGCATGGTCAAAATGGGGTTTGCTGAACAGGCAATCAGTTATTTTGAAGAAATTATTTCTAAAGATCCGAACTATTTTAACCGTGTTGCCATTGACCCAGAGCTTGATCGTGGTCGACTTACTGTCATGAGCGCCATGGGACAGCTATGGGAAGCTGCCGAGGCTGAAGCTAAAGATGTTGCCACAGGAATGGATACATTAGCGGCGGATATTTCTCAATGGTTTGTAGAAGGGCATGAGTTCGCCGAAGAGGCTGCCAAGTTTATGGAACGTATGGGTAAATTGGCAAAAATTAAAAACTTCGTGGCTTTTCGACATTTAACATTGGGAATTGAGCGACTTACAGAAGAGATCGATAAGCGTGTTGAATATGAAATTAAAGTCATTAATAAAAAACTTGAAATATATCGTGAAGAGCTGAAAGATATTCAGCGTGAAGCATCATGGTTTCCTTTTCCAAAGCTTCTCACTGAGTTCAACGGAGATTTTAATTATTGTGCAGATAAAATTTATTGGATAAAAACTCAGCACTTAAATCAGGCTGAAAATTTTAGAAAGAGTCAGCAATATCTGAATCAGATAGATGACAGATTAAAAAAATTAAAGAGCAGACTGGTTACATTGAGAGTTGTCCGCGATTCGACTCTTTTCATAATGCTGCTTGGGAGAAGTTTTATTTGGTTGGAAGTTCTTTTTCTGGGTATTGCTTTGCTATGTATACCGGGGCTTATTTATTATTCAAAGCATATTGAATCCAACTTTCTTATAGATATAATAATTCGCCAGAAATGGGAGTTTCAACAGGGCTTAATTCTGATTTTAAGTATTTTGGCACTTGCAATATCGGCGTTCAGGGCTGCAGTAGTATTTGAGAAACGCAAGCGGGAATTGTTTTTAATTAGTGACACTAAAGAAAAAGATAAAGAAAAAAAATAACTGCTGCTCATAACTAATATCAACCTCTCAGGACATACAAGTCTTGGGAGGTTTTTTTTTGGCATGGTTGGTGCAAAAATAGGATTGGAAAATACTTTTTTGACAGAGGTAAAACCATGTCCAATGTGAATAATGATATTGCTACAATTATGAAATTGATGCAGTCCCAGTCCAAGACAGGGGGCTCTTCTCCTAACCTTGCAGCCATGAATGGTAAGGAAGGCGTTTTTGGTATGGAACTATCAATGGCGCAGCAACTATTTTCTGAACCATCAGATAATAAGGGTTTTTCAGCCGGTAACATGGATATGGGCGTAATGAATAATGCGCTTATGCTTGAAGCTTTGACAGCGTTGAATTCTATTAAAGGACTTCAGAGCTCTGCCTCAACTAATAATTTGAGCTCACAGATATACAATCCTGCAGTCTCAGCTGCTGCAAATAGCCCTGTCAAAAAAATGTTATCCCAAGATGTTTCCGGAACTCTTTCTGCTAAGTTTGAATCGGGAAATAAGGGGATAGCCGCCATTGGTTATGACCGGGTTGGTGGAACTTCATACGGAAAGTATCAAATTGCATCCAAAACAGGGACAATGGATCAATTTATAAAATTTCTTAAAGATAAAGCACCGCAAATTGCAGATAAACTTCTAAGTTCCGGACCGGCAAATACAGGATCTAAGGGCGGTACAATGCCTGATGTATGGAAAAAAATAGCCGCGGTAAACCCTTCAGAATTTGAAAAATTGCAGCATGATTTTATAAAGGAAAGTCATTATACTCCGGCAGTGAATATGATTTTTGAAAAGACCGGAATTGACATGAACTCACTTCCTGCTCCTATTCGCGAGGTACTTTGGTCTACTTCGGTTCAGCACGGACCTACAGGAGCTTCAAATCTGATAGCCAGCGCCATAGAAAAATTATCAGCTGATGCAGAAGGTAAAGGCTTTCCTGCTGAGCTGGTCAAAGAGATTTATGGAGAAAGGCAGGGGCAATTTTCATCATCAACACAGTCTGTACAAAATAGCGTAGCGAACAGGCTGGTACAAGAGAAAAATCTGGCTTTAGCCATGCTCGGACAAGGTTTAAATAAAACAGCTTAACAGTATGGTCTTCATTGCTGTTCGATTTTTTTCATTGCAATGAAAAAAGTGGCAATAAGTATATAAAAGCTGAAGTAAAATATTCTCAGTTTTGAAATATTATTTTCTAACCAGTTCAGCTTCAAGTAATGGGTCTACGTTGACATGCAGATTTCGAAGAACGTTGTCTACAGCAACCTGTCCGAGGGCATAACCTTTAACCTTACGCACATCTTTTACTAAAGCGCACATTACATCTGCTTTAGAGTCATTTGCACGGTAGCTTTTGAGTGCTGCAAGAGCGGCTGCTTCGTGGAATGTCTTTTCCGGTACTTCCTGACCTGGGTGATCTCTTTTTAATATAACATGGGATCCCGGACCTCCCTGCACATGAAACCAGTAATCAAATACTGATGAAACTTTACTAAGGATTTCATGGTTTGCTTTACTGTTTTTACCTCTGATCATAAGGAACCCGTCAGATGATACAAAAAGTGCAGCGGCAATGTTTTTGTATTTTGATGGTATTTGAATATTACCTTTCTCTGGGCTTTGATCTGCTGTTGGCATGAGGTTGGATTGGATAAAACTGTCGTGCTCTGTTTCTACTTCTTTGCGTCTGCGCTCCATATGTTTAAAGCCGCGTTGAGCTTTGGCGGCGAACTTGAAAATTCGCTGCATATTTTCTGTTGGCGTCAATGCTGGATCTAGCTTAACGTCCATCTCACCATGTTCTGGATGGTTCACAGTAACACAGTCAACTTCACGCAAGTCTTTGATACGGTACATTTCAGCCTGTAAAGCTTCAGCTTCTATTTTTCGGGCCTGAAGAGCACGTAGTCTTTCTTCTTCCTCTTCAATTCTTTTCAGTACTTTTTTAAATTTTTTCTTACCGGATTTCAATGTACTGCGCTGCTCTGCATTTTCTAATCGTTCCATAACCGGGAAAAGAATTTTTTCACCATAGGCAGCAGAAGCTTCTACTGCACTGGTAAATATACTCTCCTGCTTAGTGTTGCTGGCCCACACTCTTGGTGGCAGAAATTCTCCTGTTTTATCCTTTGAAAGGTAAAATGAATCAGCAATACCGCCCTTTAGATCGTATAGGAGTTGCAGTCCTTGCTCTCTAGGAAGGGCTGCGAGAGTTTTGCGCAGGGGAGGTGATATTTGGGGATAGCTTCGCCAAACATCGGAATCCTGTTTTATTTCATCATATGCAGGCCAGCTTACGGTTGCAGCAAATCCTTCCGGCAGGTCATGAATCAGGGATACGCCATTTTTCATGTCTAGAAGCAGGTAGCGGTATTTTTCCGGTTGGATAAAAGGAGAAAGGGTGAAGGCTACTCGAAGATTGATCCAGTCGTGATGGGTTTCGAAGAGTCTTCGTCCACCAAGTCTTTTGCGTAACCACATGACTTGTGATGTAGGGCTTGGAGGATTTAAAGGTTTTACTCTTGAAAGAAAGAGTAGGCCCACCGATTTGGCGGGCCTGAATAAAAGAAACTCTTTTCCACCTTTTGACTGGAGCGCAAAGGTCCATACTCCGTCAGCCGGTGAGAATATTTTTTCAACCCTTCTTCCCCTAAGGTTTTCCTCAAGTTCAACAGTCAGGGCTCGAAAGAAGTGTGCATCCATTAAATTGAATCCGGTAGATTAATCTCCGCGGTTTCTTTCGTCTTCTTCTTGCTTGCTTTTGCAGGCAATACAAAGAGTCGTTACTGGGCGGGCTTTAAGTCTTGCTGAAGATATATCATCTCCACAGGAATGACAAACGCCGAAATCTCCATCGTCAATGCGCTGGATAGCGTTTTGAATTTTTTTAATAAGCTTACGCTCTCTATCACGTAAGCGGAGAGTGAACGCACGGTCTGATTCAGCTGTTGCACGATCAGCAGGGTCTGCGTAGGTTTCTCCTGATTCTGTCATGTCTTCAATTGTTTCCTGGCCTTTCTGCAAGATATCATCAAGCATTTGATTTAACGTGCCACGGAAGAATTCGAGTTCTTTCTGTTCCATATTGATAACCTCTCGAGTCTGAGAAGGTGGGGTTACGAAATTACCAAAACAACTCTAACAATATTTTAAGATGAATGGTATTAGCCTAAAGACGGTATGAAAGTAAAGAGTGTGATAAAAAAAAATAAAAATATAAAAATATAAAATGGTTGACAAAAGTTTTTAGCTCCAATAAACACTCTTTTCAACGACGCATGAGTCGGTTCTTTGAAAGTTGTTTAAATTTTTGTTGAAGTTGTGAGTCTCTTCCAGTAAGTTGTTCTCCTCCTTCAGCGTTTGAAAATAAATTTAAAAAAGTTGTTGACAGTTTAGTTTCTTAAAGTTACAAACTGCTTCGCTTTTTGTGAGCGGGAATAACTCAGTGGTAGAGTACAACCTTGCCAAGGTTGGAGTCGCGAGTTCAAATCTCGTTTCCCGCTCCAAAAAAAAATGGCGGCATAGCCAAGTGGTAAGGCAGAGGTCTGCAAAACCTCCATTCTCCGGTTCAAATCCGGATGCCGCCTCCATTTGCGGGAATAACTCAGTGGTAGAGTACAACCTTGCCAAGGTTGGAGTCGCGAGTTCAAATCTCGTTTCCCGCTCCATGAATATAATGGGCTGGTCTTAATCGGCCAGCCCTTTCTTCGGTTACCAGCCGAACGCCGCTTGCTAAATTGCGGGAATAACTCAGTGGTAGAGTACAACCTTGCCAAGGTTGGAGTCGCGAGTTCAAATCTCGTTTCCCGCTCCATGAATATTCAGGTCGATCATGAAAATGGTCGACCTTTTTTATTTCCTCCTTTTCTTTATAAATTAACTACTCTAAGTCTTATGTCCAGTGCAGGGTGTTGACCACTGGGTTGTAAATGATTACTCCTCATCGGCGAGGGAGATTTTGTTTCATACTTTTTTGAGATGAAATAGTCTTGAGTTTGTTTATATAAGTCTTGGGGTCAGCTTTTGATTTCTGGATTTGGTCTTGAATTTTCAATTAATCCACTATCCTAAAGAATGGAGTGCTGAAGTTTAAACTCTCTTTTTGTGGATATGGACATTTTATAAAGCGCATAGCGCTTCATCAATTATGCCTTAAGGAGGTTATCCTTGAAGAATATAGCCTTGGAAGCAGATGTTACTTTTGATGAACTCTTAGGTGCAGCCCGCAATAAGTTCGGAGCTATTAAATTTGAGTCTGTTAAAGTCGGCGAAAGGAGTCTTGAGCTGGCTCAGGTTGCAAATATGCCTGCATACCTCGATAAGCTTGTGGATAAAGCTAGGGGGGGTAAGAAAATAGATTTGCCACTTTGGGCTAAAATCTGGCCTTCCTGTCTGGTGCTAGGTTTTTATATTCTGAGGTTTAAGGCTGTAGCAAATGCAAAGTTTCTTGAAATTGGTACTGATGGCGGTCTTTGCGGGATGCTGGCTGCTGGTCGCGGTTTTAATGTTACTCTTGCAGATACTGATGATGATGCACTTCTTTTTGCTCGTCTAAACGTTGTTCGCAACGGTCTTGAAGATAAAGTTACAGTGCGTAAAATAGATTTTTCTGAAACTGATCTTCAGGAAAAATTTGATTATATTGTTGGGTGTGAAATTTTACACCGCGATGAAGTTGCTGAATTTTTACCTGATTTTGTTGGTAAGCACTTAATAGAAGGCAATACTTCTGAACTAGTGCTGGCAATGGATAAGAAACGCAGCGGGCGTGTATTCTTTGACAAAATAAAAAATGATTACCGTTTAATGAAGCAGGAAGTGCCTTTCGCTGGAAATGAAAATGAAGGCAAAAGTATTGTTTCGGTTGTCAGGGTAGGAGTTAAATAATGCTTGAGCTTAAATCATGCCTAAAAGTATATTCTAAGGATCAGGATAAAGCGGTTACTCCTGAAGAGACCGTAGCTAAGGTAAAAAAACTCTTAGATGAAAAGTGCAACGGTGTTCTTAAGTGTACACGTAAGATTGATACCGGGCGTCTTGGAATACCCGTTTTTATAAGTGAGTGCGGAGATGTTGCCCGTGAAGTAATGCCTACGCGCAAGCAGATGGGGAAAGGAGCTTCCGTTGCTCAGGCTGAAGCTTCCGCGCTGATGGAACTTGTTGAGAGGTTCAGTTTTTTCAGCTTTTGGAATGCTCCTGAAAATTTTACTCTTGCCACATATAGTGAGGCCGAGGAGCTCTGGCCCGGTAAAGTTATTTCAATTGATAAGATTTTACAATCTGTAAGCGAGAAAATGGATCCCGGTAAGGCTCGGGTGCTTTTGGATCTGGTTCGCTGGCATTTTTACCCTGCTCTTAACGTTCATACTGGCGAAGAAGAGTATGTACCCCTTGACTGGTTTAAAATACTCAATGAATTTAATGGATCATCTGCCGGTAATACCCCTGAAGAATCTGTTTTGCAGGGTGGGAGCGAACTTGTAGAGAGGCACGTTTGTGCTGTTATTGACCGTGAACGACCTGAAGTACCTGTAATTGATCCTGTGTCATGTGATGATCCCGTTTTGTCTGATCTCTGTAAGTGTTTCGATGAGAATGGCATAAAATACATTATTAATGATTTCTCGCTTGGTATGCCACTGCCTACTGTAGCGGTTACAGCCTGGGATCCGTCGACCTTTCCGGGGATGAGTGAGATTGTTTTTACCGCCGGAACATCTGCCTCTCCGCAAAAGGCTGCAATCAGAGCTTTTACTGAAGTGGCTCAACTTGCGGGAGATTTTGAGACTGGAAGAGTTTACGAAGCTTCAGGATTGCCTAAATTTACTGAAGTCGAACATTCCGAATGGCTTACTACTGGAAGCTGTGTAAAAATAGACAGCCTGCCTTCCGTTGAGCAGGATGATATTTTTGATGAGTTGAAGAAATTTGCAGCAGGACTTGAAGGGCAGGGCTATACTCTTTACTCTGTTGATATTACTCATCCTGAGTTGGGAGTTCCTGCAAACTATAATTTTGTACCCGGATTTCAGTTTAGAGAAAGGACTTCGCATGCAAGTCTAGGACTTTTTGTCGGGCGTATTCTTTCCGAAAAAGTTGCTTTAGATATTGCTGGCGAAGGTCTTGATATTATCGCTGACATATACGACGATCCGTATTTCGTACCTTTCTTTGAAGGTATGCTGGCTCTTCGCGGCGGCGATACCTCCCGTGCAGTAGATATGTTTTCCATTGCGACAGAAGAACAGCCTGCTGATGAAGAGAAAGCCCTTTCTGCTTTTTACACAGCTTACGCCATGTCACTGGAAGAGAGGTGGGCAGAGACTGTTCCATTTCTTGACCGTGCCATAGAGCTTGATAGCGAGGCAAAAGAATATTTCAATCTTCGAGGAGTGGCTAAATTCAAATCCGGTGAATTTGCACAGGCTGCTGAAGACTTTAAAGAGGCTTTAGCTCTGGATAGTGGGTCTGCTTCAGATCTTGCAAATTTGGGACTGTGCTATAAGTTTATGGGTAATGATGAAGAAGCAATAGAATATCTTAGCACAGCTATGGAGCTTGATCCTTCACTGGAATATGCCCAGAATCATTTACAAGAACTGCTTGATAAGTAATATGGGAGTTTATCCTGTTCTTTTTCATATCTGCATTGACAAGAAAGCAGTTTAAATATTATCAACTTATTAACAAAACATGTAAGTGTTTTTGTTCTTTAAATTAGTCGTGAAACAGCGGATCGCTGTTTTTGGATATGGCAGGTTCGACACTGTTAGAACCTCAATTGTTAAATATATATTACGAGGAGTAGTACAATGGCTGTTATAGAATACGAAGGCAAAAGCTTTGATGTTGATGAAGATGGTTTCCTTCTTAAGTTTGATGACTGGGCCCCTGAATGGGTTGACTATGTTAAAGAAGGCGAAGGCATCAAAGAACTGAATGAAGAGCACCAGAAAGTTATCGACTTTCTTCAGGACTACTACAAAAAGAATGGTATCGCACCTATGGTCCGTATCCTTTCTAAAGTAACTGGTTACAAACTTAAACACATTTATGAACTGTTCCCTTCCGGTCCCGGTAAAGGAGCATGTAAAATGGCTGGTCTGCCTAAGCCTACTGGTTGCGTTTAGCTCCAGACTGCTTGCAGAATATTTAGGCGGGATCATCTCGGTCCCGCCTTTTTTGTTTGCAGGTGCCTGATAAAGGTCCGGCTATTCTTTACTAATACAGATAAAAGTCAGTAGGCGAATCTTCATCAGGCGTCTGCAGTATTTGACATGTCATCTTGACTGATGTTGACTTGACCTGTTAATATTTTGATCTTAAATTTAATATTAAGCCAGATATCGCTTGCAAATTATTATGCGTGGGGGTATTGGGCTTTGTTTCCAAGGATAACAAAGACAGGAGAAAGTCATGAAAAAAGATATCCATCCTAAACTCCATAAGGCAACAGTCCGCTGTCACTGCGGTTATGAGTCTGAACTTTACTCAACTTTGGGTGAAGAGGTTAGTACTGAAATTTGTTCTAACTGCCATCCTTTCTACACAGGTAAGCAGCGCTTCGTTGATACCGCAGGTCGTATTGATCGCTTTAAGAAAAAATTCGGTAGCTTCGACGCAGCAGCCAAAGTTAAGGGCAACTAGCTCATCTTTTGCGGTTTTGCCGCGTAGACATGCCTCTGTCGTATTGTACGTCAGAGGCATGTTGCTTTTTAAATATTTCAATGTCCTGCATCCTAGCCGGGTGGGACGGTTTTAAATCCTCCCCTGCTGAGATTTGGGTAATTATTGTTCTGTTCGGCCTTGCCTGACTGCTTTAAGTGATTATCCTACCTGAGAATTAGTACAATATATTCTTAAAGAGCAAACTAGCTCTTTTCAAGCGAGGAAACGGATTTGAAATCATCTATGCTTATGTCAGCCGCCAAAACCGTTGGCGGACAGGCTGTTATCGAAGGTGTTATGATGCGTGCAAAGGACAATCTTGCCATTGCCGTACGTAAACCTGACGGTGAAATCACTGTCGAACTCCGTCCCTGGTTCTCTATGACCCCCCAGTTTATGAAAAAACCGTTTTTGCGAGGCTTTCCTATTTTTATGGAAACAATGGTAAACGGTGTTAAAGCTCTTAATTTTTCAGCAACACAGGCTCTTGATGAAGAGGAAGATGGTGAACTGACAAGTTTTCATCTGATTTTGACAATGGTTGTTGCTCTTGGTGCGGCCCTTGGTCTTTTTGTTGTGCTGCCTCATTTCTTTTCTGTAGCAATGAAGTGGTGGGGATTTTCGGGTGATGTAGACGCCATCAGTTTTCATATATGGGACGGCTTTTTTAAAATGTTAATGTTCCTGGGTTATATCATAGCAATCTCTTTTGTTCCTGATATCAAACGGGTATTTCAGTACCATGGGGCTGAACATAAGGTTATCTGGGCTTATGAGAGCGGCGATGAACTTAAGGCATGTAAAATAAAGAAATTCAGCAGATTGCACCCAAGATGCGGAACAGCTTTTTTGCTTTTTGTTCTGGTGATCAGTATCTTGCTTTTTACCGTGCTGGTTCCACTTATTCTTTTAATCTGGTCGCCGGAAACATTTGTTTTAAAACATTTATATATAGTTGGTATCAAACTGCTTCTCATGGCACCTGTAAGTGCTGTCGCCTACGAAATGATCAAGGCTTCTGCTAAATATGAGAACAGCCCGATTTGCAAGACCATGTGTTTGCCGGGACTGGGAATGCAGCTTTTGACAACTCGTGAGCCGGATGAGGACCAGATTGAGGTTGCTCTTGCAGCTCTTAATACTGCGGTCGCTGCTGATTATGATGGAGGAGAGTGTTAATGTTTGCCAAACTTGAAGAAATAGAACGTTCTTTTATGGATCTGGAGCAAGAGCTCTCAGATCCTGAAGTATATAATAATCAGGAAAGATATAAGAAAGTTACCATTGCTCATTCCGAGCTTGGTGAAGTTGTAAATGCTTTTCGTGAATATAAACAACTCGCTGCCGACCTTGAGGATAACAAGGAAATGGCTAAGGATTCCGATCCCGAAATTCGGGAAATGGCAGAAATGGAAATATCTGATATTAAAGATCGTCTTCCTAAGCTGGAAGAGGAACTTAAATTTCTTCTTTTGCCTAAGGATCCAATGGATGGGAAGAATATCATTCTTGAAGTCCGTGCCGGTACTGGTGGCGAGGAGGCAGCTCTTTTTGCTGCTGATCTTTTTCGCATGTATTCGCGCTATGCAGAGCAGAATGGCTGGAAGGTTGAGATAATGAACTCAAACCCTACCGGAACTGGAGGGTTTAAAGAGATTATCGCAGCTATCAGTGGTCGGAATATCTTTTCCAAAATGAAATATGAATCAGGCACTCATAGAGTTCAGCGTGTTCCTGCAACTGAAACTCAGGGCCGTATTCATACATCTGCCGCCACTGTAGCAATTATGCCTGAAGCTGAAGAAGTCGACGTACAGGTGCGGTCAGAAGATTTGCGAGTTGACGTTTTCCGTGCATCTGGTCCTGGTGGTCAGTCTGTTAACACAACTGACTCTGCTATCCGTATTACCCATATTCCATCCGGGCTGGTTGTTATCTGCCAGGATGAAAAGTCACAGCACAAGAATAAAGCTAAAGCCATGAAGGTTCTCTGCTCGCGTCTTCTCCAGCAGGAGCAGAACAAGCAGCACGAAGAAATGGCTGAGCAGCGCCGTGCGCAGGTTGGTTCCGGGGACCGTTCTGAGAGAATTCGTACATACAATTTTCCGCAGGGACGGGTTACCGATCACCGTATTAATCTGACTTTGTATAAGCTTGATTCCGTAATGGAAGGCGATATAGGAGAACTTGTAGATTCTCTGATCAGTCATTACCAGTCTGAAGCACTTAAGAAACAGGCTGAAGACGGCTAAATGTTACCCGTCCAGCTTCATCAATTTTATAGCTGGCTGTAAAATAAAAATAGTTGGTAGAGTCTGGCGTTTAACAGCTGGCTTTACCAACTTTTATTTTGGTAAATGTAGCGTTTAAAAAATAAAGCTCTTGAAGGTTTGTCTATCTTTCTTTGAGAGTTGCGTGAATTTGATGTCGGGTTCTACCGGGAGACTTTCGCATGCAAAATCAAACATTAAAAGAAGTATTATCCAAGGCAACAGCTTTACTGGCTAATGCTGAAGTAGATTCTCCTGCTTTGTCAGCACAATTGCTTGCTGAGAAAGTTTTTGGATTGGACCGGTTAAAGCTTATCATGGAAATGAATAGTGTTGTTGATGTGAATAAGGTTCGTGATTTTGAGTCTCTGATAAAACGCAGAGCCAGCGGAGAGCCTGCGGCTTATATTCTGGGTGTGAAAGAATTTTTTGGGCTGGAATTCCAAGTCGGCCCTGCAGTATTAATTCCAAGACCTGAGACCGAAGAGATAGTAGAGAAAGTTTTGGATCTTTTTGAAAAGAATGCAGAGTTTGTTTTCGCTGATTTTGGAACGGGATCGGGTGTTTTAGCTGTTACTGTTGCCAAGATGTTTCCACGATCGCGTGGAATTGCGCTCGATTTGAGTCCTGAAGCCATTCGCGTAGCAAAGACGAACGCACAGCTCCATGGTGTTGCAGATCGTATTTTATTTGTACGGGCAAATTTTAATGAAGCTTTATTTTGTGATAGGAAGTTTGATCTTGTTCTGGCTAATCCTCCTTATCTTGGGACGGCTGAGCTTGATGAGATTAGTCACGAAGTTGCGAAATTTGAGCCGCTTTCTGCTTTGGTAAGCGGTGTTTCAGGAGATGAGGATATCAAAGGGAGCGTACCGCGTATATCTGCAGCCTTAAAAAATGGCGGGACAGTTTTTATGGAGATAGGGTATATGCAAGGTCGGATTGCAAAAGGAATATTTGAATCATGTGCGGAATTTTGTGGTAATACTGATGTTATTCCTGACGTATCAGGTCATGACCGAATAGTGATGGCAAAAAAGAAATAAATTTCGTGAGTTTTTGCAAAAAAACCACAATGTATGTTTAATCTTGTTGTAAAAAAACAAATAGTTATGTGTTGTTATAATAAATTTAATTCAAATACACAATTAAAACAGTTGTTTACAGGTGTTGTTGTTTTTAGGCACACTTTTTGCTGTACTTTGAGCAAGAGGAGATAATATGCTACAAACAACTATCCATAACACAGTAAGATGCAAAGGAATCGGGCTTCACAGCGGTAAGCAGGTGGAGATTGTATTGCGTCCTGCTGCTGAAGATACAGGGATACTCTTTTCACTTCACACAGGCTCCGGAAGTTCTTTTATTACTCCGAATCCGGATTTAGTAGTAGCTACAGGTCTTGCCACCACACTTGGGAATGGCCAAGATTCTGTTTCCACCGTTGAACATCTTCTTGCTGCTGTTCGTGGTATGGGAATTGATAATATTCATATTGAAGTACGAGGCAATGAACTTCCTATTATGGATGGTAGTGCCGGACCTTTCGTATACTTGCTCCGTCAAGCCGGAGTGAGAGATCTTTCCAGATCACGCAAAGTTTTAGCTGTTACCAAGTCTATTAATTTTGAGCAGGATGGAAAGTTTATTCGCGCTTATCCACATGATGGTTTTGCTGTGGATTACACTATCGATTTTAAACATCCTCAAATAGGTAGACAGACGCTATCTCTTGAAATAACACCTCAAATTTTTTCTGAAGAATTGGCTAAAGCAAGAACCTTTGGTTTTTTGAAAGAGGTTGAATACCTGCATGCTAACGGGCTGGCTCTTGGTGGATCACTTGATAATGCTGTTGTCCTCGATGATTACGGCATTCTTAATGATGGTGGTCTCCGCTATGCTGATGAGTTTGTCAGACATAAAATCCTTGATTTTGTAGGTGATATGGCTGTTTTAGAAAAACCTTTACAGGGGCGCTTTGAGGTTTATGCTTCGGGGCATGCTTTGAATAATTCTTTCCTCAAGTATCTTAACGCTAATGCTGAAGATTATCTTGAAGAATATTCACTTGAGCCTTTGTACGAAAAGGTTGCAGAAAAAGGATACGCTACTGTGGCTCCAGATGCAGCTCTTTCACCGGCATAGCAACTCTTCTTTTAGATTTTGTAAGCCCGCTAATTTAGCGGGCTTTTTTTATGTCAAATTCTGAATCTAAATTTGAGTGTTACTTGACTCTGTTTGAAGCAAGGGTAACTATCATCATTAATTAGGAATGCATGGTTTTATTTGACAAGTTCAGCTAATTTATTGCTTAGATTGTGCTTTCAAAATATAGTCTTCTATCGGTGTCTGACATATATTCAAGGAGTCCTTAATGTTCCGGTCAATCAGTACTAGAATTTCATCTATAGTTGCTATTGTGGTTGCTGTTGCAACTCTTACTACTCTGGTCTTCACCAGCACTACGGTCGAAGAGGATATGACCAATGCGCAGGGACGAACTGCGCGAAATACTATCAGAATGGCACTCCTTTCTTTACAAGAAGGAAAGCAGGCTATTGAGCGCTATCGCAATCATGCTTATAAAGAGCGGAAGCAATCGATTAAGGATTCTCTGGATATTTTTTCAGCACAACTTGATTCCTGCTATGAGCTGTATAAGTCGGGAAAATTAAGTGAGGCAGATGCTAAGGGGGCAGCATATAATCTAGCACGCAAAACCAGATATTTTAATAATGATTATTTTTTTATTTACGATGATAAACTAACTTCTCTCGCACATCCCGATAGATCAATTGAAGGGCGCAATGTATTACACACACAGGATAAACATAATTATGCTTTTGGTCCTGATATGATCAGAAAGGCAACTCTTGAAGGCGGAGGATATTTGGAGTTGTGGTGGACAAGGCTTGGTGAGAACAATCCAATTCCAAAAATTTTATATGTTAAAAGTTTTCCACATTGGAACTGGATACTAGGGACCGGTGCATATGTTGATGACATTGAGGCTTCCGTTGAAAGGCAGAAAGATGGGCTTATTAATGATATGCGCAAAGGTTTTTCACAGATTAGACTTTCTGAAACAGGTAGACTTTTTATTTTTGACAACGAAAAGAATGTGCTCGTTGCTCCACTTGGATCAGGTCCTGGTTTTGGCGAGAGTATAAATCTTGATACTGGAAAAACACTTATTCATGATTTGAAGGAAGTAGGTAAGCTTGAAAATTGGAAGCTCAACTACCGTATACTACAGCAAGACGGTGTTGAGGTAGAACGTCAGGCTTTTGTCAGATATTTTGCTCCTCTTGGTTGGTATGTTGCTTCAACAGTGCCATTAGACGAGATTTCTGCTCCTGTTGTTGATCTTATTTTTAAACAGGGATTGATAAGTGTTATTATTCTGCTCTTTACAATTGGTTTAATTTACTATGCGGTCCGTCGTATCTGCTTGCCGATTCGCAGCGTTTCTAAGGCAGCTTTTCATGTCTCTAATGGTGATTTAAAAGAGGCTAAGGCTGTATTTTATCAAGCTACAGATAAAGGACATTTAAAGTATGTAGTTGATTCGTTTGGTACTGATGATGAGAGTAACTTTGACGAGGTTGACCAGCTTGTTAAGTCTATACATACAATGTTGCAGACTCTTAATTCGTTAGTAAGTGGGGTTCAGGCATCTGGTGATCAGGTTACCGGAGCTACTTTAAAGCTTGGTGCGGCGATCAATCAGTTGGAAATTGCAGTTGAGAATCAGGCTACAGCAACTCAAGAATTGGGAAGTACTTCTCGCGAAATTTCAGCTACCTCACAAGAATTGGCTCGGACAATGAATGAGTCGACCAAAGTTGCGGTTTCTACAGGCGACCTCGCTGCACAGGGAATGCGCAATTTAAATGTTATGAGCCAAACTATAGATACGATGAGAGATGCTTCCGGTGGAATTTTTTCAAAGCTTTCTGTTATTAATTCTAAAGCAGCCAATATCAGCACCGTTGTTACTTCAATTTCTAAAATTTCAGAGCAGATTAATCTTCTTTCGCTTAATGCTGCAATCGAAGCTGAAAAGGCAGGAGAGTTTGGTCAGGGGTTTTCTGTTGTTGCCAGAGAAATCAGAAAACTTGCAGATCAGACAGCTATGTCTACTCTTGATATCGAAAAGATTGTGGCTGAGATGCTTTCTGCCGTTTCATCCGGTGTTATGGAGATGGATAAATTTAGGCAGCAGGTTGAAAGCGGGGTTAGCAATGTTGCAGCCCTTGGTACAGGTATTTCTGGTGTTGTAAATCAGGTCCAGTCGTTAACTCCGCAGTTTGAGGCTGTTAATGAAGGGATGCAAAACCAAAGTGAAGGGGCTGCACAGATTAGTAAGGCTATGATTCAGCTTAGCGAGACATCTATTCAGACCAAAGATGCACTTACTGAATTTGTATCCATCACGGAATACCTTTCAAATTCTGTTTCCAGTCTTGAAGAGGAAGTTGCCGTTTTTAAAGTTGAAAAAGAGTAACTGAAAATATTATTAAGTTGTTAGTAGCTCTGCTAAAAAACCACCATAGTTTTGTTGTGGAATTCTTTCGACATTAAGAAATTCTGAGAAAGAGTGTTTGAAGTGTACTCCTAAGAGAGTCTTAAGGTTGGCGTTATCGGTAAGCAGTTTGAACCCGCACTGGGGTTTTTTGTACATTATTCTGAATCTGGCCGGGATTGACGGTGGTAGGTCCAGTGCAAAGAGTAATTGATAAAATGAATTATCTGGATTTTCAGTATCTTTTTTGATTTTTAAAACAATTTCTTGATTGAGAGCAGTCGGAACAAGCCAAGGCATATAAAATAGTTTCGCATATCTTAGCACTGAGTTCAGGTCTGCCACGCATTTCTGAGTCTCAAAGAAAAGTGATGCTATGTGTCCATTTTCTTCCAGCAATTCTAAAAAAGCATTCAATCTTAACTGTGAGTTTGCTAACTCCATATTATCAAACTGATTAAATAAACATCTGGCCTGAGACTGGAATGCAGAGCGCTTGGTTACAAACTTTCTGGTAACTTCCGCAGGGTCGATATATATGCCCTGTTTATTTAAGTTATCCGGACTAATTTCTTTAAGAAGTATATCTGGATACAATTGTTGGACTATAAATGTGAGCGTATCACCGGGGGCTGGGACGGTTTGAATATTAGCTAATAGTTTCTGATCCTCAATCTGGACCCAGCCGAGCTTGTGCTGTTCCCATTTTAATAAGACTCCCTGAATTATCTGTCCTACTTTATAGCGTTTACGAAAAATAGTGGAGCGCTCGGAACTGCCTCTTCCTCCATTGTGAAATTGTCTGCCACCGTATTTAGAAATTTTCATAAGAATACCATTTTGATCTTTAACGCACTCAGCTGAATAAAATTATGATCTCAAGCCAAGCTTAAATTTATAGACACATATTTTTATATTTCGAGCTTAACGCAAAGCTATTTCATGACTTAAGATTTTTTACGAATATTAACAGCTATAAAAATTGTTTTAAAAATTCTGATCAATAATCAATTCAACTTCTTCAATAGAGAGGCCTGTTGCTTTTGCCAGACGGCTAACAGGTTTACCTTCTTTATGTCCGGTGAGGATTATCTGACGTAAAAATTGGGGGGAGCGTGAAAATTCATCGGCTTGAGCTAAAATCTTTTTGAGCCTTTTGGCTTTCTGATCAAGCAGTCTGTCAAGTTTAGCAAGTTCACTTTGCCTTTCTTCAAAGGTATTCATCAGTTCATTCTCAAGTTGTGCATTGAAATGAAGTTTATTAATGAGTTCCTGCTGCTTGGATTGCAGTTTGGTAACAAGTTCTTCAGATTTTTTGAGCCGCATAAAGAAAAATATTACGGCAACAAGCAGGATTATTTCAGTTAAAGAAAAGAAAATGAGCAAAAATACAGTCATAGTTTATCAGATCCGGCAATTGGTTATTGAAGAGATCATATTTTGCCCTGTTTAGAGGCAGAGAGCAACACGCAAATGACTAAATTTTAACGTTTATGATATTTCCGGACCACGGAGAGGATTTAGGCTCTTTTTCTTCTTCTGTATCTGGTTTATCTTTTTTGTGATTACTCTGCGAAGTATGTTGGCGGGCGTTCCCACCTTCTTCATCCTGAATTGCGTGGGATCCATCATCTTTTTCAATTTTTTGTATTTGCTTTTGGGCTTCTTTATTTTTTTCTTGCTCAGCAGGATTAATCATAAGGGTCTGCTGCATCTGCGATTTGGTCGTCTCAGAATTAGAAATTTTCTGAACATTCACAAGTTGTGAAATGATCAGAGGCATATCTACAGGACCGGGCATGCTTATTACCTCACAAGATACTTCTCAAATAAAATTTCATCAAATTCACCTGCAACTATGTACTGATTGATGACCATGAGTAGATCTTTTTTCAGTTTATCTACATTCTTCTTATCGGATAAAAACTGCAAATCTTTATTTTTTAGATAGAAGTATATTGCGTCCCTCAAAATAAGGGTTTTGCGTCCATATTCGGCCACAACACGCTCATCTTTAGTAGTCATTGCAAATCTGGCTATAAGAAATCTTGTGTGATTTTTGTCGTCCCGTTGTTCTATCCAGAACGGTTCCATTCGTAAAAGCGTAACACCAGGTTCTTCCGGTGGTGGTGGAACCTCTGCTGGAATTTCAGGAATTGTCTCCATTGTTTCTTCTACTGCTGGAGGGGGACTTTGGGGAGATGGATCACTGAATAAAAAAAGCTTAACAAGAACAGCTGATAATAGGAGTATAATGACTACTATTCCAATTAAAACGAAAAGTTTGGTTTTGGATTTTTTTTCAACCGTTGCCGGCTCAAGAGAATCAAGCTGTTCAGGCTCTTCCTCTTTAATATCCTCTTCCTCTTCTTCGTCTTCAAGGAAAGGGGCATCATCAAGGTCAAGCTCAACCTTTTGGGTAGCCTTATTTGTAGGGACGGGAGATGTGTCCTCCCCGGAATCATCAAAATCATCTACCGCGAGGAAGAGCATTCTTTAACCTTATAATATTCCGATCAGGTCGTCCGGTCTGTTGATTGATAATTTGCTGATAAATTATTCAGCGGGCATATTAAATATGCCCGCTGAATAAAATTTTATTCAAAAATTTTATTGATTTTCTGTCCAAGAGTATCAGGAGTAAACGGTTTAACAATGTAATTGGAAACCTTTGCCTGAACAGCTTCAATAATGTTTTCCTGCTGAGCTTCAGCAGTAACCATCAGAAATGGGATGTCAGCAAATTCTTCACTTCCTCTGACTTTACGCAAGAATTCTATCCCAGTCATCTGGGGCATATTCCAGTCAGAAACAATAAACTGAATACTGTCATCTTTGTTGAGAGTTTCCCAGGCAGTTGTTCCATCGTCTGCTTCAACAATATTTGTAAAGCCGATCTGCCGAAGGATGTTTTTAATTATGCGTCGCATGGTCGCGAAGTCATCCACAACAAGAACTTTCATAGAGTAATCAATGGCCATTTATTTCTCCTTAGGGTTCCGGGTTGTACTTTTCCTGGAACATTTGTCTTAATTTTTTAAGGGCTTGCGAGTGTAACTGTGACACTCTGCCTTCTGTAATTTCCATTACTTCCGAGGTCTCTTTCATACTAAGTTCCTCTCCGTAATAGAGTGATAATACCAGTTTTTCTCTTGGCGTCAAATTATCAATTAGATCAGCAACCTTGTCCACTGTTTCTTTGAATACAGCTGACTTGTATGGCTCATTATCAAGTTGAGAATCCATGTTACTGGGAATATTATCATTAAAGGCATCAAGATTTACACAAATTTGATTTTGCAACGCTTCAAGGCCGTGTTGTACTTCTTTTGCTGAAAGACCTGTCGCTTCTTCGATTTGAGCACTGCTCGGTTTTTGGCCCGTCTGGTGCTCAATATCTCTGATACTGCTTTCTATTGTCTTAACCTTTTGCCGCAGACCGCGTGAAAACCAGTCCATGCGTCTTAATTCATCAAGCATGGCTCCTTTTATTCTGTTTTCTGCGTAGGTCTCAAATTTTATTTTCAACTCAGCACGGAACTTTCCAAGTGATTCCACGAGGCCTAGACTTCCGGCACTAATAAGCTCTCCAAGCTCTACACTTTGTGGTAGCTTGGATTTCATTCTGAGCGCAATTATACGGATTTTCGGTGAAAAATGCCGTACTATAGCCTCTTGATCTGAGGGAGAAAAATCTTCCCATTTAGTAGCGCCTGACTCTAGCTTAAGCCACGGACTGCTCTTGGAAGAGAAGTTTTTTCCAGAAGAACTTGATATTTCCATCTAGCTCGGATGTTGCTTTCCATTTAGTAATGTTTTTAGCTGCTTCAGCAATCTTGACGCATGCAGGGCTGGATGGCGCAATCTTGCAAAGTGGTGTCTGTTGAATAACTGCATTACGCATATTCGGATCACGCGGTATTACTCCTACGAGATCAAGAGAAACTCCACTTAAGAAATGATCACAGGCCATGTAAAGTTTTTTAAATACTTCTTTGGCTGTTTTCATGTCCGGTGCCATATTTACCAAAACTTTAAATTTGTCCACACCGTGATGCAGTTTCATAACCTTTATGAGAGCATACGCATCAGTCAGTGATGTAGGTTCGGGAGTCAGGACCAGAAGGCGTTCCTGAACAGCCAGATTAAAGTAGAGTACGTTATCGTTAATACCTGCACCAGTATCAACTATAAGGTAGTCAATTTCTTCTTCAAGGTGATCCATTGCTTCCAGAAGATCCAGTTTTTGGCCTGTATCAAGTGATACCATATCACTTATTCCTGATGAGGCCGGGAGAATATCAAATCCATAATCAGTTTTGTATATAACATCCCGAATGCTTGTGTTCTCGTGAAATAAGTGAAAAAGATTATACTTAGGTGCAATGCCTAAAAGTACATCCACGTTTGCCAGCCCCAGATCTGCGTCAAGCAATAAAACTTTCTTGCCCATGCGGCTGAGGTTATAGGCCAGATTTACAGAAATATTCGTCTTGCCTACGCCTCCTTTGCCGGAGGTCACGGAAAATACCATGGGAAGATTGGAATTCATTTGTATCACCCTGTTCTTATTTATATCTATTGTTTACGTTGCTAGCGATATTTATGCAACGAGTAATGCGCTTTAATTTTTCTTAAAATTGTATTTATAATACCAAATTATGCCTAAACTGCCTTAGCAAATTGCGCCTTTTCTTCTTTAGGGAGCTGATGTTTGAAAATCAGTCTCCAAAAATCTTTTTCACATGCCGGTTTCATACTGTTTCGCAGCCCTGATCCATAGGAAAGAAGTGATACAGGCAGTCCACTTTCATAGGAAATATTTACGAGTGCTCCGAAGTTGCAGGATTCATCAAGTTTTGTCCAAATAAGACTTTTTAATTTTGATGATTTGTACTTTTTAAGAAATGCACAATATTGAGCTGTAGCGTAGTAAGGGTTCAACACAAGATGTACTGCCAGATCGCAAGGTCCGTTGATGCCGCATGCTGCAAGCCAGCCTTCTAATTCTGCATCTCCAGCAAGACCGGGAAGATCTATAAAAATTCTGTCAAAGTTATGACTTTCACCGATAAGTCTTGCAAAGTCTTCTCTCGTTGCAAGTTCTTTGAATTCAATTCCGGATAAGTCTGCATAATGACGCAGTACAAGCCGTCCCTTGCCCTGTCCCTGATCAGCTGAAGCAAGGCATATACGGGCTGTCGGATTTTCTTTTTTCTCTTTTAGAGCCATTCTGATAATTGTAGATGTTTTTCCTGCTCCATGCGGGCCAGCTAAGGCATGAAATTTTTCTTTCCAGATACCGTTTTCAAAAGGGCGCATTGGAGCAAGTTTTTCAAGTTCCGGAAGAATTGCTTTTGACTTGTTGCCTCTGAGTTGTTGGAAGAGGTCCAGTATTACGTTGCTGTCAACTCCTTCCTTTTCAAGATATTCCAAAGCCAGTCTTTGACGTGGAGCAAGCAGGTTCAAATTCATTTGAGGCTTCAGGAGTGCCATCATGTGGCCTTTAATCTGTTTCCACTCCTGATTCCAGTCAGGTATGTTGTTCATAGCGTCGCTAATTACTTCATCTCTGGTGTCAGCTGTTTGTGCAGGTTTTTCGTTATTATCAACGCCAACCATTATTTCGTGGATTTTGCGTCCGTTTTCTTCAGTAGATTTATTACTTAGAATAACGGCGTTGTCCCCGAATTCAGCCTTGATCTCTGCGAAGACCGTCGCTGTACTGATTCCTCTGAATGTTTTTACCCGCATAATACCAACCTTTTTATATCTCTACAGTACCTGCAGACATGATTCTCACACTTGCCGGAATCTCAGCCTGCGATATTACAGGAACAGTAGGCAAGAAGCGTACCATCAGTTGAGACAGGTGGCTTCTCAGTTGAGGAGCACATAGCAGGACGGGCTGACCGTCAGTATCCATTACGTTTTCTGCTGCATTATTGACACTTTGTATTATCTGCTGCGCAGAACCAGGATCAAGGGCCAGAAAACCGCCTCCCTCAGATGTCCTGACTGCATCATTAAGTTTAGCATCAACATTGGGACCAAAAGTAAGAATAGGAAGGGTCCCGTCGCTTGCCAGATAAGGTTTGATGATAGTTCTGCTCATGTGAGAGCGCACATACTCAGTTAATTGACCTGGATCTTGAATAGATGGGCCATAGTCAGCCAGAGCTTCAACAATAGTGAGCAGGTCACGAATAGACACGTTTTCACGAACAAGATTCTGTAATACTTTTTGAACGACCCCAAGTGAAAGAATGTTAGGTACCAGATCTTCAACAGCTTTGGGGGCGCGCTTGGATAAGTTGTCAAGCAGCTCCTGAGTTTCCTGTCTGCCTAAAAATTCTCCTAAATTGCGACGGAAAACTTCTGTCAGGTGCGTAGCAATGACAGTTGATGGGTCAACAACAGTGTATCCTGCAAGCATGGCCTCTTCTTTCTGGCTGTCTGGAATCCAGACTGCCGGAAGATTGAATGCCGGCTCGACTGTTTCAATTCCTTTAATTCTATGCTTGGCATCTCCCGGATCCATTGCGAGCTGGTGGTCAATAAGTATCTCTGACGAAGCAATGGCGTTACCTTTAACCAGTACGCGGTATTCACCGGGCTTTAGTTGCAGGTTGTCACGTAAGTGCAGCGACGGAATAATGATACCCATATCCAGAGCAAATTGACGGCGGATAGAGCGGATACGTGAGAGCAGATTGCCACTCTGTTCTTCGTCGACGAGAGGTATTAGGCCATATCCGACTTCCAGCTCCAGTTGATCCAGCGGAAGGAGAGCCTGTACTTCTTCGGGACTGTCCAGAGAGGGCATTTCGTCCTTTGCTTTTTGGGCCTTTGCTTCGTCTTTCTGCTGTTCTGCTTCTCCGTCGCGGTTGAGAGTAGAGAGTGCGTAGACCAGCACTGCAAGAGTAAGAAAAGGTATAGTCGGCATACCCGGAACTATACCGAAGATAGTTAGAATAATTGATACCAGTTTAAGTGCGCGTGAGTGGTAGGTAAGCTGGCCTAAGAACTCTTCACCCATTTTGGCTTCAGCTGCTGCACGTGAAACGATGATACCAGCAGACGTAGAAATAATCAGAGAGGGGATTGTGGATACAAGTCCGTCACCGATGGTCAACAGTGTGTATGTCTGTGCCGCGTCCTGCCAAGCCATATTTTTCTGAAGGACACCAATCAGGATTCCACCGATAATGTTAACAGCAGTAATAACCATACCTGCGTTAACATCCCCCTGTACAAACTTACCGGCACCGTCCATAGCGCCGTAGAAATCTGCCTCACGGCGGATAAGTGTACGCTGTTCCTGAGCTTCAGTTTCATCTATGATGCCGGAGTTAAGGTCTGCCTCAATTGCCATCTGTTTACCGGGCATAGCATCAAGTGTAAATCTGGCTGCGACTTCAGCAATACGGGTTGTACCGGCAACGATAACTGTTTTATTCAAGGTGAAGAGGATAAGGAAGATAACAATACCGATTAAGTAGTTACCACCAACAACAAATTCTCCGAAACTTTGAATAACCCCACCAGCAGCAGATGTTCCTTCGTCACCGTGCATAAGAATAGCTCTAGTCGTAGCTACGTTAAGAGCCAGCCTAAGCAGAGTTGTTACAAGCAGGAGTGAAGGGAAAATTGAAAATTCAAGAGGGGATTGCATAAACATTGAAGTTATCAGAATTACCAGTCCCAGTGAAATACTGACTGTCAGCATGAAGTCAATGAAAAGAGTTGGCAAGGGAATCAGCATGACAAAAAGAATGACAACAACGCCTGATGCCAGCAGTATATCACCTTGCTTGGCAAACTGCTCATAATTCACATTTATAGCTTTTGATTTAGCTCCGGCCATGATTTTGACACCCCTTAAAGTTCATTGATTGTGTGACTTGTTAAGTTGGAAGAACTTCTTAAGTACTTTTATTTACGAGTGAATTTGTTAAGCTTAGCAAGTATCGCGGCTACAGCTTGGTAAAGTTCTTCTGGAATTATGTCACCGATCTCAACCTGTTTATACAAGGCTTGTGCCAAAGGCTTATTTTCACGGATCGGAATGTTGTGTTCCCTTGCAGCCTCTTTGATCCTTTCAGCAATTTTGTTCTTACCTTTGGCAAGAACTTGTGGGGCAGGGGCTTGCAATGCGTCATATCTAAGTGCAATTGCGTAATGAGTCGGGTTTGTAATTACAACGTCGGCCTTGGGTACATCAGCCATCATGCGCTGCTGTAGTACGGCCATCATTTTTTGTCTTTGCTGCTGCTTTATTTGTGGATCACCTTCAGCTTGTTTGCGCTCATCTTTAACTTCATCTTTACTCATTTTCATTTCTTCCTGATAATTCCATCTTGCATACCAGAGGTCAGCAATTGCGAGAACTATCATGGGGACCATTGCATAGGTGACCATTTTGTATCCGACTCGGAGGATGAAAATAGTCAACTGATGTGCATCCGTGTAAAATAGAGGGATAAAATTAGCTAATTCTTTTTTTATTACGACGTATGGAGCAATGGCAACTATTATTGCCAACAACAGGCTTTTCGCAAGTCTGACGAAGGTTTTAATATCAAACATTAGTCGTTTGATGCCTGCCATTACATTAAATATTTTAGAAAATTTGGGTTTAAAAACTTTTGTAGTCCATAGTTTTCCAACCTGTAAGCGCAGAATCAGATAGGAAATGAAAGAAATAAATAAAAATAAAGGAAGCAGGATCAGAGCAAGTTTCTTAGAACACCATATAAAAAGTGTGAGGACAGAATTTGGGGTAAGCTCAGTAAATATGCCTTTAGTTAAAAACCAATGGAAGATTTCATAAAATTGATCATAGTAAGTGTCGATAAGAACCCTTAGTCCTATAACTCCGGCAAGAAGGGTCATTATTTTGCCCATTTCTTCACCTTTGGCAACACTTCCGTCTTTTCGGGCTTTATTGACTCGTTTCGGGGTCGCCTTCTCGGTTTTGCTAGGATCATTTGCCATGAAAAATACCTAGTTACCGAGTAATTGTTGCACAGGAGGGCTTGCAGATTTCATTATTTGAAGCATTAGCACAGGTAGCCCTGCAACGTATTCGCTTACATATATGGATAAGATTGAAAAAATCATGCTTAGAAAGAAGAAACCAACCATGATTTTGAGTGGAAAGCCGAGCATAAGAACGTTCATTTGAGGAGCCATTTTACTGATAAGAGCCAGCGCAAGGTCAACAACGAAGATGGAGGCAATGATCGGAGATGCTACTTTTACTGCTAAAGTAAAAATATCTTTAGATATTAACATGATTTGTGAAGTGAGTTTTGACGAAATAAATATTTGTCCTGGAGGAATGTACTTAAAGCTTTCAACCATAGCTGACATTAAGTACAGATGACCGTTAAGGCACAGAAAAACAAGAATCGCTGTCATGTATAAGAAGTGGGCTGTAACTGCTTCGTTTGTGCCTGTAAGTGGATCGAGTACATTCACCATTGAAAAACCCATCTGGACACCAATAAAGTTGCCTCCGGTTTGAACTGCTGAAAACATTACATTGACGGCTATTCCCATGACCAGTCCCAAGACAAGCTCACCTAAAATCATTAAAGCTATGTTATAAGGATTCGATGGCATAAGACTTCCGTCCACGTGAATATACGGCCATATGCCTATAGTAATGACAATTGTAAGAGCTGCCTTCACTGGGTTCGGGATTGATTGCCCACCAAAAAAAGGAAGCAGGAACAGTACTATGCTTACCCTGAACAGGGTAAGATAAAAACTCATAAGATCATTTGGATTAAAATGGAATAAATTCATACTGTCCTCTTGTCCTTCTGTCTTGCAAAAAAAGGCCCATATACCAAACTCATTCTATCACCAAGAATAGAATAGGGCAAAGGCTGAAAAGTGAGAATTTATCTTTTCATTTATAAATAAGAATGAAAAAGCCCGTAAAGATTTTCCTTACGGGCTTTTTAACTTATTGATTTTTAAAATTAATTCAAAATATATCTCATAGGGTTAACCGGTACTCCGCCGAGCCTGACTTCATAGTGAACATGCGGTCCTGTTGAGCGGCCTGTATTTCCGGTGTAGCCGATAAGTTCACCTCTGGTTACAACCTGACCTGTTTTTACGGCCTGCTGTTTCATGTGTCCATATCGTGTAGAAAGATTAGCCCCATGACTCAGCTTAACCATCTTTCCATATCCGCCTTGAGTTCCAGAAAAAGTAACTGTTCCCTGTGCCGGGGCATATATTGGGGTTCCACGCGGACATGAAATATCGATCCCCTTGTGGTATTCACGTTTGCCCGTAAAAGGAGAACTTCTCCAACCAAATGGAGATGTTACCCACCCTTCAGCCGGCCATATAGATGGCGTCGCATCTAATGCATCCTGCTTGGAACGCATGGAGTGGATGATTTCTTGTTGCCTAACTTCTTCTAGCTTAGCCTCAGTGCCAAGCTGGGCCAGAAAATCATGCATTTTGCGAACAAGAAGTTCTTGTCTATAAAGTGGCAGATAATTATTTGAGAAGTCTGCTTCGGTGGAGCCGCCTTTAGGTGCGACGTCCTGCACATTGCCCTGATCAAGATTGATCATTACTCGCAGTTTTGAGTCAAAATTTCTGACTCTGTCCAGGTCTTGCGAGATATTTTGCATTTTCTGGGATAACGAAAGAAGCTGTGCTTTTTGCTCTTGGACAGCCTTTTCAGAGCGAACAAGATTTTTTTCAAGCCCTGAATAATTCTCGTAGTATGTCCAAAGAAAAATATTTCCACCTGCAAGCCCGGCAATCAGTGCAAAGATGAATAAAAATATCCATCCTCTGAACTGGAATTTACGGGCATTATCACATGGATTTTTAAATATGACTACATGGTATTTTTTTAAAAGCATAATTTTTAGTAGGCCTAGTTTTCTGTGAAGTTGGTTCTATCTCCGAGTAACAGGCACATTAGTTTGTAAAATTTTTATGTTGTTTTTGTATTTAAGTCAAGTTGCCAGCGTCTTAAGGCATTAAAAGTATTATTTTTGGAGCCAGGATTATTCTTCCATTCATCTTCCAGCCACTTTGAAATTTCACTGCGTTTTGTGTCATTGTTCGAAGGACATTTATTGGCCCATATGGGAAGCTCCCATTGTCTGGCTGCAGCTTTAATATACTTTTTCTCAAGCATCAAGGTCGGTCTGATCAAGTTTAATTTTCCTTTAAAAAAAGGCTCGTTAGCCGAGAGTCCCTGTATACGTCCGTTTTGCATCATGTTCATATGAAATGTGGTGACCAGATCATCCGCAGTATGTCCTAAAGCCAGTTGTGTCAGGTTGTATTGATCGCATAACTCAAAGAGTCTTTTGCGGCGTAATCTACTGCAATAGAAGCAGGCAGATTTATTTCTGTTTTCAGGTCCATGGGCACGTGGACCATAATCAGTAAGTTCTATATGAGAGGCCACTCCGTTTTCGTTGCACCATTTTGTAAGAGGTTTATGGCTTTCTGGCTCAAAACCTGGATTAACATGTAAGACAATGAGTTCTATATTAAAAGGAATGATTGCTTGTCTTATAAGCATTGTCCGTATCATGACAAAACTGTCTACGCCGCCCGAAACAGCGATACCTATCCGCGATCCTTCTTTTATCATTTCAGTCTTTTGCATGAGCATGCCAACTGTGGAGACACATTTTTTTTGGGCATAGCTCAGTTTTCCCCATTTCGCCATTTCTATTACTCCGAATCCATTTAATAAAATTGTAGAAAAAAAATTATTTTTATTTTAATTAGTGGTTGTTGCAGTTTAATATGTTTAATCTAGACCGTTTGAATAGAGTATTCTGCCTTAAAAGTGATTGACATGCAAGCTTGTAACGTTTATTTTAGCAAATTGCTCCGTTGATGAATATTGTCGTGAGTCTACTAATCCAAGGTGCTGTTTGTGCTAAAAAGGTTCTTTATTTTTCTGGCTCTTGTCTCCATTGTTTGCGGAGCCTTTTATTTAAGTTCCCCTGAAAAAACGGTGGAGCGCAAAAATCCTATCTGGCCTGTAGTTAATGATAATCAGGTTGACAGAGTGGATGTTTGTTTGCTGAATCAGAACTGTTTTTCTTTGGTGCGCCGTGCAGATGGGTGGAATATAGCCGAACATGGTTGGGCAAATGGGCCAATAGCGGATACTGTAAAGGTCAAAGCCTTGCTTACAGAGCTTGCTGAAGGGAAGGCTCTTAGATACCTTGGGAAAATTAGCAATAAATCTTCAGCTGAATATGGTTTTGAACTACCTCAGGTTCGTATAGCTACAGGTGGAGGGCAGGAACTCTCTATGATCATTGGAGGGGATGATCCCTCAGGTGAGGGGGTATTTGCCTTGAATTCAAAAGAAAAAGGAGATCTTTTTCTTTTGAGCCGTGATTTTGTCAAACAGTGTGAATATCCTGCGGAGTATTATTATAATCTTTTTTTAGTTGCAGGGCGGCCTGATAAAATCTCTTCCATTTCGTTGGGCAGAAGAGGCTCTTTTTTGTGGACACTCACTCGTCATGATGGGGAGTCTTATTTTTCCTTTCCTGCGCACCTCAATGGAAAACCTGTATGCTCAAGTGAATATGATTTTTTGATGCACTCATTGTTTGATACCCCCGCAAAGGGACTCGTATCATCCGGTTCATATGAACTTGGTGACCCCGTTTTAAATATTAAAGTTGTTTTTGATGATAAAAAGGTTGAAGAAGTTGAAGTTTTTGAGGCTAAAGGCCATGATGACTTTTATCTTGCAAATTCAACAATTCAGAATGGTAATTTTATTATTGCCAAAGAGCATTTAAGACAACTTGATAAAAAATCTTTTCAGATGCGCCAGAGGAATATTCTTTCCGTTGAGACCGGAAAGATTGGTTCTTTGCGTGTTTTACAGGGAAATCAGACTTTCGTAGGAATGAAATCTGATAAACTCTGGATAAATTCTGTGGACAAAAAGTCGTTGCTTGGCATTGACATGTCTCTATGGCGACTTAATGAATTAAAATTCGAGGCGGAACCGGAAAGTAATCTTTCAGTAACCTCTGAAAAGGTTATGGAGCTTGAGTTAATGAATACTGAAGGCATCAAGATGAATGATGTTACTTTTTATTCAGATCCAGAGCTACCAGCCGGACAATGCTGGCTCTCGTTTGGTAATAGCAGTTTGTATTTTCCAGTATCTAATAAATTGCTTGAAGACTTACAGGGACAGATTCCTCTCAGAAAATAACCGGAATTAATTTCGGTAAAACCATTGTGTTGGAGATAACATGGCAAGAATCACAGTTGAAGATTGTCTGGCTGAGGTTGGTAACAGATTCCTTATTGTCCAGATGGCCATTAAAAGAGTTAAGCAGTATCGTGAAGGATACTCTCCTCTTGTTGAATCCAAGAATAAAGAAATTGTAACCGCTCTTAGAGAAATTGCCGCATGCAAAGTTCTCCCAGAGGATTACCACACAGCTTCCGGCAAGAAACCCGGCACTGAATAAGTCATGACAAAACGTTGCTATTATGAAGTTTTAAGCGTTTCTAAAGACGCTCAGGAAGGGGAAATTAAAAGAGCATATCGTAAACTTGCTTTTGAATATCACCCTGACCGTAACCCTGGCGATGATGAAGCGGAATCAAAATTCAAGGAAGCTGCAGAAGCTTATGAAGTGCTGCGCGACCCTGAAAAGAGAAGCCGTTATGACCGTTTTGGTCATGACGGAATGAATGGTGGTTTTAACGGGTTCCAGTCTTCAGACGATATCTTCGGTGCTTTCGGAGATATTTTTGGAGATATTTTCGGTTTCGGACAGGGGCGTGGCGGCAGTCGTATGCAAGCCGGCTCCGATCTCCGATACAACCTTAATGTATCTTTTAGGGATGCTGCGAAGGGAACTGAAGTTGAACTCAATATTCCTGTAACCGACACTTGTGATGAGTGTAATGGAAGTGGTTCTGCCCCGGGAACTTCTCCTGAGACATGTTCTCATTGTGGAGGCCGTGGATCTGTTGAACAGACACAGGGCTTTTTCCGTATTTCCGTTCCTTGTCCATCCTGTAATGGTCGTGGAAAGGTTATTACAAATCCTTGTCCAAGTTGCCGTGGTGCCGGTTATGTTCGTAAACAGAAAGATCTGAACGTACGTATTCCTGCCGGAGTGGACAATGGTTCACGCCTGCGCCTTCGTGGTGAAGGTGAAGCCGGAGTAAATGGTGGTCCTCACGGTGATCTATACGTGGTCATTACCGTTGAACCTGATAAGGTCTTCAAAAGACAGGGACAGGATCTCTTTTTGTCGATTGAAGTAAGCTTTGTGCAGGCTGCTCTTGGACACAAGATGGAAATACCCACCCTTGATGAACCTGTTGAAATGGATATTCCCAAAGGGACTCAGAGCGGAGAAGTTTTTCAGCTCAGAGGGCTTGGTCTTCCATATTTAGGAAGTTCACATAAGGGGGACTTGCTGGTCGAAGTAAGGGTTAAAACTCCTACCAGACTAAGCGGTAAGCAGGAAGAACTTCTCAGAGAGTTCGAAGCTCTTGATGAAGAGAAGCCCATGAAAAAAGTTAAAAAGCTTTTCAAGAAAGCAAAAGATAAAGTGATGGGTGATTAAAATGAGCGAGTTTTCCCATATTGATGCTAGCGGAAATGCCGTTATGGTGGATGTATCTTCTAAAATGGACACAGTCCGCAAAGCAATTGCCAAAGGAAAAGTTCTTCTTAATGAGAAGACTTTTAAAATGTTGCAGCAACAGGCTTTGCCTAAAGGTGATGCTTTTGCTGCAGCTAAACTTGCAGGCATTATGGGAGCAAAAGAAACTCATAGACTTATACCCTTATGTCATCCACTTGCACTCAGCTATGTAGATGTACGTTTTTCAATTGATGAGTCTAATTTCACTATTGAAGTAGAAGCAGAAGCCCGCACAACCGGTAAAACCGGTGTCGAAATGGAAGCTCTTATTGCTGTTCAGATAGCGGCTGCAACCATTTACGATATGTGTAAGGCTGTACAGAAAGACGTAATCATTTCTGATTGCCGGCTTGTATATAAAGAAGGCGGTAAATCAGGTATATTCAAGGCTGAATAAATCGGCCATGGCAAGTCTGTAAAAGGGTGCTGTGTTTTATAATATAAGATATTTATAGTCTTTATATTGAAATAAGAAATCCTCCTCTTACTTAATATTAAGTAAGAGGAGGATTTCTATTATTGAGGCTATTTAACAATTATTGGGAAGGGTGAATAAACTCAGCTAACACAAAAGTGTGCCTACCTGATAAATAATAACTGACAAACCAAAGCCGAATCCAAGTGACCCAAAGACAGAGAACAGTCCCCACTTCCAGTTGGTCTCTCTGATAATTACAGCAACGGTAACCATACACGGTACATAAACCATCAAAAAGACGAACACTGACCATATTACAGGTGTAGTCCATGCCTTGTCAGCAGCAATTTTTTCACTGAGAGAAAGTGCATTGTCCGGGTCTTCATCTCCTAAGGAGTAGGCTGTAGACATAGTGGATACAAAGACTTCTTTAGCAGCAAATGCACCTATAAAGGCGATATTCGCCTGCCATGGAAATCCTGCAATATTTGTTACTGGTGAGATAGCGTCACTGAGTTGACCTGCATATGAATTTTTAAGTGCAGCTTCTCCTTGATTGTAGCTGATCTGACTCAGGGCTTTATCAAGTTTAATTTGTTTTTCCTGATTAGTGCCAACCCAGCTTTCGCTTTCATGGATAATCTGGGTACGCTGAGTATCATATGTCGCAATACGATCATTAGGAAGTTGTGGGAAAGTCATAAGAGCCCACATAAGAACGGAAATTGCCAGAATTACAGTGCCTGCTTTTTTGATATACTGCCAGACTCTATCCCAAGTGTGTATTGCTATACCGTGCAGTGTGGGAATACGGTAGGGGGGGAGTTCCATAACAAAAGGAGTGGATTCGCCACGTAAAGCTGTCCAACGCAGCAGACGTCCGACACACAGTGCGAGAAGCCACGATAGCAGTACTAGAAAAAACATCACGGTAGTTGCGTTCTCTGGATAGAATGCTCCTACAAGCATAAGGTATGCTGTTGTTTTGGCTCCGCAAATCATAAATGGAGCTGTAAGAATTGTGGCAATACGTTCTTTGGGACTGCGTAGGGTTCGGCAGGTCATAACGCCCGGAACAGCGCATCCTCCGGGAAGTCCACCGGACATAATGAATGGCATGATTGACATACCGTGCAGTCCGAACATTCTGAACACACGATCAACCATATATGATACACGTGCCATATAGCCTAGGTCTTCAAGGAAAACGAGCATGGCGAACATTATAAGAATGAGCGGAGTAAAGCCCATTACAGCACCAACTCCGTCAATTACTCCTGAAACAAGCATTGATTTGAGGAGACCGTCAGGCAAAATTGCAGCGATGGTATCGGAAAGCCAGCCAAAACCGTTTTCTACCCACCCCTGTGGTATAGCTCCAATGTTAAAGGTTATGTAAAACATAGCGTACATAACTGAAAACATGATAAGCGGGCCAAGAAATTTATGAGTCAGCACAAGATCTATCTTATCAGAAAAATCAAAGCGCAGATTGTCTTCTCGGCTTATAACACCCTGTTTAAGAATGGAGTTAATAAAACCGTACCTGTAATCTGCAAGAACTGCTTCCGGATAGGTATTTAATGTTTTCTGAATATGTGCAGAAACTTCTGCTACTTTTTTTACAAGTTGAGCAGCAAGAGGGCCGGCTTTGCTGCCGTTTTTCATCACAATTTCGTCTTCTTCAAGATATTTTACAGCAAGCCAGTGCGGATCATACCTGTCTGTCATGAATTCGGCTTTTTTAATCATAGCCGTCATTTCATCAATGACCGGATCTAGGTCATGCCCATAGGAAATGTTAACCGGAGTCCATTTTCCTTGGGTCTCGTCAACGACTTTCTTAACTGATGCCATAAGTTCATCTTTACCAACACCCTTACGGGCAACACATTCCACAACGGGAACGCCCATGAGCTCGGAAAGTTTATGTGAATCAATGCGGATACCTTTCTTACGCACTTCATCCATCATGTTAAGGCCAAGTACAACAGGTACACCTATTTCCATAAACTGGATTGCAAGATAAAGTGATCTTTCAAGAGACGTTGCATCAAGCATGTTGATGACTACATCTGGCTTTTCATCAACAATGACGTCACGGGCTACAACTTCTTCCATTGAATAAGAAGTAAGCGAATAGGTTCCGGGAAGGTCTACTAAATTTGCGCAGAACTCTGTTGAACAATACCTTCCCTCAGTACGGTCAACAGTTATTCCCGGATAGTTACCGACTCGTGCGGTAGATCCCGTCAGGGCATTAAACATAGTGCTTTTACCACAGTTTGGCTGCCCTGATACGGCTACAAAATATTCTTTGCTCACGAACTAATCCTCTGGAGTTACAGTAATGAAATCCGCTTCATTATTACGAAGTGTGAGGGTAAAACCTTTCATGCGCAATGCAACAGGATCTTTAAGCGGTGCACGACCTACCACCATGAATTCAGTTCCGGGGACAAGCCCCATATCCCTGATTCTGCGACCAAGTTCTCCGCTTGCGTTAACAGCAACTACGACGCCTTTTTGGTCTTTTTTCATGGATCTAAGCGTTACAGGCATTGACTTCCCTCATGTATTAATTCTTGATTTTGAATAGCATTATCAACAACAGTCAGTCCGCTTCTGATTGTTGTGCGGTACTTTGTTTAGCTCGGCTAGTGATTGAAAGTCAATCTCAGATTGAGCTTATTTTTCAGCCAATTATATAGAAATCATAAATGTAGACCTTTTTAGTGTAATTTTATTCGCTTTAAACATGATATTATACTTTTTTATTAGTGGATAACTAGAGCAGTAACCTTTACAATCGTTAATCAGCAATCCTGCTTATACAATGTCTTAATTATATATTTTATGAAAAAAAATTTCCCTTATGAAGATCTACGAGAATATGCCAAAGTTTTGCTCTGGGCTCTAGAAAATCAGAGAAAGCGTAAGTTTAAAAACAAAGAAGTAGTGATAATCAAATATGATTATACAGCCACTCCTCTAGCCGAATCGGTCTTTGCCCTGCTTATCGAAAAGCATTTACACCCTGTAATGGAGATAGCTTTGACTTCTGCTATGAAAGCTGAGCTCTTCATTAATTCGAGCTATAGACAGCTTACTTTTTATCCCCCTGGAAAAAAGGAACTATATGATCAGGCTAGTGGGGTCATACGGATTCATGCTCCAGAAGAAGTAGGGGCAATGCTTGAAGTTGATCCTCTTTCAATTATGGAGAACAGGAAATCTGGCAGAGAGCTCAGGCAGTCTGTTCAGAAGAGAAAAATGCAAGGTAAACTGGTGTGGACTGAATGTGTTTATCCAACGCGGGCTCTTGCAGAAAAGTCAGGTCTGTCATTTGAAGAATATACAACTCAGCTTATGCGGGCCTGTTACCTCAATATGCCTGCTCCACCGCATGAATGGCAGAAAATTTCATCCAGAACTGCAGAAATTGCAAAGTGGTTAACTTCGCTTGATATTAAAACAATCCGTATGCAGTCAGAGCTTTGCGACCTCTGTTTTTCTCCGGGTAAAAATCGGAAATGGCAGGGAGCTGCTGGGGAGAATATACCTGGTTATGAAGTGTACGTGTCTCCTGATTGCCGCACTGTGAACGGAATTTATTACGCTGATCTTCCTTCATTATATATGGATAAATCTGTATATGGAGTGCAGATTGAATTCATGGATGGCATTGCTATTCGCGTAAAAGCCATGGGGGGAGAAAAGTTTCTGTTGGATCAGCTACGTTCTGACGCAGGAGCACGTCGCGTTGGTGAATTTTCTTTAACCGATTCATCAATCTCCCGGGTTGACCACTTTATGGCACAGACTATTTTAGATGAAAATTTTGGAGCAGAATATGGGAATTGCCATATTGCTCTTGGGCAATCTTTGGCAAATACCTTTTCAGGTCCGCCTGAGGTCTTAGATAAAATGATGATGGAATCTTTAGGATTTAATACATCCAATATGCATTGGGATTTAGTGAATACAGAAAATAAAAAAGTTACTGCTAATCTTGCAGAAGGTAAAAAGATAACTATCTATGAGGACGGTCATTTTAAAATGTGCTGATTTCTTTTATTTGTTATAGTAAAATAAAAAATATTTAAAAAAATATTATTTAGCACATGTTGATGTGTTGACAAGCAAAGAGCGATGCTTATTTGTCTAATTGTGCGGTCTGACAGTCTTTTTCGAAGAGTTTCAGGCCGCTAATTCATGACACCGGAGAATCCATGCCTGGAAAAGAAGATAAAGTAGAAATAACGGAACAGGAAAATGAGGCAACTCAGGCAGAAGAAAGCCCTGAAAACGAAATTTCTCTTAGTGAAGAAGAACTTAAAGCTCTTTGCAGAGAACACGTATGCCCTGAATGTGATGTAATGAGTGAGGCCAAGGATGAACGTCTTAGGGCGCTGGCAGAGACAGAAAACATTAAGAAAAGACTGATTCGCGAGACTGAAGAACTGAAGAAGTACGCGGCAGACTCTATTCTTTCCGATTTGCTTCCTGTTCTCGACAATCTGGACTTAGCACTCAATCATGCTCAAAATCTTGATGCATGTAAGGACTTTGTGACAGGCGTTGATATGACCAGAAAAATGTTTCTGGACACGCTTGCAAAGCATGGTCTTGAAGCGGTTGGCAAAGCTGGGGACGAGTTTGATCCTAATTTTCATGAAGCAATGGGGATGGCGCAGGCTTCTGATCTGCCCGACGGTTCTATTGCACAGGTGATGCAGCGTGGTTATGTTTTGAAAGGGCGAGTAATCCGTCCTGCTAAAGTTATGGTAAATAAATTAGGCTGATTTTTTTGCATGTAAGACTTTACAAGTGAAAATCAGGTATTAGTTCATAATGCAGTGACACTGAAATTTTATCTGGAGGAATTTATATATGTCTAAAATTATCGGAATTGACCTTGGTACTACCAACTCCTGCGTTTACGTAATGGAAGGTAAAGATCCTAAATGTGTGACCAACCCTGAGGGCGGACGCACCACACCTTCCATCGTAGGTTTTACTGACAAAGAGCGTCTTGTCGGTGAAATAGCAAAGCGTCAGGCTGTTACCAACCCTGAAAAAACTGTTTTTGCTATCAAACGTCTCATGGGGCGTCAGGCAAACTCACCTGAAGTAAAAAAATGGGCTGATCATTGCCCTTACCCCATTGTTGACGGTAAAGGTGGAGATGCATGGGTTGAAATCGAAGGTAAAAAATATAGCCCTGCTGAAGTCTCTGCAATTATTTTGCAGCAGCTTAAAAAGGATGCTGAAACCTACCTTGGAGAGTCTGTAACTGAAGCTGTTATCACTGTTCCAGCATACTTTAATGACTCCCAGCGTCAGGCTACTAAAGATGCAGGTCGTATCGCAGGTCTTGAAGTAAAACGTATCATCAACGAACCTACTGCAGCTTCTCTTGCTTATGGTTTTGATAAAAAAGCAAATGAAAAAATCGCAGTATTTGACCTTGGTGGCGGTACTTTTGATATTTCTATTCTCGAAGTAGGTGATAACGTAGTTGAAGTTCGCGCTACCAACGGTGATACTTTCCTCGGTGGTGAGGATTTTGACCATGCTGTAATCATGTATCTCGTAGAAGAATTCAAACGTGAAAACGGTATTGATCTTTCTCAGGATCGTATGGCTTTGCAGCGTCTGAAAGAAGCTGGCGAAAAAGCTAAAAAAGAACTTTCCACTTCCATGGAAACTGAAGTTAACCTGCCGTTTATTACTGCTGACCAGAATGGTCCTAAGCACCTTATGGTTAAATTGTCCCGTGCTAAACTGGAAAAACTGGTTGGTGATCTTGTTGACCGTACCAAGGCTCCTTGCCAGAAAGCACTGAAAGACGCAGGTCTCACTGCTTCAGACATTGACGAAGTTATCCTTGTCGGTGGTATGACCCGTATGCCTTTGGTTCAGCAAAAAGTTCAGGAATTCTTCGGTAAAGAGCCTAACCGCTCTGTAAACCCTGACGAAGTTGTTGCAATGGGAGCATCCATTCAGGGTGGTATTCTTGCCGGTGACGTTAAAGACGTCCTCCTGCTTGATGTTACTCCTCTGTCTCTGGGTATTGAAACAATGGGTGGTGTTTTCACTAACTTGATTGAGAGAAATACTACTATCCCAAGCCGTAAGAGCCAGGTATTCACAACAGCTGCTGATAATCAGCCATCTGTTTCTATCCATGTTCTTCAGGGTGAACGTCCCATGGCTGCGGATAACATGACTCTTGGTCGTTTTGAGCTGACCGGACTTCCCGCAGCTCCTCGCGGTGTGCCTCAGATCGAAGTTACTTTCGATATCGATGCTAACGGTATTGTTAAAGTATCTGCCAAAGATATGGGTACTGGTAAAGAGCAGTCCATTCAGATCACAGCTTCCAGCGGATTGTCTGAAGATGACATCGAAAGAATGGTTAAAGACGCTGAATCCCATGCCGAAGATGATAAGAAAAAACAGGAACTCATCGAAGCTCGCAATCAGGCTGACTCCCTTATTTACACAACTGAGAAGTCTTTGCGTGAAGTAGGTGATAATGTTGATGCTGCACTTAAGGCTGATATTGAAGCCAAAAGTGAAGAGCTTAAAAACGTTCTTGAGAGCGGTGACCCTGAAGCCATCAAGCAGGCAACAGACGCTCTTGCTCAGGCTTCACATAAACTTGCTGAACAGCTTTACGCACAGCAGAATCAGGCTGGCGCAGAAGGTGAAGCAGGTCCTGAAGGAGCAGCTGGAGCCGCTTCTAATGGTGGAGATGAAGATGTTGTAGACGCAGACTTCACTGAAGTTAAAAACTAGTTTTTGTGGTTGCAGGAAAAACCATTAACCTGCGCTTGCCATGATAACTTACTCAGTATAAATTCATCCGGCCTTCCCGTGAAAACAGGAAGGCCGGATTTTTTATGTAGGCTGAGGTAAAAGTACTGAAAGTCACTTAAGAAACAAAAAAATATTTATGAATAATATTTGGGTTTCTTGTAAAAAATAGATAAATTTAAGTGGATTTATGACTTCATAATTCCACTTAAATTTATCTTTCAAGCTCAAATCCTTGACGAATCGACTTTGATGGGCCACAAACTTTGCATGGAAAAATTAATGAATACTGATAAGGCTAGCCGTCTTTTAGCACATATTTTTGTTTTGGCGTTGATTGCATCATTTATTTTTGCTGCATCAGGCTGCGGACCATTTCAGAAGCAGCAGGTAAGACTTCCCTCTATTTCAACTGAGATGATGTCTACAGCGGACCTTACCCGAGAAGCTGATAAAGCCTGGAATAAGAATGATTACATTACCAGCGAACTTTTCTATACCAGACTGCTGGAAAGAAAAGATATTCCTGTCAATGCAGTTCTTCCCGCAACGGAGAGGCTAGCTGTAAGCTCATTTAAATCAGGGCACTATCATGAAGCAGAAGCAAGGCTTGAACAGTGGAAGAGCTTATCAGATGAAGCTGTAAATTCTCCGGTATGGCAGCAGTATTACTATGAAACCCTGATAGCTGTTAAAAATACTGACAAGCTTAGGACTCACCTTTCCACTACCATGGAAGACCCTTTTGTCCCCTGGGACATACGTTCTACCGCGGGTAAAAATCTTTCTGCCATGACTCAGGATGTTCAGTCTCTGGCTGCATTGGAAAGGCTGTATGCTATCAGTCCTTCTGATGATAACAAAAAAGAACTTGAGCAGTGGTTCATGTCTGGTCTTCAGAATAAATCTGATGACGAATTGACAGACTTAACAACCATGATTCCGTCTCAGGCCCGTTTGAAATTTCCTTATGAACTGATTTCTTTTGAGAAAGCCATTCGTCAATCTTCTGCTCAGGAATACTGGCCTATTTCATGGCGCACCATGACAGGAATTATCCAAAATGGTGAAATTGCAGATAAACCATTTTTTAATCAGATTCTTTCCAAACTAGAAAGTCAGTATGGTATTCCACGTGTAGGGATTGCCCTTGTATTACCTATCTCCGGCCGCTTTCAGGAATACGGATGGAAGGTAATTCGTGGTGCAGGTGCCGCTCAGTGGGAACTGACTAAAGCCGGTTTGGATGTAGATGTACAAGTAATTAACACTGAGGACTCTGGATGGCTGGATCGACTGAATGATCTTCCGCCATGGTATACTGTTCTCGGTGGGCCCATTAATGTTAAAGCTTTTAAAGAGTTGGAACAGTCCGGGGCATATTCTGATAAAGTAACTTTTTCATTTCTGGCTAAACCAGGAAATCTTGAAGAAGGTAAGCAGGTATGGAGATTCTTCTCCAGTCCTGAAGATCAGATCCGTTCTACATTGGATTTAGCTGTTAACGATCTTGGGATTAATAAGTTTGCAGTTCTTTATCCTCAGGAAAGATTTGGACGACAGATGTCCAAGATATTCTTTGATATGGCTTCTAAGCGGGGAGCAAAAATTACCGGTATGGAATCCTATCCTCCACAAGATTTTCCCAAGTGGGGGAAAGTGGTTGGAAAACTTGTTCGGGCTCCTCAGAAAAAAGCTCAGAATAAGGCTGCCGGCCTAGACGAAGATGCTCCATTGCCGGAAACTGATTTTGGGGCAGTTTTTATACCTGATACGTGGCATCAGGCCCAGTTGTTGATTCCACATTTTTTCTTTCATGAAGCAGATACTCTTGTTTTTCTAGGTCCAGAACTCTGGAGTCAGGCTTTAAACTCAGCCCGTGATGTGGAAGCAAGAAATCTTCGGCTTACTGTTGCTCCTGGTGCATGGTGGGCAGCAAGTGAAGGTGCTGTAAAACTGAAAGAAGTCATGAGTAAAGAAGGACTAGGAACCCCTGATTTTTGGGTTGCCCTAGGCTATGATTTTATCAAGTTTGCCAGTAAGCTTGGCTCCTTTTCATCCGATTGGACTCCCGAAACTGTAAATAGCAGAATTGATGCAGCACAAAAAATGGATTTCAGTCTTGCTCCGATCAGTTGGGACGACGAAGGTAAGGCCAGCCAGAAGCTTTTTCTTTTTAGACCTGAGCAAAATGGTAAAACCAGAGTTGATGCAGCTATTGTTAGCAAAACTCTTGCTAATGCTAAATCCAGACGTGCTGCACGAGTCAAAGCATGGAAAGAAAAGCAGGCTGAATTTAAAGCTAAAAAGTAGCAGTAAAGATTGTTGCTTTTTAAATTGAAAAATTAATTCACAGCGGAAATCCGCAAATTCATGATATTAAAAGGAGACTCCAATGAGTGATGAAAAACTCAATCTTGAGGAAGTTGCCCGTGTTGCAAATCTGGCGCGGTTGGATTTATCAGAAGAGAAAACCAAGCAATTTGCCGGTCAGCTTAATAATATTCTTTCATACATGGACAAGCTCAATGAGATAGATACTAGTGAAGTAGAGCCTCTGTTTAGTCCTGTTGAACACACTACCGTCCTGCGCAAAGACGAAGTTAAAAAAGAGCACACCAGAGAGGAAATTCTTTCTAATGCTCCTGACACTGATGGTCAGTATTTTGTTGTTCCCCGCATTGTATAACTTAAATATTACATGGATTATCAAATGTCTTTACTCATAGAAAAATCACTCACTGAAATTCATTCCATGCTTATGGCAAAAGAAGTGACTGCAACTGAAGCAGTTAAAGCATGCCTCGCGCGTATTGAAGAAACAGAACCTGAAACAAAGGCTCTTCTTGCAATCAGCGGTGAAGAAGCTCTTAAGCTTGCCGAAGAAATGGATCAACAGGGGCCAGATTCATCCAAACCTCTTTGGGGAGTCCCTGTCGTAATCAAAGATGTTTTGGCAACAAAGGGTATTCCGACAACTTGCGGATCTAAAATTTTGGAAGGATTCACTCCTTTTTATGATGCTACAGCTGTAGCAAAGCTTAAAGAAGCCGGTGCGATTATTATTGCTAAATCCAATATGGACGAATTTGCAATGGGGTCCACTACTGAGAACTCAGCATACAAGACTACCACCAACCCATGGGACAGCAGCCGCGTTCCCGGCGGGTCATCCGGTGGTTCTGGAGCAACTATCGCAGCTGGACAGTGTTACGCCGCTTTAGGGACTGATACTGGTGGATCTATCCGTCTGCCAGCTTCCTTTTGTGGTTGTGTCGGTGTTAAGCCCACATATGGCCGTGTTTCTCGCTATGGTATGGTTGCTTATGGTTCCTCACTCGATCAGATCGGTCCTATGACTCGTACTGTTGAAGATTCAGCACGGGTGCTTAATGTTATCGGTGGACATGATCAGCGTGATTCCACATCTGTTGATAAGCCAATGGAAGATTTTGTTGCTGCTCTGTCTGAGCGTACTGATCTTTCTGGATTGACTATCGGTCTTCCTGAAGAATACTGGGGTGAAGGCATTTCAGAGGAAGTTTCAGAATCATGCCGTGCTGCAATTACAAAAGCAGAAGAGCTTGGCGCTAAAACCGTGCCGGTAAAACTCGCCATGACCGAATACGCCATTGCGACATACTATATTATTGCAATGGCTGAAGCCAGCTCCAACCTGTCTCGTTTTGATGGTATACGTTACGGACATCGCACTAAAGATGCAGATGAGTTAATTGAGCTTTATACCAAATCACGTACAGAAGCATTTGGTGACGAGGTTCAGCGTCGTATTATCATTGGAACATATGTTCTTTCCGCAGGTTATTATGATGCTTATTACCGCAAAGCTGCTCAGATTCGTCGTCTGTTGCGTGAAGATTTTAATAAAGCCTTCGAATCATGTGATTTAATAGCTGGCCCTGCATGTCCTACAACAGCATTTCCTGTTGGCGAACTTACTGCCGATCCATTACAGATGTATCTGATGGATATCTTTACTATTTCACTTAATCTTGTTGGAATGCCGGGTATGAGTCTGCCTGTAGGTATGGGTAAAGACACGAATATGCCTGTCGGATTGCAGCTTATGGCTCCGGCTTTCGAAGAGAAAAAGATGCTTCAGACTGCTCATGTTCTTGAAAAGAACCTTTCTGAACTTCCTAAGGTTAAATTATAGCCAACAGTAGTATTAAAATTAAAGCCCGGCTGATAATAACTCAGTCGGGCTTTTCTAATGGAATTGTCTATGCTAGAACTTATTGCAAAATGAGGCAGGTGATTTTTTAATTTTATCCGTTGTTCTGAAAAGTTCATCTGATGTATAAAAACGGCCCGCTAAGCAGAGCTTAGCGGGCCGTTTAATTAAGGCGTAACAGTCAAAGTATATTTATCTTCCCAGTTGATGTATTTATTAATCAGTTCTCGAACCTGAGAAGCATCCATCTTACTGGCCTTATCAATAATTTTGATATCAAGGTCAGGCTCAAATCCTTTGACCATGAGGCTTGCTGATTCACGGCTTCGTGCTAGTAAGCTTTGATGGTCCTGATAATATTCACCACTAAGAATATTCCTTGCTCTGCTGAGTTCGTCTTCAGGAAGATCTTTTTCCTTAAGCATTTTCACGGTGTTTTCAAATCCGGTCATCGCCTGATCAAGCTGTTCCGGCTTAGTACCTATGTAGAAGGCCATAAATCCGGTTTTGGGTGCTTGCCAGAGAAAAGCTGTTACTGTGTAGCCCAGTCCCTGCTTATCTCGCAGGTCACGGAACAGGAGTCCGCTTTGTCCGGCAAGAGCAGCTCGCAGTAGGGAAAGTCCAGCTGTAGCTTTCTGGTCTTCCATTCCCGGAACAGGGAAGATCACCATCAGGTGAGCCTGATTACGGTCAGGAAGTTCAAGTTTTAGGTCTTTATTTTCCCCCCAGATAGAAGTTGGAATATCAAGAGATTTGTTTTTGAGTACCAGTTTACTGTCCAGCTCTTTAGCAAATTTAGCAATAGCATCGTGGTCATAATCACCACATACTGCTATAACGAATGGACGCGTAGATTGCTTTGCCCAATAGCTCTGGATATCCTTTGTGGTGAATTTTTCAACACCTTCAGGATTACCAAGGTGGAAATACGAATAGCTTCCACTTTTATAAAGAAACGGGAACATATTTCTAAATGCAAGACTTAGTGGGCGATCTTCTTTTCGCTTAATAGCTGAGACCTGATCCTGTTTAGCTCTATCCAGCTCTTCTATTGCAAACCTTGGCTCAGTAATAATCTCGTTAATCAACGGTAGCATGTCCGCAGTGAAACGTGATGGGAATTTTGAATTTATTGAAAAAACCTCACGCCCAGCAGATGCCCCGATAGATGCTGCCCGGTCAGAAACATAATCTTCAAGTTCTGTTGCGTTTAAAGATTTTGTTCCGCGTGTCAGGTTTTGTGAAGTCAAAGCTGCAAGACCTTGTTCAGAGGCTGGAAGGTCTGCATCGCCACCTACCCAGTACATTGAAATAGCCGTGTAGGGGAGAGTTTCATCAGGAATAAAAACAAGGCGACTACCATTACCAAGCTCGATAGTTGCAGCTTCTCCTGGACCTGAAACCTTGTTTATACCGGTAGTTTTTTTCTTCGAAGGCCAGTTTTTAGCTATTGCGTTTTCAAAAGTTTTTGAGTCTGCCTTTGTGCCTTCAGGCAGAAGCATGCACGCAGCCAGTTTCTCGGGAGTAAAGTATTCATTATAAAGTTTTTGGAGTTGCTGGCGCGAAATATTTCTCACGTCGTAGAGGTAATTCTCTTCAGCTTCCTGGCCGCCTTCAAAGAATTGAAAATAACCCAGTTTGGATGCAAGTCCTGAAAGAGTCTCTTTAGTCAGAAAAAGTGAATCTTCAAGATTTAATGATACTCTGTCCATTTCACGGTCAGTAAAGTCATTAAAATCAATACTTGAAAGTTCAGCTATAAGCTCTTTCCAGAATTCATCAACCTTATCGGCATCAAGTGTGGCAAAAATATAAAGCATGCCTGCGCGTTCAAGGGTTAATGAGGAAACAGAAATACTGTCGACCATGCGCTTATCATATTTAAATTTGCGGTACAGACGTGATGTTTCACCACCTCCGAGGAGTTCACAAAGCATCTCAAGCCCGGCAGTTTTAGCTGAGCTTAGTCCTGGGATAGGGAATGCCGCACCAATGTAAGCCTTATTCCATTTTCCGGGAATAATTTTTACGGTTGGATTCTCTGCTGCAGGAGTACTGAAAGCCATTGGAGGAACTACAGGCTCTTTGGAAGTTATTGAGCCGCAAAGTCTTTCAGCTTCTTTAACAACTTCTTCAGGGTTGATTTTACCGACCACGCTTAAAAGCATGGACTGTGGCTGATACAGACGGTCTACGTATGTATGAATATCTTCAGATGAAATATTTTTTACAGTGTCTCGGTATCCAATAATAGGCCACTGGTAGCTTGTATCTTTCCAGACAATAGATTGCAGGGTTTTGAATATTCTGCTTCCTGGATTATCTTCGCCGCGTTCAAGTTCTGACAGTACTACTTCCTTTTCAGAAGTAAGCTCATCCGGTGCAATGGCAGCATTGAAAGTCATATCTGTGACAATATCCATACCGAGTTTCCATTCTTTTTCAGGAACTTCAACATAGTATACTGTGTAATCAAAACTTGTGGCTGCATTCATCTCACCGCCGACCGACTCTATTTCACGTGCCGTCTTGCCGGGGCCTCTTGTTGTCGTTCCTTTGAAGACCATGTGCTCAAGAAGATGGCTGATTCCCGCTTTAGACGGATCTTCATAGGATGAACCTGCATGAACGAAAAGACGTACATTAACAAGTGGGAAACGGTTGTCTTCTTTAATAAGAAGAGACATACCATTTTTAAGCTTAATTACGTGCGGACCTTCTCCAGATGCCAGTGCATTTGAAATTTCTTTGCTCAATTCAGCATCAGCAAGCTTCTGATCAGCTTTGGACGTGCCGGAAACTTGCTCTGTTTTTGGAGCATTTTTACCTGCTTCATTTAAAACTGCAGGGACATCCTTTTTCCCGTTGGAAACAACCTGTTCGATCTTACACCCGGAGCTCATTAGCAGTACTCCAAGTATAAAAAATAAAGTGAATAGCTTTTCAAATCTCAGTCCTTTTGAGGCTGAACCAGCCTTAATTTTTTGTTGTGGGACCATGTCTTTTAAACTCCAGTATGTCAATGCGGTTTCAAATGGAATTTTACATTATTATATATTGTAAATCACAATATATTGTGATGACTGGAAATATATGTAATCACCCCAAGGTTTCAGGTCAATGTTTGGATAATTTATATTTATTGCATTGTCATATGGCATGTTTGTAAATTAATCATACGAATGGTCGTTGAAACTAAGTTGTTTCTTTAAGATTGTGTTCATTTTAAGAAATGAGCAGTTGGAATTGTCTGGAATATACTGAGTAAGATGAATTTTGATTGATTTTTTGCGTAAAACGTAAAACTAGATAAAATTTCATAAAAAAACAGTTGGTTAGTATCTATTGAATTTCTTTAAGTTGATTGACAAAACAGTTCTCGAGGGACATTATCGCTGCTCTAAAAATACCAGTTGCGGGGTATATTTATTTAATAATTAAACGGAGGTGCTGATGTCTTCCAAATCTACTTATACTCCTGTCCGTAGCGGCAAGAGTGATGCAATTCTGGATTGGCTCCAGATGTTTTCAGGTGTGGCTCTTATCATTTTTGTATTTATGCATATGAGTCTTGTCTCAAGTGTAATTTTCAGTCCTGATATTATGGACAACATTGCGGCTACCTATGAAAAAAATTATATGGCCCAGATAGGTGGGCCGCTCTTATTTCTGCTTTTTCTTTTTCATTTTTATCTTGCTGCGCGTAAAATTCCATTTAGACTTGAAGGTCAGAAAACAATTTGGAAACATGCCAAGATGCTTAAACATAGGGACACATGGCTCTGGGTTGTTCAGGTTGTTTCTGCCATGCTCATTCTTGTAATGGGGGCCATTCACATGTGGTCTGTACTTAGTGATCTTCCTATCAGTGCTGCACGTTCTGCTGAACGTATTCAGTCAGGACCATGGATTTACTTCTATCTTGTACTTGCCCCTCTAGTTGTACTCCATGTTGTGGCTGGTCTTTACCGTATTGCTGTTAAATGGGGATTTGTAAAAGCTTATCAGCGTGGCAGACTAAACAAGTTTGCTACAGGGCTTGCGCTGTTTTTTATCTGTATCGGTTTGGCAACACTAGTAAGATTCATGACAATGAGTGCATAAGCTTACGTTGCAATTCAAAGCGTTGACTTCTTTGAGGTATTCTATACCTGCTAAAGTTTGTAAAAAGTCGACAACTTATTTTAAGTTGTCGGCTTTTTTGAAAGATAGGAATTAACTTTAGTTAAAATTCTAGCAAGGTTCGTAGTAACATCTTTTGGGACTATGGACTTTACCTTCTTTTTTTAAGACCTGAATAGCTTTTGATACATCTTTTGATTCAACTCCAATGACTTTAGCTACATCACCTGGGCGAACTGGTTTTCCTGCATCCTGCATTGCTTTGAGTACTTTATCCTGCATAATTATCTCCTTTTGTTTTATAATTGATAACTATTACTATTAAGTTAATAGCAGTCTGTCAAGTTTTTAAATTTTTAAGGAGTAAGCAGTCAGCTTAAAAATCCTGCTCGCAAAGCATGAAAGACTATTTATTTTTGACAGTGCATAATACAAGCTCTTAAAAATAAAAGTTAGGAGGAGAAAAATGGAAAATTTTCTCCTCCTAAATCTAAAAGCAAATCTTAACTATTTTTAAAAACAAGACCTAGATCATTTGCATCTATTTTAATGGTCTGATCTTCGCAAAGCTGTCCACCTATAATTTGCTTAGCGAGTGGTGTTTCTACATGTGTCTGCAGATAGCGGCGCAGTGGTCTTGCCCCGTAAACAGGATCGTAGGAAGCGTGGGCAATGAAAGCTTTTGCTTTGTCTGTTACTTCCAATCCCATCTTTTGTTCTTCCAGACGTTTACGTAGTCCTGAAAGTTGCAGGTCCACGATCAACTTGAGGTCTGATTCCAAAAGCGGTTTGAATAGTACTGTTTCGTCAACACGGTTCAGGAATTCCGGCCTGAAATGTCCACGCAGTACATTCATTACTCCTTCCTGCACTCCGTTTTTGAATTCTCCGGTAGGCTCAATTCCTTCAAGCATAAGTTGTGAGCCGAGATTGGAGGTCATGATTATAATGGTGTTTTTGCAATCCACTGTGCGCCCCTGTGAATCCGTAATACGTCCATCATCAAGGATTTGCAGCAGCACATTAAATACATCACTATGTGCTTTTTCAATTTCATCAAAAAGCACTACAGAATATGGTTTACGACGAATAGCTTCGGTAAGCTGTCCACCCTCGTCATATCCAATATAGCCCGGAGGAGCTCCGATCAGACGTGCTACAGCATGTTTCTCCATATATTCTGACATATCCATTCGGATAATATTCTCTTCACTGTCAAAGAGTGATTCTGCAAGGGCCTTACAAAGTTCCGTCTTACCAACCCCTGTGGGACCGAGGAATATAAAAGAGCCAATCGGCCGTGACGGATCTTTGAGCCCTGCACGAGCACGCAGCACAGCTTCGGATACAGCTCGTACCGCATCGTCCTGACCGATAACTCGCGCATGAAGTATATCTCCAAGGCGCAGTAATTTCTCGCGTTCACCTTCAATAAGTCTTGTGACCGGTATTCCTGTCCAGCGGGAAATAATACCGGCAATGTCATCTGGGCCTACAAATTCTTTCAGTAGACGATTTGCGCCTTGAGCGCTGCCTTCTTCATTCCCTTCTATATCATCACCGATTTCTTTCAGCTGTTTTTCAAGGGCCAGCAGGGTAGAGTATTTCAGTTCTGCTGCACGGTTGTAATCAAGATTTCTTTCAGCTTTTTCTATATCTATCTTGGTTTTTTCAATTTGAGCCTTGATATTACGTACAGTATCAATTGATCCTTTTTCTTTTTCCCATTGCTCAACCAGTTCAGACTGCTTGATCTTCATCTCCGTGAGGTTATCTTCCAGTTTAGAAAGACGGTCACGTGATCCTTGATCTTCTTCTCGGCGCAAAGCTTCGCGTTCGATCTCACTCTGCAGAATCTGACGATTAATTTTATCAAGCTCATAGGGCTGGGAATCAATTTCAGTCCTGATCATTGCTGCAGCTTCGTCAATCAGGTCAATTGCTTTATCAGGCAACTGGCGGTCAGTTATGTAGCGCTGCGAAAGAGTAGCCGCTTCAACCAGTGCTGAATCACTGATTCGTACACCGTGGTGAACTTCAAATCTTTCACGTAGTCCGCGCAGAATGGATATAGTATCCTCGACTGTTGGTTCTTCAACCATAATAGTCTGGAATCTTCTTTCCAGTGCAGGGTCCTTTTCAATATATTTACGATACTCATCAGTGGTAGTTGCGCCTATGCAGTGCAGTTCACCACGAGCCAGCATTGGTTTGAGTAAGTTTCCGGCATCCATTGCACCATCAGTTTTGCCTGCTCCGACAATGGTATGTATTTCATCAATGAAGATGATTATACGCCCGTCAGACTCCTGAACTTCTTTTAATACAGCTTTTAAACGTTCCTCAAACTCGCCGCGGTATTTAGCTCCGGCAATCAGAGATCCCATATCCAGCATGAATACGGTTTTATCTTTAAGACCTTCAGGTACATCCTGTTTGACAATGCGCTGTGCAAGGCCTTCAATGATGGCTGTTTTACCAACACCTGCTTCACCTATCAGGATAGGGTTGTTTTTAGTTCTGCGGGAAAGAATTCTGACTACACGGCGGATTTCTGAATCACGGCCTATTACCGGATCGAGTTTACCTTTGCGTGCTTCTTCAACAAGATCACGACCATATTTTTTGAGAGCATCATAAGTTGCTTCAGGATTGTCAGTGGTAACTCTCTGATTTCCGCGAATAGTGGTCATGGCTTCCAGAACTTTGTCTTTGGTCAGGCCAAAAGATTTATTTACTCGTCCTGCACCTGTTGAGCCATGCTCATCCATGATAGCAAGAAACAGGTGCTCAACACTTATGAACTCATCCTGCATACGCTGTGCAGCCTGTTCAGCTTCAACCATTATGCGGTTGAGTCGTTGGGTTACAAAAACCTGTCCAGGCTGAGCACCGGGACCGCTGACACTGGGAAGTTTAGATATTTCTTTCTGAATAGCAGCTTTGTATGATGAAGGTTCAATTCCACTTTTTTGCAGAATTTTTGAAACAATACCGTTTTCCTGATCCACAAGGGAGAGGAGAAGGTGCTCAACTTCAATTTGTTGCTGACCATTTTGAATGGCTAAAGACTGGGCCGCAGCAATTGCGTCGTTAGTTTTTTGGGTGAATTTATTCGGATCCATAAAGAGTCTCCTTTTTATTATAGTTGACTCGCATTAAAGATTCAAAACTCACTTCAGGCTTATAACCTGATAGAATCCGGACGCACTCGTATTGCTTTTCAAAGAAGGAATGTATCCCTCCAGTTGAAGTTTTCCGGCATTATAGGCAGGAGTCTGAATCCTGTTTGTGTTTCGCAAGTCATTTTTTTATTGTGTTACACTTTCAGGATAGATCTAAAAGTAGATTATCCGGTTTCCAGAGAACCTTTTTTTTAAAAGCCGGTTCTCTGGAATTTATGCAAAAATTAAAGAATCTTAGCATTATATTTACTCATGAGTGCGTGGAAAATTAGTTTCTTGCTCTCAGAGTGACCGGAAGCATATGTGTAAACTAGATAAGCTTACGCATTTCTTCTATGCGGCTTTCAAGCCTTTCAACACGTTCCAGCAGATCCACAATGATGGAGCCGCCTGTCGTTGTTATTTCAAGATCCTTGCAGAGTCTTGACAGTTTGTTCAGGCGATAAAGATCGCGTGTTTCAAAAAGGTAATGCCCGTCACCTGTGGTTGCAGGTTTTACCCATTCCATGCTGATAAGTTCCAGTACAGCTGTTTCCTCAAGTCCGGTCATTTCAATAACTTGAGTAATGACCAGACGTTTAGAACTGCTGGGAGGTTGCGCCTCGGCTCTTTTTTCCATGTCCATAGCGTTTTACTCCCTTAAAATGATCTTGGGTTGAAGTCTGCTTTTTCAGCTATTTCTGCCCAGAGTTCCTTCATTTCATCTGATTCTGCTTTGGGAGCCTGAATCATAATGCGAATGAACTGATCTCCTTTTTTAGCACCGGCTCCTAAACCACGGCCTTTAACGCGCAGTTTTTTACCACTTCCAAGTCCAGCTGGAATGTTCATTTCGATCATTCCATCAAGTGTGGGAAGTTGTATTTTGGCACCAAGAGCTGCTTCCCACGGAGCCATGGGAAGGTCGAGAATAACATTATTCTCTTCAACCTTAAAATGTTTGTGCGGCGCAATTCTGATTTTCATATACAGGTCACCGCGCGGTCCGTCCTGTGGTCCGGGGGAGCCCTGACCTGCCAGACGTATTTTCTGTCCGTCTTTGATTCCGGCCGGGATATTCACATCCAGAGTTTTGGACTGTACCATGGGGTGACCACCGGGGCCGGTTGTCTTTTCCTGAACAGTAACTGATTTTGAGCCGCCTTTGTACGCTTCTTCCAAAGTCAACTGCAAAGTTGTTTCAGAGTCTGCACCCTTACGCGGGCGCTGCTGAAATCCGCCACCGCCAAAACCTTGTGCTCCTCCAAAACCGCCACCGCCGAAGCTTGCTCCGCCACCACCGAAAATGGTTTCAAAGAAGTCGCTAAAATCACCGCCACCGAAACCCTGAGCTCCGCCAAAACCGCCACCGCCGAAGTTCATATTCTCATAGCCCGGAGGCGGACGGAAATTCTGTCCATGTTCCCAGTCTGCACCAAACTGGTCATACATTTTCCGCTTTTCTTCGTCCTTAAGGACTTCGTAAGCTTCATTGATCTCTTTAAACTTTGTTTCCGCTTCCGAATTATCCGGATTAAGGTCGGGATGATGCTTTCTAGCCAGTTTTTTGAAAGCTTTGGCAATCTCATCTTTGGTTGCGGAGCGGGATACTCCCAGAAGTTTATAGTAGTCCTTATATTTAACACTCATCTCAATATTTCTCCTTAGTTGATTGGGCAACTCTAATTAGAATATCGCCACCATACCAAAATATATCGATATGCCGGCAAGTCAAGCGTAATAATTGAATTATGGGTTAGGATAACTGAATTGAATCTATTCTGAAACAGTCGGAAATGTAGAATTCACCTATACTGAAGCGGGGAATTTAGAGTATATAAAAAAATTAAAAATCTTCCGGTAATTCATAATCTTTCTTTTCCGGTACATAGCAATACACGCAGCGCGTTTTTAATACAAAAAAGCGGATCATGATCATTCCTGCTATAAATCCACCTATGTGTGCAGCCCATGCGATTTTTTGTGTAGTTTCAGCAAAGTGATCTGATATGCCCGAAATTAGTTGTAAAGCAAACCATAATCCAAGAAATAAAGCAGCCGGGATTCGTAAAAATATAGGGATAATAATGATAGGGAAAAGCGTAAGCACTTTTGCGTGTGGGTAGAGCATAAGGTAGGCTCCCATTATTCCGGCTACTGCTCCTGAAGCTCCAATGACCGGAGCACTGGCCGTTGGATCAAGAAGCATTTGGACTCCGATGGCGATTAAGCCGCATGCCAAATAGAATATAATAAATCGCCAATGCCCCATTGCATCTTCTATGTTATCGGCAAATATCCAGAGCATCCACATATTGATGATAATGTGCAGCCAGCTGCTGTGCAGAAACATGTATGTGAAAAGTGGCATGGTTCCGTTTTCAGGGTAACCTGCTGCCACAGCCCATTCCGGGTTAAGGAAACGGGCAGGTACAACTCCTAGTAAATGAAAAAGTGCCAGTCTTGCTTGAGGGGTAAGGAGCAGTTCGAAAATAAAAACTGCAATATTAATCAGTATTATTCCTCGAAGTACATACGGGATTATGAGGCATGGTACATTGTCGCGGATTGGGAACATTTCTTATCCAGTTGTAACAAGTCTGTTTAAGGGAGGATTGTCTGTTTTTATTTTAACAGAAAAGATTACTGATCTCTATCTACAGAAGATATAAAAAATCCCCGCCGCATAAGCGGCGGGGAAATGACGAGATTGAGTTGGTAGGTAAACTAGGGTCACTCACTCCCTAAACGCATAACCTGTTACCGAAGGCGGGGTTGGACCTATCGTAGAATTCTCTTATGTAAAATGGGCATTTGCCCTAACAATTAATATATGTTCATTCTTCCGTATACAGTCCTGACCATCGCCTCAAGTCTTACTACTAAAGTAAGGTCTGTGCTATGTAAGTCAATACTCATAGTAGTCACTATTGATCACTTTGCGGAGTAAAAAGTTCAGCTAGAAATTTTTTAAAAATGATTTCTTTATTGTTACGGATCTTTGCGAGCTGATCCATAGCATTGGATGTTTCTGATTTTAAATTGTCCAAGTCTGAATTATTTTCGATTACAGTTGTGCAACAATCCATTTTAGATTTTTCATCCCATTGCCATGAATCAAATACAGCCAGTATTTCAGGATCAAGATTACGTTTTTCACGTAATTCTCCTGTGCGTTTTTCAGTAGGGCATCTTACTCCGATAACTGCATCAACTATTTTTTTAGAATGCCACCCGGCTTCAAGTAATAGAGGTACTTCCGCAACAGCAAAAGGTGCTGCAGCATTTTCTTTAAAAAATTCTTCAGCTTCATGCTGCACAATTGGATGAATAATATTCATAATTTCACGACGCAGTGGCTCGTCATCTCGCATGGTCGCGAAAAGTTTAGTCTTGCTTATGTCACCTGAATCGGAATCGACAAATCTGTTACCAAATCTTTGACAAATCATTTCCCATCCAGCGCTTCCCTTTGAGTAAGAATTAGCTACTGATTTATCGGCGCAAAAAACAGGAACTCCATTTTTTTTAAGTATATCAAGAACTGCTGATTTTCCACTGCATGGCATACCTATCAGTCCGACTCGTTGCACAGATCGGTTTAATTCTTCAAGCAGATCGGTGAAATCCTTTGGTGGAGTTTTGGTGAAACTTAAATTTTCATCTGATTCAGGATGATTGAATGAAAGATTGTAGGCATGAAGCATTTGTCTTTCAGCCATATCTGCAAGGGGCTTACCTTTATTGATCCATTGGTGGTGGTGCTGTGCTCCGTATACCTGATCACCAACCAGTGGATTTCCGAGATGAGCCATATGAACTCTGATCTGGTGCGTACGGCCTGTATAAATTTTTACTTTTAATAAACTTGCACGTTCAGCAGGATCAGACCAGAGAACTTCGTAACTGGATCTTGCCGGGCGTCCGCCTTTATGCACTATTGCCATTTTAGTTTTGTGGATAGGGTGTCTGCCGATAGGTTCATCTATTTCGCCAAAATCATTGGGCAGTGTACCGTGTACGATCGCGAGATACGCTTTATCTACTTCACGATCGGCGAAAGCTGCAGACATGGTAAGACGATCGTGCTCGTTTAGTGCTACAGCAATGAGTCCTGATGTAAATTTATCCAGACGGTGAATAATTCCAGGACGCCATTCATCCATATCTTTGATTTCTGGAAAATGATGAATCAAGCGGTGGACTAATGTATCTGTAGGACAACTTGGGGCTGGGTGCGTAGTCAGTCCGGCCGGTTTGTTTATTATGACAATACGTCCGTCATTAAATAAAATTTCAAGCGGGCTGTCATCAGGGATAAGAGAAGTTGTTTCGCATTCTCCTTTGATTGATAAGGTTTCATTTCCAATCAGTTTCTGATTAGGCTTTTTACAGACCTTACCGTCTATCTCGGCTAATCCTGCTTTAATCCAGTCTTTAATTTTTCCGCGCGAGACTCCTTCATTTTCAAGAGCGGTTCCCCAGAATTTGTCCAGTCTTACGTTTCGGTCGGAAGGAGTAGCTTCTTTTTGCCAGATTAGTTTATTTTCAATTTCTGAAATATTATCGGTGTCGTGCATGTTATTTATTCCATATCTTGGTTATATGAGTGTTCAGTTATATTTTGTTTTTTTAAAATATCAGTAAAAACATATACTTGTGTTTTAGTTGGTGAATAATTTAAAAAGTTCTTGACCATCATGCCTTGTATCATATAAAAATATGAAGTTTTGACTTTGCAGAATTATAACAAATAACATGAGATCAAGGAGGCCACCGTGGCGGTACATGTGGTAGACCATCCATTGGTAAGACACAAGCTCGGCATTCTCCGTGAAGACGGTATCAGCACCAGCCGTTTTCGCGCACTCGCTCAGGAAATATCCAGACTCCTCACTTATGAGGCAACTAAAGACCTTATCACCGAACCTAAAACTATCAAAGGCTGGGCCGGAGAAGTTGAAGTTGAGGAGATTAAAGGTAAAAAAATTACCGTTGTTCCTATTCTCAGAGCTGGACTCGGAATGATGGACGGTGTCCTTGACATGGTTCCAGGTGCTCGCGTCAGTGTTGTAGGTTTTTACCGCAACGAAGAAACTTTGCAGCCTGTAGAATATTACGTCAAGCTTGCAAAGAACATTGATGAACGTATTGCACTCATTCTTGACCCTATGCTCGCAACTGGTGGAACCCTGCTTGCTACAATCGAACTCCTTAAGAAGGCCGGATGTACTAATATTAAAGGGTTGTTTCTTGTTGCTGCTCCTGAGGGGATTGAAAAAATTGTTAAGGCTCATCCTGATGTTGATATTTATGTAGCATCAATTGATGAAAAACTTAACGACGTCGGATACATTCTTCCCGGTCTAGGAGACGCGGGTGATAAGATATTCGGCACTAAGTAAAATATACTTTTCAGGCACCAAACGGTGCCTTTTTTTTGGAAAATATAGGGAGATATATTTATGACTACATCCAGTACTGAATACAATTTTCGAGCGAAGGATTTTATTCTTGGTGCTCAGATGCTTTTTGTCGCCTTCGGTGCGCTTGTACTTGTTCCGCTGCTTACAGGGCTTGATCCAAATGTTTCTTTGTTTACCGCCGGTGCGGGTACATTGCTATTTCAGGTTGTAACCAGAGGTAAGATACCGGTCTTTCTGGCCTCTTCCTTTGCATTCATTGCACCGATTATCTATGGGGTACAGACTTGGGGAATTCCATCCACTTTGTGTGGACTTGCTGCTGCCGGCGTTTTCTACGTTGTCCTCAGTTTTCTTATTCGCTGGCGTGGTACCGGTGTTCTTAAAAGAATTTTGCCTGCGATTGTTACCGGTCCAGTTATCATGGTTATCGGTTTGATACTTGCCCCCGTGGCTGTTTTTATGGCTGTCGGAAAAACCGGTGATGGTGCAGTAGTGCTAGTTCCTGAAAAAACTGCTTTGATGATTTCAATGATTTCCTTAGCAGTAACTGTAGCTGTCTCCCTATTGGGCAAGGGATGGTTGAAGCTGATTCCTATTCTATGTGGTATTGCCGCAGGTTATATAACTTCAATCTTCATGGGGTTGGTTCATTTTGATGCTGTCGCAGCAGCCCCTTGGGTCGCAATGCCTCATTTTGTGTTTCCTGAGTGGAATCTTCAGGCTGTTCTATTCATCGTACCCGTGGCAATTGCTCCTGCAATTGAACATTTCGGTGATGTCCTTGCCATCAGCTCTGTAGCTGGAAAAGATTATGTTGAAGATCCAGGTATTCACAATACCATGCTTGGAGATGGTCTTGCTACCTCTCTTGCGGCTTGCCTAGGTGGACCTCCGAATACAACTTATTCAGAAGTTACCGGAGCTGTTGCACTGATCAAAGTTTTCAATCCTGCAATTATGACCTGGGCGGCAATAGTTGCTATTATTCTTGCCTTCTGTGGTAAGGTCGGGGCATTCCTGTCCACTATTCCCGTACCTGTAATGGGCGGAATTATGGTATTGCTGTTTGGAGCCATTATGGTTGTTGGCATGAATACCCTTGTTCGTGCAGGTGAGGACCTTATGGAAGCGCGCAATCTGGCGATTGTAGCACTGATTGTTATTTTTGGAGTAGGTGGTATGTCTTTACCTACTCCTTTCAGTGATGAATTTCGTCTTGGCGGAATTGGACTGGCTGGGATTGTAGGGGTTTTTCTAAATCTCGTACTGCCGCAACAGAAGAAGATAGAAGAATAAAAGTCCTGTCATCCGGGTTGGCCGGTTGATTTTTTATAGAGACTTGTGAGAGAAATATACCCGGACGTTTTGATAGACGTCCGGGTATATTTTTTCATCTTTTTAAGGATGTTATATTTTATCTGGATTTACCTTTCTGTGTTGAGTATTTTTTTGGAGTTGGAATACAATTTTTTGTGATATATATTGAGGGCTGTATGGTTATCAGGTTATTTTCAGTTTACGTGGTAACGTTATAGGGGCCTTCTGTCAGAGAGATAGGTATAGGCTGTGTTTTCTTGTCCGATTAATTTTGGAGTTAGTTGATGGAATCAAGTTTCAGATATCCTGAGCTGGAAGAGTTAATTTCAGGTCGTAAGGTTGCTATGGCTGTGAGCGGTGGCGCCGACAGTCTGCTTTCAATGGTTTTGCTTAAGGAGAGTGGGGCGGATGTAATAGCTGTTCATGGCTGTTTTTTGGGGCAGGAAAAGGCTCAGACAGCAGTGAAAGGTTTGGAGAAAAGGTGTGCAGAACTTAAAGTTAAACTGTATGTATATGACCTTACAAAGGTGTTCGATGAACTTGTAGTCGAGCCGTTTGTTCAGGAATATTTAAAAGGAAATACTCCTAACCCATGTGCTCTTTGCAATCCTGAGATTAAGTTTGGTGTGTTATATAATGCTATACAGGAATTGGGTGTTGAAGTTCTTGGAACCGGGCACTATGTGCGCATTGGTGAGCATCCCCGATTTGGATTGGTTCTTGTTCGTGGTGCAGATATGGGCAAAGACCAAAGTTATTTTCTGTCTCTTGTTCCGAAAGAAGCACTGCTAAAAGCTGTTTTTCCTCTTGGCACACACAGCAAAGATCTGACTTATGCTGAGCTTGCTAAAAGATCGGTTGATATTCCTCTTCCGAACGAAAGTCAGGAAATATGTTTTGTGCCTGATGATGATTACCGTCAGTTTTTAATTGAGCGTAATGTTAAATTATCTGGACCGGGTAGAGTTCTACTGACTGACGGTACGGAAGTAGGGAAGCATAATGGGCTATGGAGATATACACAGGGACAGCGTAAAGGTCTTGGTATTGCGTGGAAAGCTCCGCTTTATGTACTGGATAAGGATTTAAAGTATAATGTTTTGACCGTTGGTACTCGGGATGAGCTCGATGCCAGCGGATGCTTTGCGGACCGGTTTAATTTTCTAATTGAGTTTGAAAAATGGCCTGAAACTGTTTTTATACAAACCCGTTACCGTCAGCGCTCAAAGCCTGCGAAGGCCAGGCTGGAAAACAGCAAAATTTATTTTGATTTTATAGAGTCTCACTCTCGCCCAACTCCTGGACAGATTGTTGCAGTATATACTGAAGACGGGGTCGTTCTTGGAGGAGGGATTATCATTGACCAGTGCTAATCTTTTTTATTTTGAGAGTTAAAGTAATTTAATCCTTGCCCTTAGTAAGAGGTCCAGAATTTTTCAGGATGCAAAAGATGTTGTTTTGTATACAATATGTGACTCGATGTATTTATATGAACAGGTATAATTTTGCTGAGAGACGCTAGATTGGGAAGTCCGAAGCCGTTTTAGTCGACTCTGAACATACTTATTTTTTTAAAAAAGTTTGAGTTCTTGTGCCGTTTTGGGTTATCCTTATCAAGGATTCATTTGTTTTTTAATTAATTAAGTTGACCAAAATGCATCAGGTGGATATGATTGATTTTCGTTTAGTATAATTAACCTTAGTTAATCATTTGGTTAACCCATTTTTGATAATTAATTCTTTGTATATGTTTATAATGGATATGCCCGACTACTACTGAATTCAGCTTTAAAGTGTTTTTGTTTTTATCGGGATATAAGCATAATCAGCAATCAAAAATAATTAAGACCAAAAATTGGGTTGAAATAAAAAATACAATCGCCAAAGGTAGAAAAACATGCGTCAACCTTCCATCGGTGTCAGCCTTGAAGGGCTGCCTTATATTTATTTAAGTGCCTTCACAACACTATGCTCCGCTTTACTTGGAAGCTGGGTTATTACTTTTATTCTTCTGTGTCTGACCGCTTTTGTAGGTTATTTTTTTCGTGACCCTGAAAGGGTGGCACCTGAAGACATTGACGCTGTTGTCTCACCTGCTGATGGTAAAGTTATCAAGGTTGAGTATATTGAAGATCCTTTGAGTGGAGAGAAACGTCAGTGCATTGCTATCTTTATGAATGTGTTCAACGTTCATGTTAACCGCATGCCTGTTTCAGGAAAGATTGAGCGTATCCGCTACATACCAGGTAAGTTCATTAATGCTGATTTTGATAAAGCCAGTACTGATAATGAACGTAATGTTGTAGAAATTATTGGTAAAGGAAATCAGCGTTTTACAATGGTTCAGATTGCTGGACTTATCGCGCGTCGCATTGTCTGCTGGGCAGAGAAGGGTGATAAACTCAAACGTGGCGATCGTTATGGTTTAATTAAATTCGGTTCTCGGGTTGACCTTTACCTTCCGGAGGGGTATGAACCTCTCGTTGGCGTCGGTGACAAGACTGTTGCAGGCGAAACAGCACTCGCAAAAAAAAGTTAATTTTCATTTGCGAAAACAATAGCATTTCATAAGAAGTTAGGTTAAACGATTTTCATGGCAAAGGAAAAAAGAATACCAAAGCACAAGGGCGTATACATCCTGCCCAATTTAGTTACCATCTCAAGCCTGTTTTGCGGGTTTCTTGCGATGAACTGGGTTGTGGATGGACAATACGAGTTGAGTGCTGTAGCAATTCTGGTAAGCTGTCTTTTTGACGGACTTGACGGAAAAGTTGCAAGGTTGACAGGAACAAGCAGTGAATTCGGCGTACAGCTTGATTCATTAGCTGATGTGGTCGCCTTTGGTGTTACTCCTGCGTTCATGGTTTATCATTGGCAGCTTCAACAATTTGGCAGACTGGGTATGCTGGCAGCTTTCTTATTGATCGCCTGCGGAGCACTCAGACTTGCCCGTTTTAATGTGCAGGCAGCTACAACATCTAAGGCTCATTTCATCGGACTGCCCATTCCAGCGGCAGGCTGTACTCTGGCTACTTTAGTTTTGTTTGCTCCTTTCATTCCTGTAAATATTGCTCAGGTTGTTCTTCCAATGTTCACCCTGGTGCTTGTATATTGCCTTTCTTTTCTGATGGTGAGTTCTGTTCGTTACAATTCCTTCAAAGAATTTGGAATGTTCAAAGCGCATCCCTTCAGCTCTATGGTAACTGTGATTGTACTTTGTGCAATGGTTGCCTCACAGCCCAAATTTCTGGGCTTCATTATTTTTGCTGGATACCTAGTATCCGGTCCTATTTACACTGTTTTTTTTCTATCCCGCAGAAGCAGTAAGCTACTAGGAAAGTCCTCCAAAGAATTGTCATAAGTTATCCTGTGTAGGAGTACACTTCAGATAACTTACCACGCGCCACAATTCTTTAGAGGACGGTAATAATTCCGGTACTTAAGCTTAATTCCAAGTTACATTATTTTTATAATTATTATATTGTGTAGGAGAGATACGTCTTCTGCATGATTTAAATAGGAGATAGAACCATGTCTGATAAAGTATATATCTTTGATACCACTTTGCGTGATGGCGAGCAGTCCCCCGGTGCAACAATGAATATGGGTGAAAAAATCACCATGGCACATCAGCTTGAATTACTGGGTGTCGATATTATTGAAGCAGGTTTTCCTGCCGCTAGTCAGGGTGATTTTGAAGCAGTAAGCCAGATTGCAAAATCTGTTGGAGATATTCAGGTTGCCGGACTTTGTCGTGCTTTAAAAGCTGACATTGATCGTGCTTATGAAGCTGTTCAGCATGCTAAGAACCCTAGAATTCACACCTTTGTGGCTACTTCTGATATCCACATGAAGCATAAGTTCAATAAAGAACCTGATGAAATTCTGGAAATGGCTCGCAAAGCCGTGCGTCATGCCGTATCATTAACTCCAAACGTAGAATTTTCTGCTGAAGATGCCTCCCGCTCGCGCTGGGATTTTCTGGCGCAAGTCGTTGAAGCAGCTATTGAAGAAGGTGCAACTACAATCAATATTCCTGATACTGTTGGCTATGCGCAGCCTGAAGAATTTGGAAAACTGATTTCTTACCTGCTGGAAACGGTACCTAACAGCGATAAAGCTATTTTCAGTGTTCATTGTCACAATGATCTTGGTTTGGGCGTTGCAAATACTTTGGCAGCGATAAAAGCCGGAGCAAGGCAGGCCGAAGTAACTTTGTCCGGTATTGGCGAGCGGGCAGGAAATGCAGCTTTGGAAGAAGTCATTATGGCTTTGCATACCCGCAAAGATTACTATGATGTAGAAACCTCCATTGTTACGGAACAACTGTTTCCATCCTGCCGCAGACTGGCAACTACAATAGGTCAGCCAATTTCGCCTTATAAAGCTATAGTCGGAGCGAATGCTTTTGCCCATGAGTCTGGTATCCATCAGGATGGTATGCTGAAAAACCGCCAGACTTATGAGATCATGACTCCGGAATCCATCGGTAAAAAGGGCACATCCATTGTAATTGGTAAACACTCCGGTAGAAATGCCCTGGGTACCAAGCTTTCCGAGATGGGATATCAGTTGGATGATGAACAGATCTCGGCCGTTTTTGCGGCAGTAAAGACTCTGGCAGATAAAAAAGAAGAAATTTTTGATGAAGACGTTGAAGCTTTGGTACTGGAAGAAGCTTATCGCATCCACGATTTGTATCGGGTAAAAGAGCTTTCTGTCTTTTCAGGGACTTCAGGTGTCTCACCTCACGCAGCAATTATTCTTGAAGATTTCAGTAAGGATAAAGATAATCCGGTGAGACTTCAGGAAGTTGGTTTTGGTGACGGTCCGATTAATGCTGTATTTTCTACTATTAATAAAATGGTGGATCGTGAGCCTAAATTGGAACTTTATTCTGTAAACGCAGTTACCGGCGGTACTGATGCTCAGGGTGCTGTAACTGTTCACATCGAAGATGACGGTATAAAATCGATTGGGCGTGGCTCTGACGAGGATGTTATTGTTGCCAGTGCCAAAGCCTATATAAATGCCATAAACAGAGTTGAACGTATGAAACAGGAGAAAAATAATGCCTAAAACATTAGCTCAGAAAATTTTACAGGCCCATACCGACGAAACAGTTAAGGAAGCCGGGCAGATTGTCCGCTGCAATGTTTCCATGGTTCTGGCCAATGATATTACCGCCCCTCTTGCTATTAAGTCATTTAAGGCTATGGGTGCGGATCAGGTTTTTGACAAGGATAAAGTTGCCCTTGTTTGTGACCATTTCACCCCTAACAAAGATATTGATTCCGCTGAACAGGTCAAAGTTGTCCGCGAATTTGCTCATGAAAAGAACATTACTCACTACTACGAAGGTGGAGAAGTCGGTGTAGAGCATGCGCTGCTTCCCGAGTTAGGTCTTGTAGGCCCTTCAGATATAGTAATCGGAGCTGATTCTCATACTTGTACTTACGGCGGACTCGGAGCATTTGCTACCGGGATGGGATCTACCGATATTGCCGGAGCAATGGCTCTTGGAGAAACATGGTTTAAAGTACCTCCGTCCATCAAAGTTGAAATCGAAGGAACTCCCGGTAAATATGTGAGCGCTAAGGATTATATCCTTAACCTTATCGGTACTATCGGTGTTTCTGGAGCATTATATAAAGCTCTCGAATTTAGTGGTTCTGTCGTTGACGATATGTCTATCGAAGGACGTATGACTATTGCCAACATGGCAATTGAAGCTGGTGGTAAAGTTGGCTTGTTTCCTGTTGATTCAAAGACTCTTGAATATTGCCAGGCTGCAGGTAGAACTGGAGATGTAGAGCTTCGTGCTGATGAAGGTGCTGTTTATGAGCGCGTTGTTAAAATAGATGTTACCGGCATGAAGCCCCAGATTGCATGTCCGCATCTTCCAGATAATGTTAAGCCTATAGATGAAGTTAAGAATATGAAAATTCACCAGGCTGTAATCGGTTCCTGTACAAATGGACGTATCTCCGATTTGCGTATTGCAGCAGAAGTACTCAAGGGGCGTAAAGCTGACAAAAATGTTCGTTTAATCGTTCTTCCTGCAACTCCTTCTATCTGGAAACAGGCACTTAAAGAAGGTCTGATTGAGATCTTTATGGATTCCGGAGCAATTGTAGGACCTGCAACCTGCGGTCCTTGTCTCGGTGGACATATGGGTATTCTTGCTGGTGGTGAAAGGTCCATTGCCACCACCAACCGTAATTTCAGGGGACGCATGGGCAGTCTGCAGAGTGAAGTTTTCCTCTCTAATCCGGCTGTTGCTGCAGCAAGTGCTGTTGCCGGTGAAATTATCGACCCTGCAGCCCTGTAATATTAATTGATATAAAGTTTCTAAGATGGAGCAATGCTCTTCAAGGAGAAATATAATATGACTATTCAAGGTACAGCGCACAGAGTAGGGGCGCATATTGACACTGATGCTATCATCCCAGCCCGTTTTTTGGTTACCACTGATTCTGCTGAACTTGGTGCTAACTGCATGGAAGGCCTCGAAGCCGGATGGATTAAACGTGTAAAGAAGAATGACATCATGGTTGCCGATGAAAATTTCGGTTGCGGTTCATCTCGTGAACACGCTCCAATCTCCATATTAGGAGCCGGAATTCCAGTTGTTGTCGCTAAGAGTTTTGCCCGTATTTTTTATCGTAATGGCTTTAACATGGGGCTTATCCTTCTTGAAGTCGGAGATGATTTCGAGAAACTCGGAGACGGCGACCAGCTTGAAGTTGATGCCGAGAAAGGTATAATTAAAAATATCACTACAGGTGAAGTTATCACTTGTGCGCCAGTTCCTCCATTTATGAAAGGAATTCTCGACTGTGGCGGATTGGTGGAATACGTTAAAGAGCGTCTGTCAAATTAATCAGAGTTGATTATGAAGTTCCTCTTTTTGGCATTCATATTAATACTCTGTGCAGTTACTCCTGCTCGGGCCGTAGATGTTTACGGCTGTATCGTGAATGAAACTCCTGACTCCATGAATGGCTTTATCTCATCTGATTCAGGGAAGTTAAATTTTACAGTGCAGGGTGATTATATATGGTGTTGCAAGTTGCCTGAGGGGAACTATTCAGTTTTTTCTGATGACAGTAAATTTAAGAAGAACTTTTCAGCTTCATGGCAGAGAAGTTTAGGTATGGCGGGGGATGAAATTCTCCACTGGGTTGTAAAAATTAAAGAACAGGATTTAGAATAATGAAAATCTGCATGATGCCCGGTGACGGAATCGGGCCTGAAATAATGGAACAGGGCATTAAAGTTCTCAATGTTATAGCTGATAGGTTCGGTCATAACTTTGAAACTACCGAGGCTCTAATCGGCGGGATTGCCATTGACGAAACGGGTGTTCCTCTTCCTGATGCAACTGTTAAAGCCTGCAAAGAAGCTGATGCAGTTCTGCTAGGCGCAGTTGGTGGACCAAAGTGGGATACTATTGATCCTGCAATTCGTCCTGAAAAAGGTTTGCTTGGTATTCGTAAAGAACTTTCACTTTTCGCAAACCTTCGTCCTGCAGCTCTTTTTCCACAGCTTAAAGATGCTTGTTTTCTGCGTCCTGACATCGTCGCTAAAGGTATCGATGTTATGGTTGTTCGTGAACTTACCGGTGGAATCTATTTCGGCGAACCGCGTGGGACCAAAGAAGAAAATGGCGAACGCATGGGCTACAATACGATGGTTTACTATGAGCACGAAGTAAGACGTATTGCTAAAGTTGCTTTTGAAGCTGCTCGTAAGCGTAAAAAACGTCTTTGTTCTGTTGATAAAGCCAACGTTCTTGATGTTTCACGTGTATGGCGTGAGATTGTTATTGAAGTTGCAGAAGATTATCCTGATGTTGAACTCAGTCATATGTACGTTGATAACGCAGCAATGCAGCTCGTACGTGATCCTTCCCAGTTTGATGTTATCGTAACTGGAAATTTATTCGGTGATATCCTTTCTGATGAAGCTGCTGTCATTACCGGATCTATCGGAATGCTGCCTTCTGCATCACTTGGTGAATCAAATCCTGGCCTTTTTGAGCCTATTCATGGTTCAGCTCCTGACATTGCTGGACAGAATAAAGCTAACCCTCTGGCAACTATTCTCTCAATTGCTATGATGCTTCGTTATTCTTTCAACATGACTGAAGAAGCAGATTGTATTGAAGCAGCTGTAGAGAAAACTCTTGCTCAGGGTTTGCGTACTGGTGATATTATGGATGAAGGTGGAACCCTTGTCGGCTGTACCGAAATGGGCGAAGCTGTAATTAAAAATTTGTAGGCGGAGCATGGCTCTGGAGTCCAAAGGATAGATTCTATCCTTTGGACTCTTCCTTATCAGCCCCTCCATTTTTAATGGAAGTTTCTTATTCGATTATTGCGAGTGAAGTTGTTTTTAGAACAGCTCCCTCGCTTTTTTGGTTTATATGATTCATGACTATTTTTTACTAACATGTTGATTGATATAATTCTGGATAAACGATGGCAACTTATAGCACTGATAAGAAGCATCCTTTTGAGGACAAACCGAATAAAACTTTGTTTGCTTTGGCTATTCCTGTTCTATTCTCTCTCGTGGCTGAGCCTGTAACAGGGTTGGTCGATACAGCTTTTGTGGCCCGCCTAGGATCAGAAGAGTTGTCTGCTCTAGGTATTGGTACCATGGTTTTTTCTTCTGTATTCTGGGTATTTGGATTTCTTGGGGTAGGAACACAGACTGAAGTTTCTCATGCTATAGGTAAAAAAGATTTTAAGCGTTCTTCTTCTCTGTGCTGGCTTGCGGTATTTATTTCAATAGGACTTGGATTGACACTTAGTATTTGTGCTTATCCTCTGTTGCCAAGTATTGCACGACTTATGGGCGGTTCTGCTGAAGTACTTGGTTATGCAACTGATTATATGGATTATCGTTTGCTTGGAGCTCCTGCGGTTCTGGTTATGCTGTCGTGTTTTGGAGCTTTACGCGGGTATCAGGACATGCGCTCTCCGCTATGGATTGCTGTAGGGATTAACCTTTTTAATGTAGCTCTTGACTGGAGCCTTGTGTTTGGCCATGGACCATTTACTAAAATGGGTGTTGGCGGGGCAGCATTGGCCAGTTCTATCAGTCAATGGATAGGTGCAGTATGGGCTGTCTTAGTGGTCAAAAGACACTATGGAGTTAATTTAGGTTTTAACCTAGCTGATGCTCGTCGGTTATTTGTTATCGGCGGTGATATGTTTGTGCGTACCGGAGGGGTTTGTTTCTTCCTGTTACTTTGTACCAGATTTGCTACGAAAGCAGGGGCTGAGGCAGGTGCTGCACATCAAGCTATTCGTCAATTTTTTGTGTTTTTGGCTCTTTTTTTAGATTCTTTTGCTATCAGTGGGCAATCGCTGGTAGGTTATTTTATTGGTAGTGCAGATCGGCATACTGCGCGAAAAGTTGCTTCTTTAGTCTGTAAATGGAGTTTTGTGACAGGGATCTTGTTGACAGTTGTTATGTACTTTGGTCAGCAACCTGTTGCCTGGGTGTTAGTACCACAGGAGTCTGCAATGGTTTTCGCTCCTGCATGGCTTGCCGTTACCTTTTTGCAGCCAGTAAATTCTCTTTCATTTGCTACCGATGGTATCCATTTAGGGACAGGAGATTTTAGATATTTGCGCAATGCTATGCTGATAGCTGTTCTGGTCAGTTCGTGCGCTCTTTTTGTCGTTAATTATTACAAGCCGGAGCGGATGCTTCTCTGGATATGGCTGGTTGCAGGTCTCTGGACATTCCTTAGAGCCTTCTTTGGTATGATCCGCATATGGCCTGGAATCGGTAATAGCCCACTTGCGGTAAAAACAGCCAGAAGGTCACCAAATCAACTTATTGACAGAGTGTCTGAAGAATAATATTACGCAGTTGCCTGAGGTGCTCTCACGAGCTTAATAGGGAATCCCGTTGAATTCGGGAACGGACCCGCCGCCGTGAGTCCTTGATAATTCACTCCACGTGAATCGTGTTTTTACGATTCTGGTGTGCCACTGAAATTTATTTCGGGAAGGCCTGGTATGAATGGGACGAGTCGGAAGACCTGCCTAGGTGCAAATCATAATTATTTTGACTGATAACGGGGCTTTTATCTGTCAAACATTGCTTCGGTCAGTTAATGCTGTCCGGTTGCTGCACTTTTATTTAAGCCCCCCAAATTCCAGGAGACTGTTATGCAGTATCGTTTTGGGGACAAATTTAAAATTTTTCCCGCACTTATTCTTATTGTTCTTCTCGCTATTCCCTCATTGGCTCTTGCCGGTCACGGTGATGCTAAACCTGTTAAGAAAGGTATTCTGCTGGCTGCTTTCGGTTCCAGCATGGATGAAGCTCAGATTACTTTTGAGAATATCGATAAGGCTGTCAAAAAGGCTTTCCCTGATGTTCCGGTTCGGTGGGCTTTTTCGTCAGCTATTATCAGAAATATTCTGGCTAAAAACGGTCGAATTGTTGATTCTCCCGTTACCGCAATGTCTAAAATGATGGATGAGGGCTTCACTCATGTTGCTGTGCAGTCTTTACATACAATTCCAGGTGAAGAGTATTCCGGAATTGTTGAAACCGTTAAGAAATTTGAAGGTATGCCTAAAGGGATGACTAAGGTCACTGTTGGTAAGCCACTTCTTTTTTCTGATACTGACATGAGAAGAACTGTTAAAGCAATTATTGCAAATATTCCTAAAGATCGTAAATCAAAGGATGCTGTGGTTCTTATGGGCCATGGAACTCCTCATTTTGCAAATATCTTTTACCCCGCCTCCCAATATTATTTTGCTCAAGCTGATTCTAAGATTTTTGTAGGAACAGTAGAGGGCTCTCCAACTCTGGATGATGTGAAAGCGATGCTTGCTAAGAGTAAATCCAAAAAAGTGTATCTTATGCCTTATATGTCTGTCGCAGGAGATCATGCCCGCAACGATATGGCGGGTGATGAATCTGACTCATGGAAATCAGTATTGACCAAAGCCGGGTATAAATGCGTACCTGTTTTGAAAGGTTCAGCTGAATTTCCTCAGGTTGTCGATATATGGGTTGATCATCTTAAGGTTGCTTTCAAGCATCTTGGAAACAATTAGTTTATGAATGGACAGGTGGCAGGAATGAATGCAGAGGGCAGAAGAACACTTGCAGTAGTCGTACTGTCAGTGCTTGTGCCTGTATCCATTTTTGCTGCCTGTCTTTTTGGCGCATACAATACTGAGCCTGCACAGGTTTTAAGTGTATTTAAGTCCGCTTTGGGGTTAGGTGCAGTAAAAGTCGATTCAGCTCTATCGTTTATTATTATAGACTTACGGCTTAGCAGAGTTTGTCTATCTTTTCTGGTGGGCATGTCTCTGGCTGTAGCCGGAACAGTTTATCAGGGGATTTTACGCAATCCTTTGGCTGATCCGTTTACTTTGGGCGTAAGCAGCGGTGCGGCTTTTGGGGCCAGTCTTGCTATCTTTGCAGGGTCTACAGCTCTTGGAGTCGGCTTGTGGAAGGAGTTCGGGAATATGCTTCTGCCATTGGCTGCCCTTATCGGGGCGATGGTAGCACTTGGCGCAGTGTTGATGCTGGGAAGGATTGGTGGAAGGCTGAGGCGGGAGACAATGGTTCTTGCCGGAATAGTCGTCGCCACATTTTTGTCGGCTTTGATTTCTCTGCTCAAGTCTCTGGACGAAGATTCCGTAACCAGTATAGTTTTTTGGATTATGGGAAGTTTTCAGGGACGTGGCTGGGATCATATGATCTTATTTCTGCCATACTTTATCGCTGGAATGATTCCTTTGATCTATTATTCACGGGAGCTTGATATCCTCTCACTTGGAGAAACTCAGGCCCGTCATCTAGGAATGGATGTTTCCCGCGTACGCATGTTTCTGCTTATAGGTTCCGGGTTACTTACGGGCGCAGCTGTAGCTGTTTCAGGTATAATCGGATTTGTGGGGTTGATAGTCCCTCATCTGGTACGCATGTTTCAAGGAGCAGAGCACAGGCCATTGCTTGTTTCTTCATCACTTCTTGGGGGACTGCTTCTGGTTTGGTCTGATGTTATTGCCCGTTCTCTATTATCTGGAGGGGAAGAGCTTCCTGTTGGAGTTGTGACTGCTCTTTTAGGCGGACCTTTTTTCTGTATGGTTTTGCGGTCCGGTTTTAACGGAGGCAGATCATGATTAAGGTGAAAATGCTTTCTGCCGGATATGGAAAACATAAGGTTCTTCAAAACTTGAATCTTGAATTTCCAGCCGGAACCATGACTGCAATTCTAGGTCCCAATGGCAGCGGTAAAACAACACTTGTTTCAACAATTGCCGGTGTGCTTAAGCCTTCAGCTGGAAGCGTGGAAGTACTTGGAGAAGATGTTCACAGTTATCACCCCCGTAAACTTGCTGAGCTTATGGCTGTTTTACCGCAAAGAGTGGAGCCCGCGTTTGGACTGACGGTCAAATCGATGGTTATGATGGGGCGATACGCTCATGGATCTGGTTTTTTCGGCTATGATTCTGAGGATGAATTTATTTGTAGTGAAGCAATTAAAACTGTCGGTATCAGTCACCTTGTAGATCGTCCTGTTTCAGAATTATCCGGTGGGGAATTTCAGCGAGTTTTAATGGCTCGCACTGTTGCACAGCAGGCCGACATAATGCTTCTTGATGAGGCTGCTTCTGGGATTGATGTTTCAGGCAAAATTGAGCTTTTTGATATGCTTCGCAAAATGAATACAGCTGGTGCAACTATCATTTGTGTTATCCATGATTTAAATCTTGCCGCACTTTATTTTGATCGGCTGGTTTTTTTGTCTACGGGTAGAGTTCTGCACGATGGTTCACCCGAAGATGTGATCACAAGGGATAATATTTCAGATGTTTATAACGTTTCTGTTGAGATTGTGGTTCACCCTGAGGCCGGTGTGCCTCAAGTCCTTTTTTCTCCTTGCTACAATTAGTTTTGTAGCACCTACGCTGGGAGCATATGCAGATTTTTCCATTGTCGATGACTTTGGGCATAATGTTGTATTAAGTGCTCCTGCAAAACGAATTGTAGCCTTGTATGGTTCTTTTAATGAAGTTCTGTATTCTATGAATTCAGGAGAATTACTTGTGGGGCGTACAGCTGCTGATCATTACCCTGAGCAGATAGCGGTGCTGCCGTCAATTGGTACGCATATGCGTCCGAATCCAGAGTTAATAGTCGCCCTCAAGCCTGATCTGGTATTGCAAATGGCCGGGAGATCTCAGGCGGCAACTGTGCTTGATCCGCTTAGAGTAAAAGGAATATCTTGTGCCATGTTCAAGGTGTCCTCATTTGAGGAACTGTTTTCCATGATCGAAAGGATCGGTATATTAATTGATAGAAAAGACCGGTCGTCGTTACTAATAGATTCAATGCGGAAACGGCTTGATGTTGTGCATGAAATGAGTGCCGACTTAAAGAATAGACCTTCAGTCTTCTTCGAAGTGCGCTATCCTAATCTGCTTGCAGCCGGTCAGGGGTCTATTGTTTCAGACATTATCAGCAAGGCTGGTGCTAGAAATTGCGTAAGAAATTTTAAAAAAATTGTGCGAATGGGTGAGGAAGAACTCTTTCGTCTTGATCCTGAAAATTATGTTTATCAGGTTGGTCGAATGAATCCATCTCCTGTCAAACTGCAACAGCGTAATCATTTTAAAATGTTAAAATCAGTTTCATCAAATAGAACTTTAAAAGTAGATGAGTCAGTCTTTTCAAGACCAGGTCCACGTAATGTTGATGCTGTTGAGATTCTGGCTAAATTTTTATTCGATAAAAGAGAAATAAATGAATAATTCAGGTAAAATATATGGCATAGGTGTAGGACCCGGTGATTCTGATCTACTCACTGTCCGAGCAGTGCGGGTTCTTGAAAAGGTTGATGTGGTTTTTGCCGCATCCTCAACCAAAAATGATTATTCACATTCGTTGCAGATAGCTTCAGAGTTTATCTCTGATAAATGTGAAGTGGTAAAACTTGGCTATCCTATGACTCGTGATAAGGATATTTTGAGTAAGGCGTGGGATAAAAACTGTGAAATTGCTCTTGAGTATATATATGGTGGTAAAACAGCTGCTTTTTTGACTCTTGGTGATCCATTAATTTATTCAACGTTCGGCTACATGATGCAAACAATGAATAAACTTTATCCGGAAGTGGACTTTGAAGTTGTGCCCGGTATTACATCATATCAAGCTGCGGCTGCCAAATCTCGACAGGTTTTAGTTGAATCCGGGCAGAATCTTCTTTTAACATCAGGCGTTGCCGATCCGGATAAGTTCGCTGAAAGTCTTAAGTCTGTGGATAATGCTGTTATCCTCAAAGCATATCGTAACTTTCCGCAATTGCGTGAAACGGTTAGTTGTCTTGATAAAATGGATGTAAAATTTTTTACTAAACTTGGGTTGGATGGTGAAGCTGTCTATCTTGATGTTAATGAAGTTCCTGACAAAACACATTACCTTTCTTTGATGTTATTGACTGCCCGTAACAAAAATTAATTTATAGAATTTTGCTTTATTAAAAATGGATGGCCACTGGTATTTGTACCAGTGGCCATCCATTTTTATTTATTATAATCAAGGGATGTTGATGATTATTTTATTGGCGTTCCGTTTTTAGCCAGATCAGCTTGTAAAAGTTCACGCATACGCTTGCATACTGGGCCGGGCCGTACATCATGGATTGGTTTTTTGTTATAACGGACAACGCCTACAGCATCAATCGATGTTCCACAGACGATGACTTCTTTGGCAAGAAGTATATCATCTTCAGAGATAGCCCTGTAATCAATCTCAACTTCGTCGGCGATCAGCTGAGTTGCACGAGTCAGAGTTGTGCCAGCTAAAGCATTCGTGAACTGAGGAACGTGTAACGTTCCTTCGCTGTTAACAATACAGACGTTTTCAGTTGCACCTTCAGCAAGGAAATTCAGGTTATCAAAGCAGAAAGGTATATTGAAACCTTTTTCTGTTGCTTCACGTTTCATGAGTACATTTGGAAGGTAATCAATGGATTTTATAGTAGCTAGGTATGGCTGTTTGGCTGGAATAGAAGTTTTAAAGGCTGTGAGACCTTTTTCATACCATGATTCAGGCTTAGGTTCATATTTATATATAACTATGTAGAGAGAGGGAACAGGACATTCAGATGGATCAATACCGAATCCTCCTCCTCCGCGTCCGAGAAGGACTCGAACCATACCTGACTCAACTCCTGAGCCAGCGGCAACTTCAAGTATAATGTCAGACAGTTCTGCCCATGAGCAGGGCGGTTCAAGATAAATTGAGCGTGCAGAACGTTTCATCCTGCGTATATGAGGGTCAAGTTGGTACATCTTGCCATTTAGAAACTTGATACTCTCAAATACACCATCACCGCGGTGAACAAGATGGTCATCCCACGGCATAAGCATAAGCTTCGGGTCTGAACAGATCAGTCCGATTCTGTGTTCGTAAAATGCACAAACTTTTTCTGTTCCCGCACGCATGGCGGAGAGCATGGCATCAATATATTCTTCACTACCTACTTTCTTAATCAATTTAAGACTCCGTAAATTTATTATTACCCTCAGGAAGGATACCGCCATTAGCTACTTCAATCAGTATTCCTTGCAGCTGTATATACTTATAGATAAATGCTACTGTTCTGCAAGCGCTTTAATCCATAATTGCAGAAGCTAAAAAACCGCCCTGACTTTTACAGTCAGGGCGGTTTTTTAGCTTCTTGTATAGGCAGGTTTTAATGATAGCCGTGTTCATGCATGAAATCAGTGTATTTGGCATCAACAACCATAATATGTTTAATGAGCCAGTCCTTGAGGAATCTGATGATTTCAGTTGAAGAAGCAAGGTTGCCTGCTTCAATATCATCTTTGAAGTCTTCGATCTTTTTAATGAAAATGCGATGCAATTTCTTATGTGGTTCAGTTTCGCTGTATTTGTGTTTGTCGAATATTTTTTCTTCATAACCGAAGTGGTATATGGTGTACTCAAGCAGCCTGCTAGTGACCTCTCCAACGACTTCTCCGGTTTTACGATTACGCATTGCAGAATAAAGTTCATTAATGAGGTCAAGCAGAACCATGTGATGTTCATCAATAGTGCGGACATGAACAGACAGGTCGTCTGACCATTCAACAATTTTACCTGAGCTTGTATCTATAATCCGACCATTGGCAATTCCCTGAACTATCGAATCAAGTTCTTCAACAACACTGGCAATTTCATTCAGTGCATTAGCTGAAGAAGCCATACCGTCAGAAGTTTCCTGCGCAACTCTGGCAACATCACTGATGGCCATGTTAATTTCTTCAGAAGCAGCTGATTGTTCTTCGGATGCTGTGGCAATTGATTCTACCTGAGTATTGGTGTCGTCAACAATAACAACAATAGCTTCCATCAGTTCGCCCGAGTGGGCAGCAGATTCAGTAGAGTTAACAATATCCTCTGCAGCAGATTCAACTGCGGAGATATTCTCACGCGCATTGTTTTGAATTTTTGAAACAGCTTCACCAACATCTTTTGTCGCATCCATTGTTTTTTCAGCGAGCTTGCGAACTTCATCTGCAACAACAGCAAATCCGCGTCCAGCATCGCCTGCACGGGCTGCTTCAATGGCAGCATTAAGAGCTAGGAGGTTTGTCTGGTCAGCTATATCGGTGATAACAGTCATGATTTGACCAATATTATCAGCCTGTTCACCAAGGGTTCCCATAGTTTCTTTAAGGTTAAGTATGGTGTCTTTAATCTGTTCAAATGAATTGATTGCGTTTGAAACTCCTTGAGCGCCTTGCATGGCATTCTCTTTGGATTGGCTGGAGCTGCTGGCAGCAAGAGAAGCATTTTGTGCAACTTCAAGAACTGTGCTGTTCATTTCTTCCATAGCGGTAGCTGTTTCAGTTATGCGGTCACGCTGAAGTACCATTCCGCTGTTGACCTGATTAACCTCTGCACTCAGCTCTTCAATACCGCCAAAGAGTTTCCCTGAAATATTTTGCGCATTACTTGCTGATTTTATGATAGCGCCAAGTGTAGATTTTTGATCATCAAGCTCTTTTAAAGCTTTGTCGAGTGCTTGTTTAGTTTGATTTGTTTTGCTTTCAGCTGAATCTGCATTCTGTTCTGCCTGATTAATTTTTTTTGTAAGCACTGAGACAGCTTTATCAATTTCTTTTGCAACGTTAAGCATTTCTCCGCTTAAATCAGATGGGATTGATATATTGTCATTACCTTTTTCAATTTTAAATATAAGTTCAGATATTTGTTTGAGCTGGCCAAATATACTTGAATTTGTAGTCATAAAGGCAACAATGGTTGCAAGCAGGGCCACTACTAAAAAAAGAATCTGCCAAATATTTATTCCAGGTGTAGCCGAATGGAAAAACGCTGACTCGGCAACTGCTGCCAAAGTCATAATGAAAATCATAATTATGGAAAATGTAAGCTTAGTTTTTGCGGACATATTGTCTCCTTGCTGAAAAAGTATATTTTTCTAACTGTTGTTAATATCATTAAAAAAAAATATTGTATAATAAAAGAATATTTATTCACCATATGCTTAAAGATAACTTTTAGCAATAAGTCTTTAACTTATAAAAATATTTGTATAAAACTTAATAGTTACGTAAAAATTATAAATTTAAAGCTACATTTTGGATTAAATTTCTCATCCAAATATGGGCATAGTCGTTGTCATGTACCGTGTGCCAGTGCTGAAAAATTTCAAATTTAGTGTCTGCAAGGGGGAGGCGTATAATTCTGAATTTGCCAGTTGCAACATGGCGCTGTGCAAGCCTTTCAGCAATAATACCAATTAGATCAGAGTACTCTACTAATGAGGGGATAACTGTTTCCTGCTGTACTACAATTTTAATATTGTGCTGAATTCTTCTGCGGTAGAGAAAGTCTTCAAGGAAACCAAGTCCAGACTCTGACAACGAAAGTGCTATAAATTTCGAATTATTGAGATCTGCATCAGTCATCACATCATTTTTAATATGATGATCGTGACGGACAATACAGACCTCGTGGTCCTCAAAAAGCTTTGCTGTCTTTACTCCATTTTCAACTTTTCGTAAGCAGCCTAAAAAGAGGTCTAATCTATCGTTTTTAAGCATTTCAAGTCGTTGCTCATAGGTTGTTTGAACTATGCGAATAGATACGCCTGGGGCTTGTTCTCCAAGTTTTTGTAAAATTTCAGGAAGCAGTAGTTTGCAAAGATAGTCACTGAGTCCAAGGCAGAAAGTTCTTTTTGAAGTAAGTGGATTAAAGACACCACGGTCGTCCAGTGATTCCATAATGCTTCGCAGGCTTGGATTAATTTTGTGGTGTATTGTTCTGCATAGTGCAGTAGGCTCCATGCGGTTTCCGAGTCTTATGAAAAGCTGGTCATCAAAATGATCACGAAGCTTTGAAAGAGCATGACTTATGGCTGACTGTGTCAAAAATAATTTTTTACCAGCTTGAGTCAGGCTGCGTTCAGAGAAAATTTTATCCAGCACTACCAGTAGATTTAAATCAATATTTGGAAGATTAGTTTTGCTCATACAGGCAATGAATACCTTTCAGTGGTTAATTCTTGTTAGATGGAGTAGCTGTGTCAGCACAGAATTTGATCGTTTTTATTTTCAGTTAAGAGCTGTTTTGCCGCTCTCCTGCTGTAGTTATTACTTTTTTATTTTAAGGAAGATTAAATGTACGCTTTATATGGTTCTATAGCAATTGCAGCTGGTTCTAGCGTTATTTACCACATCGCACAAAAAAGTCTTTCCAGTGGAGGGTCTGTTTTTGGATCTCTTGCTTCGGCATATGGTATAGCTATGTTGGTCAGTCTTGCCGGAATGTTTTTTCAAACCGGCCGTATTGATATAGGAGATATCGCTAGCCTTCGAAACTGGCCTGTATTGCTTTTAGGTCTGGCTGTTTTCGGTATTGAAATAGGGGTATTAATGACTTACAAAGCCGGGGCAAACGTGAACTCATTACCCATAATTGTAAACGGTGTTGTCATGGCTTGTCTTGTACCGCTTGGTGCTCTTATATATAGCGAAAGTATTTCTATAAATTCTATTCTGGGAATGGCGCTTATCGGCTCTGGAGTATGGTTGTTATGTTCAACAGGACATGCCTAGCCTTCTTCGTTTAGATAATTATATACGGTTGCCTTGGTAACATTAAGTATATCGGCAAGGAAGCTTATTGATTTACGTGCCTGCAGTAGTCCTTTTTCTTTCATACGGTGAACGAAATCCTTACGATCATTTCTGTTCATGGCCTCAGGACCGATGTTTTTTTCGACAAGAAATTCTTTAAAAAGCAGGTTCATCTGTTCCTGCCAATCGTAATCAAATAGTTCACTTTCTATTTTGGGGCTGTCCATACCGCCAAGGATAGTCCCTATTAATTCTCTGGCTTTTTCAAATTTTGATACATCCATGTTGATGCATAATAATCCTCGATGTAATCCTTCAGGTGTTTTTAGAACAGCTGAGACTGATCTGATTGTTTCACCTTTGTTCCCTGTCTTGCTGAATGGATGGTAAACAAGATCTTCACCTACACTTGAATAATGGTTTCCAAGCATTGAAGGGTCGCCGGATTTTCTTCTGGAAAAACTATTTGAAATAAAAAAAATTTTCCCATTTTCAAGATCATGAATAACGACCTCAGCATGGGGATGCAAAAGAGCACTGATAGCATTTACTACAGGAATGAATGGTTCAAGAAAGTTCATTGTTATCTCCTGCATACAAACTATATGACGTTACACAAGGCGTCAATAATAGCCGGTATAATGCTTTTTTATATAGTTCTGCGCTCAGTATTTTATATGGTTATAACAAAGAGTTGTTCAAGAATAAAAAAGCACAGAGAAAATTAACGTCCGGACAGATAGCAGCCCAGAGCAATTGAGTTAAATTTAGATTTATCAGAGTCACCACGCGATGGTACTACAATTGGTACTTCGCTTCCGATTACAACGCTTGCGAAAGTTTTTCCGGCTATAGTTGTCAGAGCCTTGTAAAGAATATTTCCACTCTCAATTTCAGGTGTAAGCAATATATCTGCAGAACCGGCAACAGGACTGTCAATGCCTTTGCATGCTGCAGCAGTAGAAGAAATGGCAATATCAAGAGCGAGTGGACCTGCTACATGTGCATCACCAAACGCACCTTCTGCAGACATTTTTGCTAAAATATCAGCATCAAGAGTAGCGGGCATGGCAGGATAGTTAACTTTTTCAGTTGCAGCTAAAATTGCGGCTTTAGGCTGAGTTATACCCAGTTTACGGGCCACATCAAGTGCATTGCGTAGAATATCGGCTTTGCGCTGTAAATTAGGTTTGATGTTTACTCCCGGATCGGTCAGCAGGATCAGTCGTTTACTGTCCGGTGACTCAAAAACTGAGACAAGGCTGATAATACCTTTAGGCGGAACACCTGTCTGTTTGTTCAGTATAGCTTTTAATACAACACTGGTACTGACCAGTCCCTTCATGATCAGGTCTGTTCTACCTTGCCTATAAAATGAAACAGCTATTGAGACTGCTTCTTTATCATCATTTTCTTCATGAAATTCAAAGTTGCTGATATCCATGCCGTGCTCATTGGCAACAGCAAGGGTTTTGTCTTTATTGCCGATGAAAATAGGTTCAGCAATTCCTTCAGCGTGAGCCGCCAAAGCTGAACGCATAACAAATTCTTCTGCGCAGGGGGCAATGGCTACGCGGGTTTTTTTCCCATATTTACGTACTTCTTCAACGATGCCGGCCAGTGATGTGATAGTCATGAGCAGACCTTTTGCTTTTTATTGAAACTGCGTCTCAGGATGAATATTTTTTTGCCAATTATCAATTGCGGTGTAAGTTTATTCATCGCCCCGTTTAAGCGCAATCATACCGGTTCTGCACATGCTTTTGATTCCGAAAGGTTGCAGTATTTTTATTAACCCTTCTACACGTTCTTGGTCACCACTAAGTTCAACCGTGATGGTTTTCTGTCCCATACCAACTACATCAGCTCTGAAAACTTCAAAGATCTGCATCATTTGTGACATAGAATCTTTATCTACATCAACTTTGATGAGTACCAGTTCACGATCAACAAATTCCTTTCTGGCAAGATCGTCCAGCTGAATGACAAAATCCATTGCTAGAAGGTCATTTGTAACTTTGCTGATGTCATCGTCACTTCCTTCAGCACATATTACCATACGTGAAACATCCATATTTTCTGTTTCTCCGCAGGAAATGGATGTTATGTTGATTTTGTGATGGAGAAATGCAGCTGAAGATTCAGCCAAGACCCCTGGTCTATTTCGTATAAGTGCGGAAATTGTGCGTTTCATTTCGACTCCTGTGTGAAATATATTAGTTGCTGCAAAACTTACACTCAAATTAATCTGCTAACAAGTATCTGAACAGATTAGGGATTGTGAATAAAAAACTATATGGAAGTCAGACCTGGAGGGCAGAATCCTTCTGATCTCATCTTGACCAGCTTTTCAGCATCTTCTTTTGTCTGTGGCTTGTCAAAATAGAAACCCTGAACAAAATCACATCCTATTTCTTTGAGTAGAAGAAGTTGCTGTCTTGTTTCAACTCCTTCGGCAATGACATCCATGTTAAGACTATGTCCCAGTGCATTAACGGCACGGACTATTTCAAGTGATTCATGATCTTCTGCCATGTGACTGACGAATGATCTGTCCACTTTAACTGTCGAAGCAGGGAAGCGTTGAAGCTGAGAAAGGGAAGAATATCCCGTTCCAAAATCATCAACAGCCAGTCTGATTCCCATTTTTTCTATTCTGAGAAGGTTCTGCGTGGACGTCGCAGAGCGCTCCATAATAGCTGATTCGGTGATTTCAAGTTTTATATTTTGTGGAGAAATACTTGTGTCATCAAGAATTTGTTGTATCGAATCAGCAAGGTCTTTTTTGCTAAGCTGGCTTGGTGATAAGTTTGTGGTCAGGAACAGATCGTCAGTATCAGGGTATTCTTTTAACCATCGTGATAGACAGTAACAGGCCTCTAAAAGGATTAAACGGTCAAGTTCAATAATAAGCCCTGTCTCTTCAGCTACCGGAATGATATGGTTTGGAGTTAGAAAACCTCGTTCAGGATGGTTCCAGCGGACCAGAGCTTCAAAGCCAGCAAGCCGTTTAGAAGTAAGGCTGTATACTGGCTGGAAATATGGGAAAAATTCGTTATCCGGTATTCCCTGTCTTATTTCAGTTTCTATAAGCAGGCTCTGTAGGGCTTTTTCATGCATTGCTTTATTAAAAACTTTAAACTTATTAACACCTTGTGCTTTAGCTTTATACATACTGATATCAGCATCTCGTACAATATGTTCAGGGTGTTCATAGTTTGATGTTTTAAAAACAATGCCGATACTGGAACTGATGACAATGTCCTTTGATGAAATTCTCATGGGTACACCAATTTTATTTCGGATGTCCCTGATTATCTGGATTACCTGTTGTGGAGTGGTAAATCCGTCTATGAGTACTGCGAACTCATCTCCCCCCATACGGGCTACGGTATCGGAGTTACGGATGCATTTTTTAATTCGCTGTCCAACTTCTATAAGCATCTGGTCTCCAGCCAGATGTCCCAGACTGTCGTTAATGCGTTTAAACATATCAATGTCAAGCATCAGTACTGCAAAGTTATACTCTACATTGTTTTTTGAATTTTTGAGAGTATGATTAAGGCGTTTTATGAAAAGAGTCCGGTTGGGTAACCCGGTAAGTGCATCATGAAGTGATTGATGTGAAAGTTTACGCTCATATTCTTTACGTTGAGAAATATCATCATAAATTATGAATGTTCCTAATATCTCTTCATTATAAACAAATGGGTAACCTAATATAGAGACAGGGATGAGGTTACCGTCGGAAGCTCTACGCAAATCTTCTGTTCGAAAAGTTTCGCCGTTAAGAATCCTTTTCAGGTTTGATTTGATCTGGCCATTGCCATCTGGACAAAGATTCTCACAGCAACGAGCCATCTGTTTTGCTGTATATCCGAAAAGTTTTGTGAATGCTTTGTTGGTATCAACCACTTTACCTTCAGAATCTGTCAGAGCTATAGCTTGAGGGGAGCTTTCAAAGAATTGCATGAAACGTGATTTATGGCGGAAAATTTTCTGCTCAGCTACAATTTCAGAGGTCGAATCAAAAGCCGAACCAGTATATAGGGTCGGGACTCCTTCTGAATCATAAAAAGTTCGTGCATTAATAGTAACCCATTTCTCTTTGTCTTCTTTGTCTGCAAGTCTTAAGTGAACACCGTTCACATATCCATTATATATGAGTTTACGCATCATTTTAAAATGGCTTTTACGATCATACACATAGTCTATCGCATTCGGTTTTTCTGCGAGCATTTCGTCTACAGTATTATAACCTAGAATTTTAGCCAGGGCAGGGTTGGCTATGAGTATTTCACCATTTTTTGAAAATTGAAAAATAGCAACAGTGGCATTTTCAAATATTGAACGAAATTTTTTCTCGCTTTCAAGTAACGCCGATTCTGTCTGGCTGCGCAAAAGAGCGGCTGCAACCTGTTCCGAAATAGCAACCATCATATCTATATCCTGATTGTTATACACATCAGAATCTTCATAAGATTGAATGGTCATCACTCCGAGAATCTTATCTTGAACTTTTAGTGGTACACCCATCCATGATTTTGCGGGTGACCCTAAGTGCTTTAGCTCACTGGTAAAGTCTTTTTCATCCAAAAGGAGAGGGTGCCCTGCTTTAATTACTTTACAGCTTAAGGATCTTCCATTTGAGATAGAGATTATTTGCTTCGGATCTATGTAGTCTTTTGCATCCTTATAATATGGGAATTGCAGCGTAGATCTTTTTTCATCGTATAGAGCAACATAGAAATTATCGGCATCTATAAACTGTCTTAAGCTGTGATGGACCAGTTGCAAAAACTCGCGAGTATCACTGCTTGAATTTAGGGCTGCAGAAATTTTGTAGAGGATAGTGTTGATGTTTTCTGTCTGTTTTCGTGCTGATATGTCGCGAAGTAACTCAATAGCTCCGATTTTTTCACCGGAACCATTGACTATTGGAGCAGCCTGAATCCATAGGTCCGTACTTTTACGTTTTCCTATGTTATGTACTCGTGTTTCAGCTGTAAGATTTTTTCCGCGACGGCTAATTGCCCTATAGTCAATTTGGCCTATTTTTTCGCATCCATTAACCAGATCGATAAGTCCGGGAGTTCGAGTTCCATGGATTACTTTGACATGTTCAAAATTACCTTTACCGATAACTGATGAAGCAGGTATTCCAGACATTTTTGCAAGGGCTGAATTCCAGGCAACAACAAAGCCTTCGCTATTAATTATAAACGCAGGGTCAGGCAAAAAATCTATAAATTTTGAAAAAGGAGAGTCTTTAGTCAACCCTGCGAGGTTCATACCTAAGGAGGACTTTTTTATGAAGTCTATGATTTTATTTATATCTTCAGCGATGTCTTCGCCGTGATTGTCTATGATTTTTTTTAATTGTGTATTCAGCTGTTCGTACATTGTAGATAATCGATACTGTATAAAGTATTTTGCTGCAAGCGTAACTAACCTTGTTAAAAATAGTTCTATTAGATAAAAATTTATCTTTGTTTTTCAACTCTTATGACTGATATAGCAGGCTCATTTTTATGGTTTCTTTTGGCGCTTATTAAATAATAATTCTTATCTGGAATAACTATTTCCCATATCTTATCTTTTTTATTCATCTTTCCACGGATTGTTTCTTCTACTATAGAGAAGATACCTTGTTCACTGAGAGTCGAGCATGTAAAATCTTTGAAGTACTGGGGTACTCTTTTATCTTTTTGAAAATTAGGAAGTTGGAATTTAATTGTAACCCATTTTCCGTAAAATGCTTTACTAGCTGAAGTGGCGTTCTTGTTTCCCATAAGTTCCGGATGCTCTGGATAGAAAGGCAGCCATGATTTTCCATTATAGAACTCTACCCATTGTTGCTCGTTAAGATAGCGGGCCGGAATACCTGCGGCGCGTAAAGCCGCAGTTGAAAATATTCCTACTTCATTTTTATTTGAAGCGAGTTGAGACTTAAGGATTCCTACGGGAGATATACTATCTCCCATTGGGCCTCTCAATACGGTCTTAATCATTTGAGTGAATCGATTGATTTTATTAATAGTTTTTAATGGGTCAGGTTTACCTTTAAGATTAAAGCGGTTGTGTAAGGTTTTGCGCCATGGGGATAGCTGCTCATATGAAATACGTGGACTTAAAACATATTTTTCATAAATTTTATCATCATATATAATCCCTGAGTCTGCTGCTTCTTTGCGTGCATTTTGGGATATTGTAACATTATCGAGTATGTTTTTTTGTGAAATTTTAATTAAATCAGCAGTATCCATATTGTTTATGCTGTAGAATAAATCTTCGTGGAAATTGACAGGGCAGCTGTCATAGGCAGCCATTATTTCAGGTGCATTGAGGCCTGCCCTAGAAATTGATTTAAACAGTTCAGGATTATAAAGTTTAATTCCCTTTTTTATATTTGTGAATAAATTAAGTCTCTTCTCTCTAATAAGGTCAAATTTGTCTTTTTTCGTTCCTTCAGAGTTTTTAGGAGGAGCACTCTGGGCTATTGTGTCATTATAAGCGAACCTGAAAAAAACATTGCCTTCTGGAATAGTATCAGGAGCAAGCTTTAGCAAAATGTTGTTACGTTTTTTCTCTTCTCCGGGGATCCAGGTGGAGGCAACATAAGCAGAGCTGTTCCCATGGACTGCTGAAATTAGCAGTGATCCGGGGCCTAGCATAATATCTGCCTCACCCCGGTCATCTGTAATCTTGGCAGCAACTGGTCTAAACGAGGCATAGTTGAAAACGGAAAAGAAAATTTTAACGCCGGCAAGTGGATGGTTTTGAGCATCTGTAACAAGGATTTGTGTACGGGTTGCAGGTGCATATCGTTGGGTTGTATTTAGCAACGTACAGCCTAATGGACGGCTTATTATTGGGTACTGCGCGTTATTAATATGACCGTATGCGTATGAAATAACCAATGGTGCCTTGCGTGCTGATCCTGTAAACCATGCGTGATCAAGACCAAAGTCCGGGTTGGCTGATTCAAGGTAATGCCATTTCCCGTTGATCATAACTTCAGTCCATGTATGATTATCATTTGAATGCTGCCATGCCGGAACCATAGCCTGACGTGCCGGAATACCTACACTTCGTAGAGCACAGACTGTGAAAATGACCGCTTCTTCACATCTTCCCCATCCTCTATTTATAGTCATAAGCGGATTTTGGTCCCAGCGCTGTGTAGATTTAAATCCTGTTTTGGAAAAGCACCAAAGATTAACTGCTAGAGTAGCTTCTTCCATTGTCTTACATGCTGAGACAACGGGAAACAGGTCATTATAAAAAAGTTTGCGCCATTTTACAGCCTGTTCCTGACTGACTCGATGGGGTAATACATAATGAAGGAAATCACTCCATGAGACAGATTTTCCCCATCTGGTGGATTCTCTGGCAAGGAAAGCATATTGCAGATTTTCATTTAAAAGTTCAGTCGAAAGGCTGACCCTGTCGGAGGGGGGAAGATTTGTGACTATAAATTGTGCCGCTTGATGCTTTTCAGGGGTGTCTTTATAGTTGTTAATAAAATTAATTATCTGACTTTTGTTGGAGCCAGAAGTCGATATAATTTGATTAACCTGTGCAGCATAGGGTGAAATCTGTGGAGAATTTAATTTGTATGTGCAGCTAGTAGATATAATTAATGAAGTAGAAAGGGCTATTAGGATAAATATATTTCTATTTAATAACATGTGTTGGGTCTAGCATAGAGCTTCTTCTTTTGTCACTGCAGAAAATAAGCAGGCTGAAATCTCTTCGATTTCAGCCTGCTTATTATATTGTAAATTAAGTTTGTGTCTGACTTAACTGCAACCGCAGCAACCGCTGCCGCATGCCCCTTTTGCTTCTTCAAAAACCAGTGAAGAAGAAATTTCAATTCCCATGGGGGTCAAGTCAATAACCATTGGTTTAGCCTGCTCAAGAAGTTCATTGTCTACAACAAAGTCGTATCCATCGAGACTAATTGTCTCATCACCTTCTTTTGCACTGTCTATACCTAACGCAAGACGTGTACCACTGCATGCAGAAGCTACATATATACGGATTGGTTCTTTATCTTTACCGTCAAAGTGTTGATCAAGAACTTCTTTAGCTTTATCTGTGATTTTGAGCATCAAATATCTCCTTTTGTGTTTGTGTTACCTAAAGAATAGCCTTCATATATTTTAAGTCAACATGCAGGATTAAAAAAAAAGTACTATTTGTTATATTGCACAATATCTTTTAAATGTATTTGATTTATCTATCAGAGCATGACGGAGGGCTATAAGAGTTATTTTTAATAAAACGGCCCGGTGTAATACCAATTACACGTTTGAAGTGGCGGGAAAAATGACTTTGGTCAGAAAAACCTGATTTTAGAGCAGTTTCTATAATAGTGTAGTGGTCACTCAAAAGAGTTTTTGCTTTTTTGATGCGTAGAAGTGTAGTGTACTCTTGGGGAGACATACCATATTTTTTCACAAATAATTTTTGTAAATGAAATGGACTGATACAACCCGTTTCAGCTAAGTCTTGAAGTGTGAACTTATTAGAAAAATTTTTATTAATGAAATCCTTTACTCTTTCGAGGGATTCAGTTTGAGGTCCTGTATTCGCGGGAATGTATTCACCCGTGCTTAGGTTAAGAATCGTGTGGTATAGAAAAGAGTTGAGTGCTGTCTGTTTCTCAAAAAAAGTATCCGGAGTTCTAATTAGGTTAAAGAATTCATCAAACGAATTAATGTCAAAATTTTTGTATATTTTCTTTGGATTGAAATCCGGCAGAGTTTCTGATGTTGCGGTTATTTCATTCGTGATTTTGTTCATGTATTTTGGAGCAATACATATTGCCCGATATGAGTGCGGTCCGAATTGTCTATCTTTTTGAGATTCGCAGATATGTGATGTGCCGGGGGAAAGAATGCACATTTCCCCGGCACAGTATGTAATAGTATCTAACTGATATTTTATTTTTCTTTCACCATGATCGATCACGGCAAATGTATAACTGGAATGGGAATGCCTAGGGAATCGGTTAGTTATATTCTCAGCTTTAACAGCAGATACATAAGGCATCTTTTCCAGATCATAGAAAAATATTTTATCATTAGTGCTGTTCTTCATGATTACCTATACAAGGGCCGGGAAGAACTTAGCAAGCATTGTCAAACCTTCAGGACCAGCTTTTACGCTGTGTAGTTTTCCTTTAGGAATAACAGCACTGCGACCGGGGTGGTATTTTGTGTTGCAGTTCTCAATAGTGGCTTCGCCACTACCTTTAATTACTTCATGCAGTTCCCATTGATTGTCGTGCATATGTGTTTCAAGTATACAGTCAGGTGCGACTTGTACCATATGACAACTTAATTGCCCGTCTGTCTCGTTGCCGGTAATCAGATGCTTTAAATGCACACCGTCAAATGCCGGATGTGGATTCCATTCACAGTCTGAACTATGTATTTGTCCATTAATTGTCTCTACAGTACCATTTGCTACAAGGCTTGCAAATTCATTTGAGGCCATTTGTGAATACTCCTTTTTAAGTGATGTGTTAAATACAGGAGCAATATAGATGCAGTATGGTGGATGATCTTGTACGATCTTGGTAAAAGTAAGGCGGGTGAACAAGTTCACCCGCCTTAGAAGTAAATGTTTTTTTAAACAAGTTCTAATTCAAAAGCCGGAGGGCTCATCAATTGTTTTTTGATAGTACAGAGGTCTACCGCACGTAGCAGGGCCGCTTTGTACTTTTCAGGAAAACCATCAGGAAGTTTCAGTTGGTATGAAAATTTGTTTATCAGTTTTCCGTCAGGAGCCATCTTATATTCAATTTTCAGAGTCATTCCATCCATTGATATGTTTTTTGATTCACAAAAACTGCGGGCATAATGTCCGGCACACGTAGCAAGTGAAGCCAGAAAAAGGTCCTGCGGTGTAGGGGCTGATCCGTGTCCTCCTTCATTGAAAGGCTGATCTGTTTCAATAGTGAAGTTACCTGTCTGTGCTGACAGTTGTGTACCATTACCGAAATCTACATTTATTTCATTGACCATTATGACTCCGATTCGCCAAATATTTTCTACAATAAGGTCTGTAATTAGCAGCGATTTGAAAATAGCTCTTAATAGAATAAAAAATCAATGGGTTAACATGTAAAAAATAAACAAATAAATTAGTTTATTTTGCATACTTAATCTGATTTAAGGTCTATTTTGTAATGGTTCTCAGTGTTGACGGCCTGCTCAAGCACTTTTTCAAAATCTAATTCTGTGGACATTCTAAAACCGCATCCACTGGGTAGTTCTCCGTATTGAACAAAAATTGAAGGACTCGGGAAAGTTTTGCAAAGATTAGGGCGATTTTCATAGTCATCGCAAGTTCCATCTTTGCTTAGGCATTTGCAGGAAAATTTAAGTTGTCCTGTCTCGGTTTTGCCACATATTTCGAAGCGGCATAGATAATCATATTTTTGTGTTGCGTTACTGAATTGCCGTTTGCTCTTGAGCCATTTGCTATCGATATAAAGTGAGATGTTATTACAACATTTTCCGCACATTTTGCAGGAACCGCGTATCACAACGGTCTGTTTTTTCTTTTTCATTCGCCATTTGACGACAAGATATGAAAGATGATCAATGAAGTTATTTAAAAAGGACATACGGTTATGGATAAAGGTGAATATAAGGTGAATATAAGGTAGAAAACGTATTCTTAATATTGGTATAAAGCAAGCAGCTGCTTTGTTTGAGCTAAATGTAATATCTGGATAAGTTTAGTTAAAAATGTTTTCCCGCTACTCTAAAATTTACATATAAATTTAAGGAATAGTTGCATATTCCGGTTATGGCGGCGATAAGTATGCGAGAGATAATATACTGCCATTTCAGGGTGATAACCATTATGTGCATGCCTAAAGTAACAATTATTACACCACCTAAGGCAATTAACATGAATCTCAGATAACCTTGTTTCAGGGGGCGTGTTGTCCCTTTGAAAACAAATATACGGCTGATGAAGTAATTAATGGATACTGCAATGATAAATGAAAGTCCTGCTGAGTATACAGGTGGCAAATCAAACAATTGTGTGAATATAAATAACATTATCAGGTCAAATATAAAAGTTACACTGCCCACGCATCCATAACGTATAAATCGGAGTAATTCTTTGCGGCTGGGAAGATTTTTAATAAAGTTTACCTTTTTCATAGACCAGATGTTGCTAAGTTCTTCCATATTGTATCTTTTATGTATTTAAACATTCCTTTCCCTTGTAATAATGAATTGTATGTACTGAATATGATAGTTTTTTATAATTCTATTATAATAATTAAAACATATGTATTAGGATTTTATTACAGTTATGTCAGGTTATCATTTCATTTTAGTGAGAATAAGAATCTAGAAAATTGTAGAGCAATATTAAGGTCTGTTTATGTGATGCGGCATGGTAGTTTGGAACAAAAGAAAAACCCCGTTGAGCCAGGGGGTGAAATCCTTGCATCAACGGGGCTTGCGGCGTTGGGATGTGGTTGCGCCAAACCTCCCTTTTGCCGTATATTGAAAGGGATTTGCTCAGGGAAGGAGCAAAAGAATATTAAAATATCTATAAAGTGGATACAAACATCGGGGCTTTGTCCATATGGTGAGTGAACCCGCAGTTTTCATAGAATCCTACTTTTGTTTCCACTGAAATTAAAATCTTTCTGGGAATATCTTTGTACTCTTCAAGCATGCCTTTAATCAGGTTCTTTCCTAGTCCATGTCCCTGATAGTCAGGGTGAACCAGTAGATATTGAAAGTAGACTGTAAGTACAGTGTCTGTCATAGAGTTGATCAGTCCTACCAGCTCGTTACCATTCCATACAGAGTAAACTCTATGAGAATTCAGCATAGCCTGTTGAACTTTCTCAGGATAATTTCCTGATTCCCAGTCAACTGATAGAAAAAGTGTTTTCAAAGCATCTGCTGAAAAATTATGCGTCCAACTGTATGAGATTGCCATGACTAACTCCTTTTTCCTCGTGAGTCAGGTATAGGTAACGAGCATTTATATGTCTAATATATAATTCATAGTCGTTTGATACTTTAAGAGTATTGATCATGAAAAATAAAAAGCTGGAGCACTTCAAAAGTGGTCCAGCTTAAATAAAATTTTATAATTTATGTACTTATTCGGATAGGATTCGATCAAAGTACTCAATGGTAGGTTTTAACCCTTTTTCAAGAGGTGTTGATGGAGTCCATCCAAGTTCTTTCTGAGCTAAGGATATATCCGGTCTACGCTGACAGGGATCATTTTCAGGAAGAGGTTTATGAACTAATTTAGAAGATGATCCTGTCATATCAATTACTATTTCAGCAAGTTGCTTGATCGTAAATTCGCGAGGGTTTCCAAGATTGACTGGCCCGGTAAAAGAATCATTTGTATTCATCAGGCGGATAAATGCATCAATCAGATCATCAATATAGCAGAAAGAGCGGGTTTGTGTGCCTTCTCCGTAAATGGTGATGGGCTCATTCCGTAGGGCTTGAACAATGAAATTCGATACGACTCTACCATCATTAACAGCCATGCGCGGACCGTAAGTATTAAAAATACGTGCGACCTTAATAAGTAGCCTATGCTGACGATTGTAGTCGAAGAAAAGTGTCTCAGCACAACGTTTTCCTTCATCATAACAAGCTCTTAGGCCGATAGGGTTAACATTTCCCCAGTAATCTTCTGTTTGCGGGTGACATGTCGGATCACCATATACTTCAGACGTTGAGGCTTGAAAAATTTTTGCTTTAACTCTTTTTGCCAATCCAAGCATATTTATTGCCCCGTGAACTGAGGTCTTAGTCGTCTGGACAGGGTCAAATTGATAGTGAATAGGTGATGCTGGACAGGCTAGATTAAAAATGTTGTCAGTTTCAACATAGAGTGGAAATGTTACATCGTGGCGCATCATTTCAAAATATGGGCTATCAAGCATTTCTACAATATTTGATTTTTGACCTGTGTAGAAGTTGTCCACACATAATACTTCATGTCCAAGTTCCAGCAGTTTTTCACAAAGCCGTGATCCGAGAAAGCCTGCGCCGCCTGTAACTGTATAATGCTGTATTGTTTTCATTTTTATCTCCAGAAACTGAACACGTTGCCTTTTATTTAATAACTATCTTTAAATTATAGATAAAACAAGGTTCAAGGGTAAAAAATAATACATAATGCTCTTAAACATACTTTAATCTTTTATTGAAATGTATTATTGAAAAAAATATGGAAAATTCTTTGAAGATACTTATCGTTGATGACAATGCGGTAAATCTGACTTTGCTCGATAGGTTGCTTAAAAATGAAGGGGCTGATGTATATAAAGCTCTTACCGGAAATGAGGCAATTGAGATCTGCAAAGATAATGATTTTGCATTGATTTTACTTGATGTTCAAATGCCAGGGATGGATGGCTATGAAACAGCTAAAGCCATTAAAGAAATTGAAGAATGCCGATTAGTTCCGATAATTTTCTTAACAGCTATCTATAAAGATCCTACTTATGCCCGTATGGGGTATGAGGCCGGGGCTGTTGATTTTCTCACTCAGCCCATAGATCCTGCTACATTGCGAGGCAAGGTCGGTGTTTTTCTTGAGCTTAAACGGCAAAAGGATTTGCTGGAACGTGAAATAACACAGCGCATCCGGATTGAGCGCGCGTTGCGAATAGCTGAGGAAAAATACCGTAATATATTTGAAAGGGCTGTAGAAGGTATTTTTAGGTCTACTTTGAGTGGGGTTCTCAAAGAGGCGAATCCAGCTCTTGCCCGTATTCTTGGGTACGATACTCCAGAAGAAACCATTGCATGTGTTAATACCATAGAAGCTTTTGCAGAACATGAAGAACGAAACCAGTATCTTAAATCATTGATGAGAGAAAAATCACTCAACGATTATGAGTTTCAGGTTAAGCGTAAAGATAATTCTCTTATCTGGATTTCTGAAAGTTGCAGATTGTTCGAGGAGAATGGTGAATTTTATATTGAGGGAGTCGTAGAAGATATTACACATCGTAAAATCTGCGAATTTGAGTTGCAGACTCAAGCAACAGTTGACGCATTGACTGGAATTCCGAACCGTTATTTGTTTTTTGATCGGCTGAATAAATCTATTGCCAATGCCGGTAGATTCAGTGAGAAATTGGCTTTATTGTTTATAGATTTGAATAATTTTAAATCTGTTAATGATCAGTACGGACATCATACAGGTGATATGCTCCTTGAAAGGGTAGCCAGAAGATTACAGGCTCGGTTGCGCTCTTCGGATACTTTTGCCCGATTGGGAGGTGATGAATTCTGCGTGCTTCTTGAGCGTCCTTCCGGGCGTGACACTATTGCCACTGTGGCTACTGAATTTATTTCCTGCTTGAGTGAGCCATTCAATTTTGGTGGAGTATCCTGCTCTGTAGGTGCATCAATAGGCATAAGCCTTTTTCCTGAGGATGCATCTATTGCAGAGGAGTTGGTTAAACGTGCTGATGAGGCTATGTATAAAGTTAAGGATGAGACGGATAGAAATTATTGTTTTTTCTCTGAGTAAGATAATTTTCAGGCATATTATTACTGTATCTATTTGGCGGTGAGGCCAATGCTTTTTTTAAGGTGTTTTTGCTGTTTTGAGTGAAAACACCTTTTTTATGGGCTGTTTATTGTCAGGAATGATATGAATGATAGTTTGTATCGATTTGATACATGAAGATGCCGATAAATGGTTTTGTGAAAAAAAATGCTAGTTAAAAAACCTTTACACGACTGCATTACATCGGTTTCTAAGCTATGTGTGTCAAAATTTTTCATTGAAATCCACTTGTGTATGATTTGATTTGTGTTAAAAGTAGGTCACTAAAAGCAAATGGCTGTCTCAGTGTTGTAATATACTGTATTTTAAATTTAAAATAATGTGATTTTTTTAACAAATTATAGTTTTAAACTGTATTTAACCGGGGAATTATTTTGAACTTCTTGACACTGTAATAGTCGGGTGCGATAGGTTTAATTAAAAAATAATGCCTGTTTTTATTTTTTTCTAGGGTGTTAGTTCTTCAAAATCTTACGTTTTTAGGTTAGATGTTTGCATCGTGTTATTAAATTGAAAAAAGTAAGAGAGGTAAGAGAATGGTTTTTACCTGGCTCCAGTTTGCCATCTTCATGTTTCTCATAGGTGGACTTCTTTTTGCTGGTGGTCCGCTGATTTTATCAGCTGTTGTAGCCCCAAGAGCAAAGGGGGGGGACATGGGCATGTCTTATGAATGCGGCATGAAACCTCATGGACGAGCCTGGAATCAGTTCGGCATCAGTTATTATGTTTATGCCTTGCTGTTTCTGGCATTTGATGTGGATGTTCTCTATCTCTTTCCTGTTTCAGTCTGGTATCCCCATGCGGTAGGAATGGAGGCATTTGTTGAGGTGGCAGGATTTCTTTCTGTACTTGCTGTAGCAATTATCTATTTTTGGAAGAAAGGAGTATTCACATGGCCCCGCAAGATCTCCTAACACCCGGCGGACATAAGATCGATGACGGTCTTGTCCGGCTGGAATTGGCTGAAGATGCAATGAATATCTGTCGGTCGATGTCTTTATGGCCTATGACTTTCGGTCTTGCCTGCTGTGCTATTGAAATGATGGCTTGCGGTATGGCCCGGTTTGATATGGCCCGGTTCGGTGCAGAAGTTTTCCGGCCATCTGCCCGTCAGGCTGACCTTATGATTGTCGCTGGAACGGTTACTAAAAAAATGGCCCCTGCTGTTGTTCGTCTATATGAGCAGATGCCTGCTCCAAAGTGGGTGTTGGCTCTTGGAAACTGTGCAATTTCCGGTGGTCCATTTAAGTTTAAGGGGCAGTATGGAATTGTAGAGGGAGTTGATAACCTGATTCCTGTCGACGTTTATGTCCCCGGTTGTCCTCCGCGTCCTGAAGCTTTGCTGGAAGGTTTGTTCCAGATTCAGGAGAAGGTAACCGGTAAACGGTGGTGGCCCGTTCCCGAAGCTTTAGAGAAGGAGAATTTCTGATGCAGGTGGATGAAAGATGGCTTGGCTCTGTGACCCCGCTCATGGTCGGTAGATCCGGCTATGAGCGAACTGGAATTAATTATAACTTTTTTCTGTCCTCCAACGATATCTCTTCCGCAGCAGAATCTATGCTCGCCAAAGAATATCATTTAGAAAATATAGATGCCCTTGATGTAACCGAAGGGTTCCTCATCACATATCACTATGCACATTTCGAACAGCCGGATCGTGTGGCCCATCGGGTGCTTCTCCCTAGGGATAAGCCTGAGTTGCCGACTATTTCTGCAATTTATCAGGGGGCAGACTGGCATGAACGTGAGTGTAATGATTTTCACGGGATAATTTTCAGCGGCCACCCCAATTTGATTCCACTTCTGCTGGACCCTGAGACACCTAATGGTGTGCTTTTAAAGAATGACAAAAGTCGTAAACCTCTGCGGGATTTAATCGATCCCGGAAAGGTCCTTTTTAAAATAGATGACTTTAGTCTCTTTGATGAAGAGGTGGAGAAACAACCTGAACAGAATGATACCTAGTTAAATAAATTTAACTAGGTAATCCAGAAGGGGCAGCCCTTTTGGCCGCCGGAGGCGAAATCATCTGTCAAAGCGCAAACCGCATTAAATCAAAAACGGCAGGCTGTTATGAATACATTTCTTGAAGGTGATTTTTACACCAACCATTTTGAGAAGGGTGCTGAAGAAAACACCATGATTCTCAACATGGGACCGCAGCATCCATCCACCCATGGTGTTTTGCGGGTCATCCTCGAATTGGACGGTGAATATATCGTTCGTGCAGAGCCCATTTTAGGCTACCTGCATCGTATGCACGAGAAGATGGCTGAGGTGAAAACATGGGTCCAGTTTATGCCTAACATGGGGAGGGTTGACTACCTGCATCCTCTGGCATGGAACCATGCTTATGTCGGCGCAGTTGAAAAACTTGCTGAAATTGAAGTTCCCGAACGTGCTGAGTTTATCCGGGTGATAACTTCTGAATTTAACCGTATTTCATCCCATTTGCTCTGGTGGGGGGCTTATCTGCTTGATCTCGGTGCTTTTACTCCGATTATGTACGCTTTTGATGATCGTGAAATGATTATGGATATGATGCAGAAGTGTACAGGTTCAAGGCTTACTTACAGCAATTTTCGTATTGGAGGAGTGTCACACGATATTGATGCTGCTTTCGTTGAAAAGGCTAAAGCATTCGTACCTTATCTTCGCAGTCGACTTCCTATGTATAAGGATCTGGTTACCGATAACGTTATTCTTCGTAAACGTATTGAAGATGTAGGGCACATGGATAAAAACATGTGTAATCGTTACGGTGCGACGGGGCCTCTCATCCGTGGAGCAGGGGTTAAGCATGATACTCGTGTTGCAGAGTCTTACTCTGTCTATGATCGTTTTGACTGGGAAGTCCCTGTCTATCATGAAAAAGATGCCATGGCCCGTTATATGGTGCGCATGGAAGAAATAGAACAGAGCCTTAATATTATTGAACAGGCTCTTGAGCAGCTCCCTGAAGGGGAACATATCATTAAAAAGAGACCTAAACCTACATGGAAAGCTCCTGCCGGAGAGGCTTATTTCGCCGCGGAGAGTGCTCGAGGTAAGGTTGGTATTCATATTGTGAGTGACGGAAGTAAGATTCCATACAGAGTTAAACTTCGTGCTCCTGGATTTTCAAATTTAAGCCTGTTCGCTGAATGTGCGAAGGGTACGATGCTGGCTGATGCTGTTGCCATTCTCGGCAGTCTGGACATGGTAATTCCTGAAATCGACAGGTAGAGAGGAGTGTTTATGTCTCAAATACCCGTTGAACTAGTGAAACTGGTCATAGCACTGGTGGCAATTGCCGCATTTGTTGGGCTGAACGGGCTGGTTCTGGTTTATCTCGAGCGTAAGATTGCCGGGCACGTTCAGCGCAGACCCGGTCCTTTTGAGGTTGGTCCTCATGGACTCTTGCAGCCGCTTGCAGATGCGGTAAAACTTATCGGAAAACAACTGTTTACTCCTAAGGGAGCTGATAAAATCCTATTTTGGATGGCTCCAGTATTATCTTTTTTTCCGGTATTGCTGCTTTTCCTGCCGATTCCATTCGGTCCGGTTGCTACCGGGATGGAAATGAATCTCGGTCTGTTGTTAATTCTGGCATTTTCCGGCTTGAACGTACTTGCTTTATGTCTGGCTGGATGGGGCTCCAATAATAAATGGGGTATACTTGGAGCGGCAAGAGCTGTGGCTCAGTCCGTTGCATATGAAATCCCGTTGCTGCTATCCGTGCTGGCAATTGCATTTCAGACCGGAAGTTTGAATCTTTCCGTAGTTGTTCAGGGGCAGGGCGGATGGCCATGGCAGTGGAATGCAATGGTGCAGCCTCTTGCCTTTATCATCTATTTCATAAGTGCCTTAGGTGAAACAAACCGTGCTCCTTTTGACCTTCCTGAAGCGGAAAGTGAGCTTACCGCTGGATTCCATACTGAGTATTCCGGTATGGGCTTCGGTCTCTTCTTTCTTGCTGAATATGCCAATATGATTGTTGTATGTTCCGTTGCTGCTGCCCTTTTTCTGGGTGGCTGGCAGGGGCCATTCTTTGATGGCAGTTTATGGTTTCTGTTAAAGGTTTATGTTCTTCTGGTGGTCATGATCTGGCTTCGCTGGACTTATCCGCGAGTACGTTTTGACCAGCTTCTGAATATCAACTGGAAATGGCTCATGCCCCTGGCTCTGGCCAACCTCTTCATAACTGCATTTGTAACTAAGCTTTTCTAGGGGCGTGAAATATGAGTGCAATTAAAAAGATATGGGAAGATGTGGCTTCACTTTGGTCTTTGATCGTAGGACTGAAAGTCACAGGTAAAAACTTTGCCGATAAGCAGATTACACTGCACTATCCCCGTGAAACCGTGAGTGAGGCTCAGCTTGAAGGATTCCGGGGGCCGCTGGAACTGATCGGTAAGCCTAAGAATCCGGCGAAACCCAAATGTATTTCCTGCATGATGTGTGTCACAGCATGTCCCAGTAAATGCATTACTGTGGTTAAAGCAAAGGCTCCAAAACTTACTGAGGAAGAGCTTCAGGCCATGAAAGAAGCGGAAGAGCGCGGTGAAAAGGTAAATAAACCTAAAGCTCCTAAAGAACCTGCAAAGTTTCTTTATGATTATTCGCTCTGCTCATTGTGCGGGTCATGTGTTGAGAACTGTCCTGTTTCTTCACTGAAATATTCGTCCCACGTGTATTTCACCTCCACTAATCGCAAAGATTTCAAAATGGATCTGCTGGAACGACTGGATAGACAGGCTGCACAAGCTGAATCATTTGTCGAAAGTCCCGAAGCTGCTGTTGAAACATCAGAAAATTCAACAAGGAAAGACTCATGATGGAATTGCTGGCTAAAATCGCTTTTGCTGTCTACGCCATACTCATTCTGGGCGGCGGGACCATTGCTGTAGGAGCACATAGTCTAGTCCGAGCATTGGTAGGTCTTATCTGCTCACTGCTGGGCGTGGCGGGAATGTATATGCTCATGGCAGCTCCGTTTATGGCTTTCATGCAGATTCTTATCTATGTGGGAGCTGTCTGCGTACTTATTTTCTTTGCCATCATGCTTTCACAAGCTGATGCTCAAGGCATTGAATCCGGGACACGCAGACCTGGTAAAGCTGCACTGTCAGCTCTTACTTTTATAGCTCCGGTTTTTGTAATCGGTTTTATACTTGTTAAATTTCAGCCTGCGTCCATCAGCCTTCCGGTTGAGGTCCCGCTGATTACTATAGGTAAAGGGCTGCTGGAAGACTATCCGGTTGCTTTTGAGCTTATTTCGGTTGTGTTGCTGGCAGCTATGGGCGGAGCTGTTCTGCTGGCCTTTGAAAAGAAAGGGAGGAAAGTATAATGAGTCCTCTTTTAATGTATCAGCTTGTGGCTCTTATGCTGCTGGCAATAGGTTTGTACGGCATTGTCTGGCGTAAATCATTTGTGGGTATGCTGATATCTGTTGAACTCATGCTGAACGGGGCAGGGCTATCTATTGTTGCGGCAAGTCAGCTTACCGAAGCAGGCAATTCAATAGGTCAGATAGCCGCACTCTTTATTATGGGACTTGCCGCAGCTGAAGCTACATTGGTTCTTGCAATCATTGTGGTTGTGGCAAGACGGTTTAAGTCTGTTGAAACAGATGCAGTATCAAGGCTGAAAGGTTGATCATATGGCAGTTAATACTGAATTCATAACAAGTTCGCGTGTCTTGATCCCGCTGGCAATCACCTTTGTTGCTCCGTTCCTGATCTGGTTTTTGAGGAACAATATCAACAGACGTGAGGGAGTTTCTATCTGGGCTGGAATACTGACCTTTCTGTCTGTACTCTCAATGGTGCCAGATGTGCTTGACGGGAAAATCCTTAAGTATACTTTGTTCACAATACTTCCGGGCATAAATGTATCATTTATTGCTGACGGACTTACTTTTGTTTTTGCACTTATAGCATCATTACTGTGGGTTTTCGCAACCAGTTATAATATCGGTTATATGCGCAGTATGAATGAGCACGCGCAGACCAGATACTATTTCTGTTTTGCAGTTGCTATTTTCGGCGCAGTTGGTGTTGCTTTTTCTGGTAACATTTTCACCCTTTATCTTTTCTATGAAGTGATTTCTGTATTCACCTATCCTCTAGTTGCGCATCATCAGGATGATGAGGCTTTTTCCGGAGCAAGGAAATACATGGTCTACCTCATGGGAACGTCAAAACTTTTTCTGCTTCCGGCAATGGTACTTACCTATGTGCTGGCGGGAACTCTGGATTTTCATCTGGGTGATGTCGTACAGGGGATTTTCCCTCCGACAGCAGATCCGACTCTGGTTACAATTACTTATGTCTTATATATTGCAGGTCTGGCTAAAGCTGCTCTTATGCCGTTTCATAACTGGCTTCCTTCCGCGATGGTTGCACCTACGCCGGTTTCAGCTTTGCTGCATGCCGTAGCAGTTGTTAAAGCGGGAGTTTTCTCGGTGTCCCGTATAATCCTGTCCGGTTTCGGTGTGGACCTCATGGATAAACTGGGGCTTGGCCTGCCGACTGCTTATCTTGCGGCTTTCACCATTGTGGCGGCTTCGCTTATCGCCCTCACCAAAGATGATATTAAGGCCAGACTGGCTTATTCAACTGTCAGTCAGCTTTCATATATTATAATAGGTGTGGCAATGCTAACACCGGAAGCAGTGCAGGGCGGGCTTATGCATATTGCTCACCATGCGTTTTCAAAGATCACTTTGTTCTTCGGGGCAGGGTCTATCTATGTTGCAACCCACCTTAAGAAAATCAGCCTTATGGACGGGCTTGGACGAAGGATGCCGTGGACCTTCGGAGCCTTTGCAATCGCGTCACTGTCTATGATCGGGGTACCACCTGTATGTGGTTTTGCCACTAAGTGGTATCTGGTCAAAGGGGCTGTCACAATAGGTCAATGGGGGCTTTTAATAGCTTTGCTGGCAAGTACTTTGCTTAATGCCGGATATTTTACTCCAATTATCTACCGTGCCTTTTTTAAGGCTCCGGCGGAAGGGGCAAATATTGAGCAGTATAAAGAAGCTCCCCTGTGTATGGTTATTCCTTTGTTTACTACGGCTCTGATCTCCGTCTGGCTCGGATTGTATCCTCAGACGTTCCTGAACTTTATTAACGTGTTCGGCAAATTCTAAGGAGAGTCCCCATGAGCAATAAATTCGGAAACTGGTTCGAAACCCAGCGCACGAAGAATCTGGGATTCTGGAAGATACTGTTTGCTGTCTTTCTTGTTGTGCTGGTGGTACTCAATTTCTTCATCCATCCCCATGAAGCTGAATATCATTATGATATTTATCCCGGCTTTTGGGAGGCTTTTGCTCTGATTTGTTCAGTGGCAATGGTTTTTCTGATGAAGGTTTTAATTCAACCTTTTCTTGTAGGACCGGAGGAAGGCGATGACATTTAACGGTTTCCTTCATCCCGCATTGGCTTTTATAGCTCTGGCAGTGGCGTTGCCTTTCTTCAGAGGGCGTCAGTGGAAATGGCTTTTGCTGATTCCTCCAATTATAGCTATTGTGGTTGTGTTTACTGCAACTATGGGCAATTTCGGGATCATCCCGTATCTGGGCAATACTCTGATTTTAGGCCGGGTGGATAAGCTTTCGCTGGTTTTTGCCAACGTTTTTGCAATTCAGTCTCTCATAGGCATGATTTATGCTTTGCATGTAGATGACAAGGCGCATCATGCTTCGGCGGCTCTATACGTTGCCGGGGCTTTCGGTTGCGTCTTTGCAGGTGACTACCTGACTTTGTTCATCTTCTGGGAGCTTATGGCTGTAGCATCTACCTTTCTCGTCTGGCTGCATCGGACAAAGACTTCCACTGCTGCCGGATTCAGGTATTTTCTATTCCATATGCTGGGTGGACTTTTTCTGCTTGGCGGACTTCTGCTCAGATATTCTGAGATAGGAACTTTTGCTTTTCTGCCTGTAGATCCTTCATCTGTACAATATTATGACTGGCTGATTCTTATTGGTTTTTGCGTTAACGCAGCTGTTGTACCTTTGCATGCATGGCTTCCTGATGCTTATCCCGAAGCAACTGTTCCGGGCGCAGTTTTCATGTGCGCCTTTACTACCAAGACAGCGGTTTATGTTCTGGCAAGAGGATTTGCCGGGGTATATGTATTGGCAGTAGCCGGTACCATCATGGCTGTTTACGGTGTGTTTTACGCGTCTATGGAGAACAATGCCCGCAGGATTTTATCCTACCACATTGTTTCTCAGGTTGGTTACATGGTTGCCGGTATAGGAATCGGTACGGCTATGTGTCTTAACGGGGCAGTAGCTCATGCATACGCACATATCCTGTATAAGGGTTTGCTTTTCATGGGAGTGGGTACGGTGCTTTACGCTGTCGGTTCTGCTGATCTTGATAAGCTTGGTGGACTGGTCGGTAAAATGCCTTGGGTTGTACTACTCTATATGGTCGGCGCAGTTTCCATTTCAGGTATGCCGTTCTTCAATGGATTCATCAGTAAGACCATGACCATCACCGGAGCAGCTGAATCTCATCATACCCTTTTAGCAATCGGTCTTGAAATTGCCGCAGTGGGTACGTTCCTTTCGGTTGGTATCAAGCTGCCTTATTTCGCTTTCTGGAATAAGCCGGCGCCGACGAATATTAAACTGAACCCCATTCCCAAGAACATGTATGTGGCAATGGGGATTGCAGCCACATTATGTTTTGCCCAGGGTGTGTACCCAAAGATGCTTTATGTACTGCTGCCATTCCCCGTTGAGTATGAACCATATACTCCCTGGCATCTCCTTCAGGCCGCTATGCTCCTATCCTTTACCGGAGTCGGTTTCTGGATAATGCGTAAGGTTATCATTCCGCATCATGGTCGTAACCTCGATTTTGACAAGCTTTATCGTTTTATAGGTAACCTTGGTATTCGGGCTGTCTGCCGTCCTGTCGCATGGGTGGATTCAATCTGGACCACTGTCTATCGTGTAATAGGTCTTAAGTGGCTCATGGATTTGGCTGCCGGATCATCATGGTTCGATCGTAATGGAATTGATACTGTTGTAGACGGCACTGCATACACAGTGAGAAATATAGGCAGGACTGGTGCAAAAATACAGACAGGTAGATTACAGGATTATCTAGGTCTGGCTGTGTTTATTGCGCTCTGTATTTACGGACTTGTCTGGTACTTTGGATAAACTGGAGAGAATTCAATGCAAGAAGTAGCTTATCCGGTTCTGACCAGCTTAGTGTTTTTTCCGCTTTTGGCGGCCTTCGGACTGTTTTTTCTCCGGGGTGACAACACTGTGCGGATATATACACTGGTTGTGTCAGTCATAGAACTCGCACTCTCGTTTCCGCTTTTTGCCGGATTCAAACTTGAATCCGCAGCTTTCCAGTTTGTGGAAAGGGCCACATGGGTCTCGAGATGGGGAATTGAATATTATCTGGGTACTGACGGTATCAGCTTTTTAATGGTGATACTGACTATCGCCGTGCTGCCGTTGTGTGTACTCTGTTCATGGACATATATAACCACGAGAATAAAAGAGTTTCATTTCTGTCTGTTGTTCATGACAGCAGCATGTGTGGGAGTCTTTACCTCTCTTGATCTGGTTCTGTTTTATGTTTTTTGGGAAGCAATGCTTATTCCCATGTATCTGCTCATTGCAGTATGGGGTGGTCCTGAAAAGAAATACGCATCTCTTAAGTTCTTCCTTTACACTCTTGCCGGTTCCGCTTTGCTTCTGGTTGCCATCGTAGCCTTCAGAGTTGCCGGAGGAACATTTGCCATTCCTGAACTTATGGAAAAAACATTTTCATTCGGATTTCAGTTCTGGGCATTTCTGGCTCTTGCACTGGCTTTTGCTATCAAGGTTCCCATGTTCCCATTTCATACATGGCTTCCAGCTGCACACGTTCAGGCTCCTACAGCAGGTTCGGTTATTCTGGCTTCTGTATTACTTAAAATGGGAACTTACGGGTTCTTGCGTTTTAACCTGCCTTTGACTCCAGCTGCCAGTGAATACTTTGCTCCGTTAATGATAGCTATTTCTATAGCTGGCATTATCTACGGCGGTGTTGTGGCTTTGGGACAGAACGATATTAAAAAAGTTATCGCCTATTCATCCGTGGGGCATATGGGCTTTGTTACTCTTGGAATATTCCTGTTCAATCTGCGTGGGCTTGAAGGTGCGCTTTTCCAGATGCTTAACCACGGTATCACTACCGGCGGTCTCTTTATGATGATCGGGGCAATATATGAGCGAAGTCACAGCCGTGAAATTAGCGATAACCTTGGACTTGGCAAATACATGCCGGCCTACATGTTCTTCTGGGGATTGTTTGCTCTATCATCCTTCGGTTTTCCGGGGACCAACAGTTTCGTAGGTGAGATTTTGGTTTTCGTAGGTGCATTTGAACAGAATCCTTGGGTTGGAGCTCTTATGGTTCCAGGCGCAATGGTTGCTGCTGCCTACATGCTTCGTATTTCACTTAAATTGGCTTGGGGAAGGCCTTCAACATGGAAACAATGGTCTGACCTTAATAAACGTGAATGGACTTATCTACTTATTCCTGCGGTATTTGTTTTTTATATTGGTTTGGCTCCGGGGCTTTGTTTCAAAGTTATGGATGCATCATTGGTTAAGCTTTCAAATGATGTTCAGACAAAGTCAAAGCTGGTTAGTATCGAGAATGAAAAACCGCTTGAAATGGCTCTCAATTCCCTTAAGGGAATAGTGAAATAAGCAACAGGAGTTATTGAAATGAATGTGAATCCATATCTTTTCATGCCGGAACTGTTTACGTTCCTGATCATTGCCCTGTTGTTTGTTCAAGCAGTGGGTAGTGTAACTATGCGTGAGAAAGTTGGCGTCTGGCTCCCGATAATGTCAGGAATAGGTGTGGTGGTCGCCCTATTATCTGTGGGGCAGGAAGGTCTTGTTTTTAAAGGGGCCTATCGTGTTGACCCTCTTTCTCAGTTTTTTAAGGTAGCAATAGCTATCGGTTATTTTATTACGGTACTAAACGCTTCACGGCAGCCTACGCTTGAGAGAGAGAAAAGATCAGATTACTTCCTCTTTCTGGCAATGAGTACATGGGGACTCATGATGCTGGCTTCATGTGTTGAGCTGATCTCTATGTATCTTGCTTTGGAGTTATCCTCGTATTCTCTTTATGCAGTAATTGCACTGCGTTCCAAGAGTAAGATGGCAGCAGAGGCGGCTGTTAAATACATAATGTTCGGAGCCGTGGCGACTGCCCTTGCTCTGTACGGCTTCTCATACATTCTTGCTGGAATGCACACTACATATCTGGCGGAGCTTGTTCAAAAGACTTGGACTTTTGAAGCCGCACCAATGGCAGTAACAGGTATGGCCCTGTTCCTTGCCGGAATGTTTTATAAGCTGGCTTTGTTTCCATTTCATTTCTGGTGTCCAGATGTATACGAAGGAACCAGTAACGAAACTGCGGCTTTTGTAGCAACTCTCCCTAAGCTTGGTGCTGTTGTTATACTTATCCGTCTTGCAACCATGTTCAAGCCCGGCTACGACATTACGACTTTGCTTGCCGTACTTGGTGCATTGTCTATGACCTTTGGTAATCTGGCCGCACTGGTGCAGAAAGATGTTAAGCGTATACTAGGTTATTCATCTGTAGCCCATGCCGGTTACATCATGATCGGTTTAGTGGCAGGGACAGCAGAAGGTCTTGCTGCTGCATCTTTTTATGCCCTAGCTTATGTTGCCATGAACCTGACTTGTTTCTGGGTTGTAAGTAGGGTTTCTGTTGATGGTCGTAATCTGCAACTTGATGATCTTAACGGTCTGCATAAGCGTGCTCCTGCTTTGGCTTTTGCTCTTGCAGTTGGAGCGTTTGCTTTAGTCGGTTTACCTCCGATGGCCGGTTTTATGGGTAAGTTATTCCTCTTCTCGGCAAGCTGGAATCATGGGTACAACTGGTTGATTATAATCGCAGGTATTAACACTGCCATTTCTATTTATTATTATCTCGGAATGGTAAGGCATGCTTATACTAAGGATGAGGATGCTGAAGTGCTTATGCCGGATGCCTCAACATTCAGTTGCGTTGGAGCTGTTTTCTTATCCATTCTGGTTCTTGGTCTGGGTCTTATGCCTTCAAATATATTTGATTTTGCATTGCAGGTAGGGACTATCATGCCTTAGCAATATTTAATTCATTATATACGGACCTTTTCTTAATGTTAAGAAAAGGTCCGTCACTCCTGAAAAAGCCCCTGTAAAATTTTACAGGGGCTTTTTCAGGAGTGACGGTGAGTTGTAAGTATAATTATCTGATAGCTGGTTTAGGCCTTATTTTTTGCCTGTAGATTCAAACTGTTGTTTTTACAGTCGTATATAGATTCATAACCTTATGCATTAAATTAAATGTCTGGCATTATTAAAAAGAAAAAATGTGTTAGGATTAATGTCTTTGATTTAAATTTATATTCTTAGTTTATGTGGATGATAGACTTTACTTTTATGCTGATTTTAAAATTGTAAGTCATGGGTATGGGTTAATATCTTTTGAAAAATGATGTGCTAGGCGGGGAGAATATAGTCTTGTGCTTGGGGATTTCTACTTAAGCTGCTGATGTAGGATTTTTACTAATCAAATTCTGCAGGGAAAACTTTTCATATGTTTTCCCTGCAGAATTCGCGGAATTAAAGGTTAAGTGGTCTGAGTTGAGGAGTTTCTTCTACTTCTTTCAGCCCAAGATATTTAAGGGTTGCATAAATAATTGCTAAGACTGCTACAGCTATTGCCATGTATACAGCATTTCTGCCTTCAGCTATCTGATAGAACAAGGTTGCTACTGACCAGCCTAAAGCCGTGCAGTACATTGCCATGATTGCTGAGTAGAAACCGCCCATTTCTTGTCTTGTCGCACCGATAACTGCAAGGCAGGGGAAGTACATCAGGACAAACAGAAGGTATGCGAAGGCTGAGAATATTGTGAAGTTTGCAGCAATGTGCTTGTAAACAGAGGCATCTGCTCCAATTTCTTCTGATACCGTTGCACTGTCTTCTCCAATCAGTCCTATTCCAAGCAAATCAACTGAGGTTACGATGCCGACAAGTCCGTCTCCTATAGTTCCGAATGCTTCGCTGACTGTTGCGCCGATATCGAGTCCTTCATCTGACTCTTCTGCAGCTTGGTCCGTTGCAGGTGCATCCTGCATATCCATTGAAGAGTATAGTGAATTTACTGTACCTACGATTGCTTCCTTGGCGAAGAGTCCTGTGAAGAGGGCTACCGATGCCGGCCAGTTTTCTTCGGTGATTCCCATGGGTTTGAATACTGGAGAAATTGCCATACCCGCATGTGCAAGGATGGAAGCCTGTGAATCTTCGTTACCGAATGATAAGTTTCCGTTTTCAATGCCAATGGTGTTCAGCATAGATAGAACAAAAACTGCGCTGACAACGATGACACCGGCGCGTTTGATAAAACCTCTGAGACGCAACCATGCACTTCTGAATACTGCCCCGGTTCTAGGGATATGGTAGAGAGGCAGGTCCATCACAAAATGAGATGCAGTGCCTTTAAAGAGAGTGTTTTTCAGTAAGAAACCGGTGAAAATAGCCATAGCAAGACCTGACAGATAAATTAAAAATACAGCCAGACCTGAATATGCACCGAAGAGTGCTACGCAAAACAGTGCATAAACAGGTAATCGAGCTCCACATGACATAAAGGGGGCCATGAAGATGGTCATGAAACGGTCACGTTTTGATGAGAGAGTTCTGGCAGCCATAACTGCTGGAACAGTGCAACCAAAGCCGACAACCATTGGGATAAATGCAGATCCTGGCAAACCTATTTTACGCATGAATCGGTCAGCAACAACTGCCACGCGGGCCATGTAGCCAAAATCTTCTAAAATTGCCAAAGCGAGGAACATGAAGAATACGACCGGAACAAAGGTAGCAACTGTCTGGATACCTGCTCCGATACCTCCTGCTAAAACAATGCTAACCCAGTCCGGTGCATTGATACTTGCCAGCAGATTTGTTGGAATATCGACAAAAATAAGTCCTGCCATGATATCAAAGAAGTCGATGAATACTGAGCCAAGGCCGATGGCAAACCAGAAAGTCAGGAACATGGAAATTAGAAAAATTGGTATAGACATGAAGCGGTTCATTACAATGCTGTCTACCCTATTTGTGAAGTTCAGGCTGCGATCTTTATTTTCTTTAAGAACTTTACTGTAAATACTGTCAATAAAGGCGTATTTTTCAACAGTATCCCTGACCTCCTGACGTGTAGGGTGGGAATTGTGGGCAGGAAGATTTTCTGCTTCATGGCTGAGAGTTTTGACAGCGGCTGCAACGGATTTTTTATCTACCGCGGTAACGGGAATTACTGGTAGGCCCAGTTCTTTGCTCAGCTTATCTATGTCAATAGACAAGCCTTCTTTTTCTGCAACATCAACCATGTTGAGAAGTATAATGATCTGATTGGTGCGTTCCTTAAGATCCATCGTCAGGAACAGATTACGGGAAAGGTTGGTCGCGTCTACAACGTTTATGATCATATCATATTCGCCGCTTCTGATCACACGTTCTGCAACTTTCTGATCTTCTGTATCAGGGCTGAGGTTATAAGTCCCCGGAAGGTCAACCAGCTCCACAGTGCTACCTGATAGTGAAAAAGAACCTTCAATCTTTTCTACTGTAACTCCGGGCCAGTTACCAACCTTTTGGTTTGCACCGGTCAGCGCATTAAAAAGTGTAGTTTTACCACTGTTTGGTACACCGGCAATGGCGATCCTTTCAATTTTATGCATCTTACAATTCCTTTACTTTAATCTGAATAGCTTCAATTTTTCTAAGTGCAACCCGGCTACCGCGAATTTCAAAAACCATAGGGTCGGAAATCTGGACTGGTGCAAGTCCAACAGGAGTTCCTTCAACAAAACCCATTTTGCGTAATTTCTGGGCATATACCGAAGTCTCTACATCAAAGCCAAGAATTGCGTATGAACGCTCCTCTAAAATTTCTGAAAGATTGATGTTGGTAGTCATTCTCATCTCCTAAGCAGTCAGACTGCATTCTAAAATTAAGATCGCCCAGCGAGTCGGTAGTCGATCTGAAATAAATATTAATAAAGCCTGCTTATCCAAGCTTACCCAAAATATGAAAAATTATTGATTACGAATCTTACAGCACTTAAAAACATAAAAGCGTGTTAAGGAACTTGAAAATCAAAATCAATTGGAGAACTACAACAGGAGTAAGTTGTGGTCAATAAGAAATTGAAAATAATTTTCAATTTCTTTGAGTAGTGGCATAAAAATATTTATTGTAAGTAGTTGCAAAATTATTATTCCGCTGTTTAGCGGCTGTAATATAACATAAGTGATCAGGACAAAGTAGAATCTCTATGCTAAAAAGATATATCAAATAAATAAAAATTAAGGTGTAGGTAATATGGCTAATGCTGATGAGTCTGTTGAGGTCGTAGCTAGATCAGTACAAGAATATATAGATGAAACTCCATATTGGGCTGATGGGACAGAGGCTCCTTCGTCCCCCATGACTGCTATGCAATGGAGAATATGGCTGTTAGCTTCTGCCGGGAAGTTTTTTGAGGGTATGGTTGTTTTCATGACCGGAGTAGCTCTACCACTTATTGTCCGGGAATTTAATCTTTCTGCTATGGAAAAAGGCGTAGTCAGTGCCGCTACGCTTTTTGGAATTCTCGTTGGTGCATCTGTTCTTGGCGGACTGGCTGATCATTACGGCAGAAAGAAAATGTTTATTGTAGAAATGGTCCTGTTTACAGTTTGTCTTATCTTTTTAGTCTTCAGTCCGGATTTTGTTTTTCTGGTAATATTTCTTTTCGGTATGGGGCTTGCCCTCGGGTGTGATTATCCAACTGCACATATGATTATTTCTGAGAGTATACCAAGCGTTGATCGTGGTCGACTTGTTCTCAGTGCATTTGCTTTTCAGGCAATAGGAGCACTTAGCGGGACAGCAGTTGGCTACATTATCCTTTATAAAGCTTCTGAGCTCAGTGCTTGGAGATACATGTATGGAACAGCAGTGATCCCAGCAATTTTTGTCTTGGTCGGCCGTTTTTTTATTCCTGATAGTGGACATTGGCTGGTTTCAAAAGGCCGTATTAAAGAAGCTGAAAAGGCTTTGACCAGATTGCTATACAGGGTTCCTAGTTATCCAAAAACAATTAAAATTGAGCAGCCAAAAATAAATGGTAATGATAAAAATGGATACATAAAAGGAGCATATATTGATCTCTTTAAGGCAAAAAATATAAGAGCGACAATTCTCGCTTCAGTTCCGTGGTTTCTGCAAGATCTCGGTACATATGGAATTGGTATTTTTACGCCTACTATCCTAGGTTCTGTTATTGGAGCTAAAGCTGTACATGCACGCAATGTGGCGGACCTCATTCATAATGATTTACTTGCGTCCAAGGGGGCGGCGTTTATAGATGTGTTGCTGATTGTCGGTATTATTTTCGCAGTCCTTCTTGCTGACAAGGTAGGACGTATCAAATTGCAGATTACGGGGTTTATCGGGTGTGCAGCTGGGCTTTTTATTGCGACTCTTTCTATAGGAGCTGCTACTTCCTCAATGGGGATGTTTTATCTTTTTAGCGGATTCATGCTTTTCAGCTTCATGACAAACATGGGGCCCAATGCAATTACCTATTTATTGGCCGGTGAAGTTTTTCCAACTCATATTCGTGGAAAGGGTGCAGGCTTTGCAGCTTCTTTTGCAAAACTCGGAGCAGTGCTCACAGCTTTTTTATTTCCCATTTTGCTTAAGAATTTCGGGACTGAATTAATTTTATATTTTCTGGTAGGGTGCTCTTTGCTCGGAGCAGTCGTTACATGGTTTTTTAGAATCGAAACAAGCGGGATTAGTCTTGAAAAATTAGAATAATTATACAGTGCTCAAAATTATCAGTCTTTTTACATAATTCAGAGCTTGCACAACAGTCTGACATGCTTATATATTTAGTTAAGAAAAAATTAACAATCCTCTGATTGCTCCGATTTAACTTACGGGGCCGGAGGCATCAAATATCGGAGACACAAGATGCACGAAGTAAGCATGGGTGGCACATTACGTGATTATTTAAGTGGTGAAGAAATCGATGAGACTACATATGAGGAGTTTCGGCAGGCTTTGGCTAAAATGCTTGTCGAAGAGTTTGGATATCCAAAAGAATCATTGAAGACAAAAATTGATTTGTGCTTTGAAATTGATGGCGATGAAATGTGCCGTACTATTGATTTGGTCGTTTATAATGATGAGCTGCCCCTCATGTTGGTAATGTTTTGCGCAGGTGATGTTGGAAGTTATGAGCGCGAAGCTGTATGCGCAGGAAAGCTTTTTCAGGGTGGCCCGGTTCCTTATGTTATTATCAGCGATTCAATGGATGCCTTTTTACTTGATGCTATTTCCGGCAAGACCCTTGCTCATGGCATCAGAGCAATTCCCCGTTATGACGAGCTAATTAAGATTACTGCTAATTACGTTCGCGAACCATTGCCTGCTGAAAAACGTACGAAAATAGAGCGTATTTTTTACACCTATACAGGTTTTTTACAAGGAACATGCTGTAGTGAATCATGTTCACTGCCTCCAAAAAAATAAAAATTTCCGATAATATGGAAAAAGGGCTGAAACGGATATCTGTTTCAGCCCTTTTTTCTTTTTAAATGGCGAGTTCTTTTATATTTAAATATTAGCCCAGCATGTTTTGAGATGTGCTTTACTCATTTTGGGGGTGACTAGTGCAACGCCGATAGCCAGTGCAAGTGATACCGGAAGTGCGACAACATTAGGATCAACCCATTGTAGCAGCCAGATCCATGATCCTTTGGCTGCGCTTGATACAAGTGTATCCTGTCCAGTGAGCAGTTTGCAAAGCCCTATTGAACTGGACTCTTTGGCATGAACGAAGAGCAGCCAGAACATTGAAGCACTGAAACCTCCGACGATAGAGACCTTAGCAGCCTTCTTTGTCATGCCTTTCCAGTAAAGCCCAAGAAGGTATATGGGTAGAAAGGAAGCTGCGCAGAGTCCGAAGAAGAATGCTGTTGCTCTGGCAATGATAGAGGGGGGAAGAATCCAGGCCCAGGCTATTGCAGCAAGCAATGTGATGGATACTCCTATTTTTGTGATTATTACTGATTTCTCACTTGAAACTTTGACAAATCTCTCAAAGAAATCACGTCCTAATGCTGTTCCGCCGACATGATATTGGGAAGAAAGAGTTGACATTCCAGCTGCAAGCATAGCCAGCAGGAACAATGATGAGAACCAGGACGGCATCATTTGTTCAATATATATGGGAATGATTTTATCCATGTTTCCACCTGCAACAGCAATAGATATTTTGCCTAGCTCTTTATAGAAAACAGCGTTTGAGAGCGCTCCTACTGTAAACGCTACCCCCGTCATCAGAGGAATAAAAAGCCCGCCGTACAGCACTGCACGATTAAGTTCTCGGTCAGATGGTACTGTCATGAAACGGACTGCCAGCTGTGGCTGAGCCAGAACTCCGATGCCGACGCCATAAACTATGGTGGTGTATATAACTAGCCATAGAGGTGTTCCGAAATTTGCTCCCTGAGTCCAGCCGATTATTCCTCCTTTCTGTAGTTTGGCAGGCATAAGGTTTACCATATCTGTCAGAGTTTGATGGGCTTCCGTTAGTCCGCCGAGCATAGCATATGTAGATATGATAAGAATAAGCATCATGGCAGCCATAATTATTCCCTGAAATGCATCAGTATACATAACGGCTTTCATACCGCCTGTAATAACATACAGAGCAAGAATAAGGCTGATCACGATAAGGGCTGTTCCATAAGGAATGCCGAAAGAAATTTCCATCATACGTGAAATCCCGATAAGCACCGCAGCGGCGTATACGGGGATGAACAGAAAAATCACTCCACCGGCAAATCCCTGTATGAATCTGGAGTCATAGCGGCGTCCTAAAAGTTCCGGGAAAGTGTGGCTTTCAAGAGCAAGACCCATGCGGCGGGTGCGTTTGCCAAAGAATACCATAGCAACGAATACTCCTATCACAATAGTAGCAAGCGTCAGCCAGAGTAGCGGAAAGCCGAATAGCCCTGCTGCTCCTCCAAAGCCGATAATAGCGGATGTTGAGACAAAAGTTGCACCATAGGACATCGCCATAACAAACGGGTTCATCTGACGTCCTGCGAGCATATAATCAGTAGATTGTTTGCTGGATTTCCAGCCTTTGAATCCGAGATAGAAAATTATAGCAAGATAAATTAAGGTGATGATTATTTTGGTAGTCATTATTTTTTACCCTTATCTTTGCCTACTTCGATATTTAAAGCCGTTGCATCTGGTTTGCCTTTATTGTTCCAGTTCAAAATTCCGTATGCCACGCAACCGAGCGAAGATATGAGGCATAGCCAGAAAACTACGGCTATTTCAATGCTTCCAAGTCCTAACATCATTTGAATCCTCCAGTATTGTTAAAATTGTAAAAAATGATAGATGCAAAATAATTTATGAGTTTTAGGCGGTGCATATTGGGCAGAAAACCTTGGCGGCAATAAAAAAGGCCGCGGGCTTGATGCCTGCGGCCTGGGGAAATTCTTTTAAGTTTCGCTTACGCGAGTGAACACCACCAGACCACAGGGCTGGTAAAGTTAAAAAAACTAAAAAAAGAAAAATAATAGTTGCGGGCGCTCATGGGTATATTGTTTATACAAGTATTTACTTGCTGTCAATTTTCTATCTTACAATTTTGGATCGTGAAAATAGGGGTTGAAATGGATTGTTTAATTATTTGAAATTGAAGAAAATTTTTTTGTAGCTGGTTTTATGTTGTGATTGGCTTAGTAAAAAAGTCAATTGTACGAATTAAATTCAGTGTTATGCCATGTTTCTTACCTTGTGCGGGGGAATATAACTTACATATTTGACAAAAAAATATTAAAATAAAAAGTAAGTGATTCTTTTTAAAAGATGTGTGGACTTAGTTAGTTAGGGATGGAATAAAGATATTAAGAATAAGGTTGAACTCAAAATTTCATCTATTAACAGGTTCAAGCCGATCAGGAGGCTGTAGAATGGACATTTTGGAATTGGTCAGAAACAGAGATCCCAATGAACGTGAATTTCATCAGGCAGTTAGTGAAGTTGTAGAATCAATCATGCCTGTTCTTGACCGTAACCCGGAGTATCGCAGTGCCAGTATTCTTGAACGTATTGTAGAGCCTGAAAGGGTGATCATGTTTCGCGTTCCATGGGCTGATGATGAAGGTGATGTGCATGTGAACCGTGGTTTTCGTATTGAAATGAACAGTGCTCTGGGCCCATACAAAGGAGGCCTTAGATTTCACCCTTCAGTTAATCTCGGAATTCTTAAATTTTTGGCCTTTGAACAGGTTTTTAAAAATGCCTTGACCTCTCTGCCCATGGGCGGGGGTAAAGGTGGATCAGACTTTGATCCCAAAGGTAAAACTGATATGGAAGTGATGCGTTTTTGTCAGAGTTTTATGCTGGAATTATCACGCCATATAGGACCGAATACAGATATACCTGCAGGTGATATAGGGGTAGGCGCTCGTGAAATTGGATTTCTATTCGGGATGTATAAGCGTATCCGTAATGAATTTACGGGTGTTCTTACCGGAAAAGGTCTCGGCTGGGGCGGTAGTCTGATCCGCCCTGAAGCAACTGGATACGGTTCTGTCTATTTTGCAGCTGAAATGCTGAATGCCAAGGGTAAAACTTTCGATGGTACAACCTCACTGGTTTCTGGTTCAGGTAATGTTGCCCAGTATACAATGGAAAAACTACTTGAGCTGGGCAGCACTCCCATAACATTTTCAGATTCATCAGGTTACATTTATGATGAAAAGGGTGTTGACCGTGAGAAGCTCGACTATCTCATGCAGATCAAAAATGTGAGGCGCGGGCGGGTCAGCGAATATACTGATAAGTATCCTGAAGCCATTTATATTCCGGTTGATCCTGATTTAGATTACAATCCTCTCTGGAATCACAAAGCGGACTGCGCATTTCCTTCTGCTACCCAGAATGAGATAAATGGTAAAGATGCATCAAACATGGTTGCCAACGGAGTCAAGATTGTTTCCGAAGGGGCAAATATGCCGACTATGCCTGAGGGGGTAGATATCTTTCTTGATCAAGGTCTTCTTTATGGTCCGAGTAAAGCTGCAAATGCCGGTGGTGTCTCCGTTTCCGGCCTTGAAATGAGTCAGAACAGTATGAGGCTTAACTGGCCCAAGGAAGAAGTGGATCATAGACTTAAAGTTATTATGCACAATATCCATAAGTCATGTATGGAAACAGCAGAGCAGTATGGAACTCCTTTCAACTACGTAAAGGGGGCTAATATTGCCGGATTTGTTAAAGTTGCTCAGGCTATGCTTGATCAGGGTATTGTTTAGCAAATGATCATTGAATAAAATAAGCCGACACTGCATAATAGACCCAAAGGGCGGATTGCGATTTTTCGCTGTCCGCTTTTTTATTTTAAAATTAGGTAAGATTGATGTTTCAGGAGAATTATTTTCTTTCTGACATTTTTTTATATACGGTTAGATGGGCTGTCGAAGGTATAAATTGGAGCTGTTATGGATGATAAAATGACATTCCTAGGTGGTCAAAGCAGAACTTTTAATCTCTATCATGACCTTATGCAGATCAAAGTTCATGATATATTATTGATTTCAAGTCCTTATGATGCATGGGTAATGGAAGAGGACAGTCGCATATCTGAACGCATTGTCAGTGAATACCGAGGTCTGAACCTGAGTCGTCCACCAAGATTGAAATGGGTTTCAACGATTGAAGAGGCTCTTGAATTGCTTGATGTGCGTTTTTTTGATTTGGTTATCTTAATGCCGCATCTGACCAATATGAATTGTTGCAGTATGGGGAAGATGATTAAAGAGAAAATTCCCGGTATTCCTGTTGCGATGTTGGCTCATAAGCAGTTGGCGGTTTCTGATGAGGATTTGTGTGAAGGGACCGATAGGCAGTTTGTATGGTCCGGTGACGCTGAACTTCTGGTGGCAATGGTCAAAAATCTTGAGGATTTGCTTAATGTTGAGCACGATACAAAAGAAGTCGGTATCCGGGTTATCATTGTTGTGGAGGATTCACCGCGCTATCTGGCTTCATTTCTCCCTATACTTTATAAAGAGCTGGTCCGTCAGACACAGGCATTGCTGGAAGAAGGTCTTAATTCAGAACATCGTCTGCTGACTATGAGGGCAAGACCTAAAATTTTGACAGCCAGGACCTATGAAGAGGCTCTGGGCCTTTTCAAACAATACGAACCGTATATTCTGGGTGTTATCTCCGATGTGCGTTTTCCGCGTATGGGCCGTCTTGATGGCAATGCAGGAATTGATTTGCTAAAAGAAGTGAAAGAGCATCGCGAAGATATTCCATTATTACTTGCCAGTAATGAAGTAGAGAATAAGAAGCGGGCTGAAAACATACCTGCGTATTTTGTAGATAAGAATTCACCGGACCTGATGAGCGCAGTACGTAAGTTCGTTATTGATCACCTTGGGTTTGGAGATTTTATTGTTCGGGATGCAGAAGATAAAGAAGTGGCAAGGGCAACTAGCCTTTATTCATTGGAAAAGATTTTGCGTAGTATGCCCGAAGATATATTTATTCAGCATTGCCAGCGAAATGATTTTTCCCGCTGGTTTTATGCCCGTACTGAAATTACACTGGCAAACAAGATCAGGCCGCTTAAAAGCAAGGATTTTCCTGATTGGGAATCACATCGTCATCATTTACTGGGATTGATTAAAGAACGGAGACTGCAACGTCAGCAGGGAGTCATTGTTTCCTTTAATCCTAAAGATTTTGATCCTGATACTGATTTTTTGAAAATAGGCTCAGGTTCCCTGGGAGGAAAAGCCAGAGGGCTTGCATTTATTTGTTCAATGCTCAGTCGAAATTCATGGCTGCATGAGAAGTATAAAGATATGGTTATCTCTACGCCGAGGACCTTGACTATAGGGACTTCGGGGTTCGATGATTTCATTGAGATGAATGATCTTTCTTATCTAGCTGCTACTGATGTAGATGATGAAAAGGTTGCTCAGATTTTTACAGATGCTTTTTTTCCCGGCTGGATTGAGGCTCAACTCTGGGCATATTTGCAGGAAGTAAAATATCCTTTGTCAGTCCGTTCTTCAAGTCTTCTTGAAGATGCTCAGTATCAGGCCTACGCGGGTTTATATTCCACCTATATGATTTCTAATGACAGCTCAGATATTGAAAAGCGTTTGCAGCAACTTGTCAACGCAATAAAGCTTGTCTGGGCTTCAACGTATTATAAAGCTCCAAAGTCTTTTTCTCTGCGGGTTAATCAGCGTACCGATGAAGAGAAGATGGCTGTTATTATTCAGGAAGTTGCAGGACAGCGATATCAAGATTATTTTTTTCCGGCTATCTCTGGAGTCGGACAGTCGTATAATTATTATCCATATGGCAAAATGAAGCCGGAACATGGTGTTGCTACCATTGCTCTTGGAATCGGTAAATCCGTTGTGGACGGAGAACAGTGTATCCGGTTTTCACCTCGTTATCCAAAGATATTGCCGCAGTGTCCTACTCTTGCAGATTCATTGAAAAATGCGCAGACAACTTTTTATGGGTTACGCATGATGAATGGTGAGATCTGTGAGATTCATGATGATGCAAATCTTGATAAGCTTAATATCGCTGATTTTGAGAATACTGCACCTGTGCGCATGCTTGCCTCTACCTACCTGCCTGACGAAGGTCGGATCAGGGATACATCGCATGTTCCCGGTCCTAAGGTTATTCTTTTTGCTTCAGTGTTGAAACATAAGCTTTTTCCTCTGTCTTTAGTACTTACCGATATCTTAAAATTAGCAGAAAAAGGTATGGGGGGACCTGTTGAAATTGAATTTTGTATCAATCTGTTTGAAGACGGGCGCAAACCTGAATTTAACCTTTTACAGCTCAGGCCTATGAGCGCGCGTGCAGATTTAAATCAGGTCAGTATCAGTGAGGATGATTTACTTAATGCTGTTTGCGTTTCCAGCCATGCTCTTGGAAATGCAGAGAAGAATGACATCTACGATATTCTTATTGTTCGTCCAGATTGTTTTGATGTTGCCAAGACAAGGGAAATAGCTCTTGAAATATCAAAGATGAATGCGCAACTGGTCAAGCAGCAACGTAAATATCTGCTGGCAGGCCCCGGACGTTGGGGGTCTGCCGATCACTGGCTTGGTATTCCTGTTGAGTGGCCTGATATTTCCGGGGTTTCAGCCATTGTGGAAACTTCCACTCAATCACTTAAAGTTGAACCATCTCAAGGGTCACATTTCTTTCATAATATAACGACTCTAGGCATAAATTACTTTATGGTTCTTGATAAACCGGGGAATGTTATGAATTGGGAGTGGTTTACAGCGCAGCCTGTGATTGAAGAAGGTGAATATGTCAGCCATTTAAGAGTTCCCGCTCCTATCGTTTTAAAAGTGGATGGTCGCAGTTCTCAGGGGGTTATACTGGCAGCAAAAGGAAGTAGTGAGTATTGTATGCTTCATGAATGCATAATATAGAGGAGGGAAATCTTTACTTTAAGAGGAATCATTATTAATATTCTTCATAAAATTATTTTTATTTAAATTGGAAGCATTGGGTCGTGCTCTTTGATGGCTAGTATACATTCACCAGGTAATTTATTGGAATTAAAGGATTCAAAATGACTAACAGCAGAGAAAACTTAATTCATAATGCGAATTTGGATAATACTGAGTTTGATTTTACTGAAGAAGATAATGGAAAATATATTAAACTTTGTCCTAAAGGGTGTATCAATACTGCTACTGTCAAGTTTATGAAGAAACGCCTGTATGATCTCAGTTGTGAAAACGATTGTAAAATCATCATGTCACTAAAGGATGTTAAGTCTATTGATAGTGTAGGGCTAGGGACAATCATTACTGCCCATAAGAACTGTGCTCATTGCGGCGGGCAGATTGTTTTCAGTGATCTAAGTCCACTGATTATGAAAACCATGAAAATGCTTAGCCTGGATCGCTATTTGAAAATGACTGTCGATCTGAAAAGCGCGGAATCTATAATTGGTTGTTAGTATTTGTATTGTTTTTTGATTTTAGCTTTATGAATCTCCTTTTTATTACAGACTTTGGTATACAAAATGCAAAGTTAAAATTATGACTAACTTAAATGCGCAAATAACTAATATCAATAGTGGGATAACGATACAGAATTTAAGGGGAAGTTCTGGTCGACATGTTTTTGACGTTGGTAACAACCGTCAAGAATCATTTAGCCAAAACTCAGATCAATTTTTTGATTTGATTGAGCGGCAGAAGGGTGAATTTAAGATATTTGCTCCCAAGGGGCGGATTAATAACGCAACCATAAGGTTTCTTAAGAAGCGTCTCTACGATGCAGCTGATGAAACTGGCTGTAAGATTTTATTCAACCTCAGATTTGTTGATTCAATCGACAGCGTTGGTCTGGGCGTGCTTATTACGGCTCACAAGATGGCTACAGCGCGTGGTGGAATGGTTGTATTCACCGATATGAGTGAGAGAATATTCAAGACCATGAAGATGCTGTATATGGATCGTTTTCTAAAAATGAGTCCTGATATGAAGGGTGCAGTAGAAATGATGCGCTGAGATATTTTTTAGAATTAATCAGTAACCCCGGACTGAGTTTATTCAGCCCGGGGTTTTCTTATTTAAATAAGTTATACTTCATTTTGCTTATGAGGAATACCAAGTAATTCACGTTTTGCTCTGCCTCGTTCATACGACCATTTTTGAAATGAATCCATGTAGGTGTACACGACAGGGGTTAAATAGAGTGTAACTACCTGAGAAAGGATTAGTCCCCCAACAATAGCCAGCCCCATAGGCTGCCTTGCCTGAGCTCCTGCTCCGAGCCCTAAGGCAATAGGCATAGCTCCGGCAATAGCTGCAATTGTGGTCATCATAATCGGTCTGAATCTTTCCAGTGAACCTTTAATGGCTGCCTCTTCAGGAGACAGCTTTTCTTTTTCTTCAGCTTCCAGTGCAAAGTCGACAACCATAATTGCGTTTTTCTTTACAATTCCTATAAGCATAATGACCCCTACTATACCAAACAGGTCGAGGTCCTTTCCAAATAAGGTCAAAGTCAGCAAGCCTCCAATAGCTGCTGAAGGCAGACCTGAGATAATCGTAATGGGATGAATGGCACTTTCATAAAGAATTCCTAGAATCATGTAGATGACAAATACTGCAATTCCTAAAAGGAAAAACACACTGGACATGGATTTTTGAAATTCATCAGCTGTTCCTTCAAAGTCAGAGACAACGGTCGCTGGAAGTTTTTCGAGTGACAGCTTATTGATTGCCGATGTTGCATCACTTAGCGAATATCCTGGAGCGATATTAAATGAATATGTTACCGACGGCAGCATGCCTGTATGGTTAACCTGCATGGGACCGGGCTTTTCCTCAAAGCTGGCAATTGTATCCAGTCGGATTAGATCTCCATTTTTATTGGCGACGTACAATTTCATCAAATCTCTAGGGTCACGTTTATTAAATGGCAGAACTTCAAGAATTACCCAGTACTGATCGGTGTCTCCATAAATAGTAGAAACCTTTCGTTCAGAGTAGGCAGAGTTGAGTGTGTTTTCAATATCATGGGCTGTGACGTTATAGTATGAAGCTTTGTCTCGATCAATTTTTACCCACAGTTCTGGGCTGCTGTCCAGCAGATCGGAAGTAAGTCCGGTTAGAAACGGTATTTTACGTAATTCCATTTCAAATTTAGGTGCCAGTGTAAACAGCTCGTTTTGGTCCGGTGCCTGAATCGTGTACTGATAAAGGTTTTTAGATGTTTTGGCAGTTAGCCTGATCATTGGAGGATTTTGAATCCAGCACATAATACCAGGATCATTGTTAAGCTTATACATCAGTGAGCGGGCAACTTCATCTGCCGTCATATCTCGTTTTCCGGGAGGAACAAGCATGGGGAAAATATATCCCTGATTGAGGATGGGGACTCCTGCTACGGTAATAACGTTTTCAATGTTCTTATCCGCCAAAAGTATCGGTTCAAGTTTTTTGATATGCTCTTTCATACTCTTATATGAAATTCCTTGTTTAGCCTGAGCAAAACCCTGACAATAACTCATGTCATCTGTAGGCAGGAATCCTTTAGGAATAGCAATGAAAAAGTGAATTGTGGCCAGAAGTATCAGTCCTGCGGCCAGCATGGTCATTCTGCGATGACGCATAACAAAATGTAGTGACCGGTCATACATGCGCAACAGGAAGTCAAAGACAACATCTGATTCAGACAGTTTGCTACCTGGTTTTAGAATACGGCTGGCCAGCATCGGAGTCATGGTCAGGGAAATGATTCCTGAGGCAAGAATTGCCACTGTAATGGTCATGGCAAATTCATGAAGTATACGTCCGATGATTCCGCTCATATACATGAGCGGAATGAATACCACCGCCAGTGACAGGGTCATTGAAATAATGGTGAAGGTTATCTGTTTTGCTCCGTCCAGAGCTGCCTGATAAGGTTTTTTTCCCATCTCCAGATGTCGTACAATATTTTCGATCATTACTACTGCATCATCAACTACAAATCCCACCGAGAGCGTCAAAGCCAGTAGGGAAAGAGTATCAAGTGAATAGCCAAAAACATACATGATCGCAAAAGTGAAAATGATAGATACGGGAACTGCAACTGATGCAATAAGTGTTGCGGAAATATTTTTGAGGAAAAAGAAGATCACACAGATAACAAAGAAAATAGCCAGTAGCAGAGTAACCTGTACATCATCAACTGCATCTTTAATCGGTTCTGACCGGTCGTAGAGCACTTTCATGTTAATTCCGGCTGGAATCTGCTGCCTGATTGTAGGCAACATATTAATAATGGTATTGCATACATCAATAGTATTGGATCCGGGCTGTTTTTGTATGGCTATGATAATAGCCCTTTTTCCGTTTACCCATGATCCTGATTTATCTGATTTGATGGAGTTGATTACTTTACCAACTTCAGAAAGCCGTACAGTCCTGCCTTCACTTGATTCGAAGATCATAGGCATGAATTCATCAGCGTTTTTAAGCTGCCCGGTTGATTCAATTGTTACGGACTGAAGTTTATTATCAAGTGTTCCGACTGGTTCTTTGACGTTCTGCGCAGCTATAGCCTGACGTACATGGTCAAGATTAATGTTGCGTGCAGCAAGTTTTTCAGGGTTTACCCGCACACGTACAGCCAATTTTGATTCACCATATATGAGAACTTTTGATACACCGTTGACCATTGAGATTGAGTCGGTCAGAAAAGTAGTGGTATACTCATTGACCTTATACAACGGCATCGAATCTGACCAGATAGCCATATATAGGACAGGATCATCAGCAGGATTAACTTTTTCATAATATGGGGGCTGAGGAAGGTCGGACGGCAGGTTTCCGCTGGCACGTGAAATAGCTGCCTGTGTATCTGAGGCTGCACCGTCAATGTTGCGGTCCAGATCGAATTGCAGAGTAATCTGTGTTTGTCCCAAAGAGTTGATGGAGCTCATAGACCGAAGACCGGGAGTGGAAGTAAACTCTTTTTCTAAAGGGGTGGCTACAGATGAGGCCATGGTTGATGGACTTGCTCCGGGTAGAGAGGCCGTAACTTGTAAAGTCGGAAATTCGACAGCCGGGAGATAACTGACCGGAAGATTCAGATACCCAACAATTCCGAAGAAAACCATCGCAATGACAACCAGTGAGGTCATGACCGGGCGTTTGATAAATACTTCGGTGATATTCATACTATTCACCTTTTCCGTCTTGTGATGTATCAGCCGCCGGATGTGAATCTTTTACTACAACTGTTGCACCTGGAAAGAGTCTGAGTTGCCCGTCAGTTACAATTGTCTCTTTATTTTTAAGACCGTTGGTTATGATATCTACTTTACCGGATCTTCGATCAACAGTTACAGGGCGCATTTCAACTGTTTTGTTCTGGTTCATTACCCACACAAATTTACCGTCAGGTCCTGTACATGTTGCCTGCATGGGGACTTGGATAACGTCTTCCTCGAAAAGTTTGAGACTTATATTCACGTAATTTCCAGGCCAGAGTATGCGATCTTTATTTTCGAATGTTCCCTGCATCCAGATTGTGCCGGTATTTGTATCTACATTGTTATCAATAAAAGTCAGTTTTCCTGTTTCCTGTTTTGCACTTCCTTCAGTTGTAGCTAAAACCTCTAAAGTAGAGTTCGCTGAATATTTTTGAACTTCAGGCAAATATCTTTGGGGCAGATAAAAGTTTACGGCGATTGGTGAAATCGTGTTGATGACAACGAGTTCATCTTTATTTTCTTCAATAAGGTTTCCTGTAGTGGGATTTATATAACCTGCAAGACCGTCAATTGGTGAACGTATGAAGCAGTATGTAAGATCGTTATGAGCATTATTCAACTTGGCCTGAGTAACAGCAATAGAATCACTGGCCGTTTTCATATCAAGTCTTTTCTGTTCATAGTTTTCTTCACTTACTACTTTGCGCCTAACAAGGTCGCGGTAGCGGTTGTAATCTCTTTTAGCCTGTTCATATTTTGTTGTATCGGAGGCCAGCTCGGCCTTTAGCTGTCGTATACTTGCTTCGTAAGGAGACGGGTCCATTGTGAAAAGTTGTTGCCCTTTGGAAACATATTCTCCATTAGATATAAATATTTTACTTAGATAGCCTGTAACGCGTGAGCGCACAGTGATAGAATCTACAGCTTTTACTGTGCCGATTGCTTGTAGATAATATGGTGTGTTTTTCAATTTAGTTTTAGCAATTGTTACTGGAGCAGGAGGTATTTTTCTGGAGAGTTTATCCTTGTCGTTACAGCCCTGCAGAAAAAGGAATGAGGTAGAGAAGATGAGAAAGTATACGAAAATTTTTTGTACACGGGACATTTTTATCAGCTTGTGTGCAATCATTGGAAGTATCTCCTTCGCTGAAAATATTTTTGAAAGCATAACTTAAATAATGATTATTTTGAAGTAAGTTTTATGAATTGGGTTTAATAGAGACGTGTATGTATTTATTTATTTAATAACTTGCAATTGAGTAGTAATGAAGGCAAGAAGATGATGCATTTTGTTACAATGTATACGTTAAAGTTATATTCTGAATTTAAAAGTCCAAACACAAATAATATATATGCAAGCAACAAATAAAGTTAAAATCAACTATGTTGACGGCGTGCGCTTTAAAAGAGGCGTGGTTGCAGCTGCAAGCAGGCTTATTGCCAATTCTCCGCATCTGGATGCCATAAATGTCTTTCCTGTTCCTGACGGTGATACTGGAGCCAATATGGCCGGTACTATGAAAAATATCGTTAAGACTACAGGGGATACGCTGGAAAAATCTATTGAGAAAATGACTGCACTCATCGCCGAATCTGCTTTGGATGGAGCTAAGGGGAACTCTGGTGCGATATTAGCTCAATTTTTGTGTGGGTTTGCAGAAGGTGTTAAAGATCTTCCCAGATTATCACCAGCAGAGTTCGCATCAGCCGCGTCCCTTGCTGCCAAACGATCATGCGAAGCTATTTCCAATCCTAAAGATGGGACTATCATAAGTGTTATCAGTGATTGGGCTTCTCATTTGCATACTCATGGACATACGTATAAAGATTTTCATCATCTGCTTTCCGATTCTCTTGAATACGCCCGTATATCTGTAAAATCCACTACTGAAAAACTTGCTGAACTTAAAACTGCCGGAGTCGTTGACGCCGGAGCTCTCGGTTTTGTTTATCTACTTGAAGGTATTGTTGATTTTCTTGAAAATGGCGAGATCGAGAAAAGTTTTTTGTCTGTACAAAATTCTTCGATTGAAGTTGAAGGCGTTCACGAAAAAGTTGCAGTTGAGAAACTTGATTTCAGATTTTGTACAGAATTTCTCATAAAAGGATCAGATATCGACAAGATTGCTATTCGTGATGCCATAAGCCATATGGGTGATAGTCTTATTGTTGCTGGTTTGCCGGAGTCGGTTAAGATTCATATTCACACAAATGAACCTGATGTCGTTGAAGAAATTGTGTCCGGATTTGCAACCGTTGCCAAACGTAAAGTTGATGACATGCTGGTGCAGCACAAAAGACTGCTTGCTAATGACGTTAAAGTCGGAATTGTTACAGACAGTACATGTGATATTCCGGTTGCGATGCAGGAAGAGTATGATATCCGTGTCGTACCAATGCGTCTGACTATTGATGGAAATGAATATATAGATCAGGTGACACTGACCTCTTCAGATTTTTATAAAATTCTCCCTGATGCAACTAAGGCATTAACTTCCCAGCCATCGCCGGGAGATATGAAAAGGGCTTATGCTAGTGCCAGCTCTGATTATGCTGATGTAGTTTCATTGCACGTTGCAAAAGCTCTCAGTGGGACATATCAGAGTGCTCTGACTGCAAGCAGTCCGCTTGAGAATGTCTGTGCCCTAAATGCTAAGCAGCTGTCAGCTGGACTTGGATTAGCTGTTCTTGAAGCAGCCAGGGCCGCACAGAAGGGAGCTAGTGCTGCAGAAGTGAAGCGTGTTGCGAATCGTGCAATCGCCAATGTAAAAATTTTCGTTACTATTGATACGCTTGATTATGCCGTGAGGGGCGGGCGTATGAGTAAAGGGCAGGGTTTTATTGCTAAGGCTCTTAATATCAAGCCTATTCTGCAGTTTGCAGGCGAAGGATTGCCACGTGTAGTGGCTAAGTCTTTTGGTTGTAAACGGCAGGAAGATGCTCTTATAAAACTGGTACGCGACAATGCCTATGGAAAGGGGAATATGCGTTACGCAATTTCTCATGCAGATGCTCCGGAAACTGCTCAAAAGTTTGCCCGTATTTTAAAGAAAGAATTCGGCGTAGATCCGCAGTTTATCTCTGAAGCTTCTCCTGTTCTTGGCTTGCATAGCGGGCCTGGGGCATGCGCAGTTGCCTTTTTAGTTGATGATTAAAGTGTATCCAGTTTATTAAGTGCTTTTCTCATATCTGATATGTTTAGTTTTTCTATAAATATTAAGGTAGATTTATTGAGTTGAACTACGAACTAATCTTTTATGATTTCCCTTCAGCGGGCTCAGATTAATATCTGAGCCCGCTTTTTTTGTTTAAGGCAAACTCATTTTTTAGATACTTCATGAAGGATAGATTTTTATTGATTAATCGATCAATAAAATTACAATAATAGCAATTAAGGTAAATACTGTTTTGTTTGCTTTTTGTATTATACAAAAATCTTAAAATAATGGTCTTAGTCAGCAGGCATATGACCTTTTGAGTGCAACTAGAATTTGATAAATTCACGGATTAAGCTATAAAAATGGCTTTAAAATTTTAAAAAAATGAAAAATGTTTATTTTTTTATTTCTTTTTTAAATATTGTTTATCTTTTTTGTATATTTGTTCACTCTCATAAATAAGTATGTTATAAATTGCATCAGCTGATTTTTGTCCGCGTAACAACGATTATTCAGGGAATTTATATGTTCTCATGCATGGTTTGCGATGCTCTTTTTTAAATTATGGGAAAGTTGTTTTTTAGATTATACATAAATGGAAAAACAGAGCTGGTTACTTGACTTTTAGCTGTTTTAAGCTATGAATATCACTCACTCTTGATTTCAGAATTGTATGTTTGTGAATTATAAAAACGGCAGTTGCATACTGTTAATTACAGTTTTTGTCGTTACTACAACCAGTTCTGACTTTGTAACCGGTAAGAGAGTTTGGAGTTAAGCATTATGCATATGATTGAAATAAAGAATCTCCATAAGTGGTACGGAGATTTTCATGTACTTAAAGGTCTCAATGATCATGTAGACAAAGGTGAAGTCCTTGTAATTTGCGGTCCGAGTGGATCTGGTAAGAGTACTTTCATTCGATGTATCAACCGGCTTGAAGATTACCAGAAAGGCACTATAACTTTTGATGGAACAGACATTCTTGACAAGAGTGTAAATATTAATGAGCTGCGCGCTGAGATAGGTATTGTTTTTCAACAATTTAACCTTTACCCGCATCTTTCCGTTTTAGATAACGTGACTCTTGCTCCGTTAAAAGTTCGCAATACACCAAAAGCTGAGGCTGAAGAAACAGCCCTTCACCTTCTTGAAAGGGTCGGTATTCACGATCAGGCCCATAAATATCCCGCAGAGCTTTCCGGTGGTCAGCAGCAGCGTGTTGCAATTGCAAGAGCTTTGGCTATGAAGCCAAAAGCTATGCTTTTTGATGAACCTACTTCTGCTCTTGACCCGGAAATGATTAATGAAGTTTTGAACGTAATGAAGGATCTTGCCCGCGAGGGAATGACTATGCTTTGCGTTACCCATGAAATGGGCTTTGCCCGTGAAGTTGCAGATCGTGTAATTTTTATGGATGGCGGTGAAGTTATTGAACAGGCTCCTCCGGAGGAGTTCTTCAAAAACCCCAAACACGATAGAGCTAAATTATTTTTGAAGGAGATTTTGTAACTGTCATATATTTTGACGGTGTGGATGCTAACCTTAAATTTTTCAGGAGGACCTGATGAGAAGACTCTCAATTGTAGTTGCTATGGTTTTGGCTTTGGCTCTTTGCGCATCTGTCGCAATGGCTGACAAACTGCAGGAAGTAAAGGACCGCGGAGTTCTTATTTGCGGTGTTAAAGATGCCGTTGTTCCTTTCGGTTACATTGACGCTGATTCTAAGAAACTTGTTGGTATGGATATCGATATTTGCAACTACATTGCAAAAGAACTCGGTGTTAAAGCCGATTTCAAACCGGTTACATCCGCTACACGTATCCCCATGATTGTACAGGGCTCCATTGACCTTGCTGCTGCAACCATGACTCACAAGATTGCTCGTGATGACACTATTGACTTTTCAATAACATACTTCATGGACGGTCAGAAGCTTCTCGTTAAAAAAGGTTCAGGCATCAAATCTGTTGCTGATTTAAAAGGCAAAAAAGTAGGTACTGCAAAAGGTTCCACTTCAGAACAGAATATTACTAATGCTCAGCCTGATTGTAAGGTTCTCTCTTTTGAAGGCTACCCTCAGGCATTTCTTGCACTTAAGCAGGGTAAAGTTAAAGCAGTTACAACTGACTCCACAATTCTTCTCGGCCTCAAGAATTCCGATCCTAATCCCGATAACTGGGAAATCGTAGGTGATTTTATTTCTCCTGAACCTTACGGTCTCGGACTTCCTGAAAATGAGTCCAATTTTCGCGATGCTGTTAACGTGGCTCTCATCAAAATGTGGAAGAGCGGAGATTACAAGAAAGTATATGATAAATGGTTTGGTCCTGATACCAAATATTATCTGCCTCTGACCTGGAAAATGGAACTCTGGCCTTAACAGGTACTAGTGTCTAAGGTTTTATGCGTAGAAACTGGAGGGCCGTGCTTAGCATGGTCCTCCTGATAAACAACGGATATAAGTTTTGAATTACCAGTTTGATTGGCATCTTGTTCTCAGCGGACAATACGGACAGTGGATTCTTGACGGAGTTAAAGTTACTCTCCAGATTTCAGCTGTTTCTATTGTATTCACGTTGCTTCTTGGGACTATCATTGCTGTTATGCGCATGTCCAAGTTTAAGCCGTTTGAATGGTTCAGCTTTGCCTTTGTTGAATTCTTCAGGAATACACCATTACTTATTCAGATATTTTTTTGGTATTTCGGGTCGTATTCGATTTTGCCCGATGGCGTTAACGAATGGTTATATGATCATGATTTCGAGTTTGCGGCAGGTGTTATTTCACTGACAGTTTATACTGCTGCGTTTGTTGCTGAAGAAATAAGGGCCGGGATTAATTCTATTCCGAAGAATCAGCTGGAAGCTTCTCGTGCTACAGGGCTTTCATTTCTGCAGGCATATAGATATGTTATTTTACCGCAGGCTTTCAGAATTATTATTCCGCCACTTATTTCACAGTCACTTAACCTGATCAAAAATTCATCACTGGTAATGACTATCGGTGTTATGGATCTAACCTATATGGCACGTCAGATTGAATCATACACGTTCCACGGATTTGAATCTTTCACAGTTGCCACATTGATCTATCTGTGTATTTCGCTGGTCGTGTCATTTGCGATCAATATGTATAATAAGCATTTCCTGCTGCAAATTAAATACTAGGAGAGGCGTCTTGTGCAATGGGATGTAGTTTGGAATAATTTTGATTATTTTCTCTGGGGCGCCTTTCCCAATGGTCCACTAGGCGGTCTTGCAGTCAGCATCATTCTTGCTGTGCTTGGGATCTTCGGTGCATTCTGGATTGGTCTTGCAGCAGGGTTAATGCGTCTTTCCCGTAATATACTGGTTAAGTCCATTTCTGTTGTATACATTGAAGTAATTCGCGGTGTGCCACTGCTTATGCTTATTTTCTGGTTTTACTTTTTAGCTCCTGTTTTACTTGGTAAGCCTTTGCCTGAATTCCACTGTGCGCTGGTTGCTTTTATTGTTTTTACCGGTGCATATATTGGTGAGATCGTTAAGGCCGGGGTTATTGCCCTTCCTCGTGGCCAGATGGAAGCTGCTCGTGGTACTGGTTTATCACATGTTCAGGCTATGCGTTATATTATTTTGCCGCAGGCACTTCGTAATATGATTCCATCTTTTGTAAATCAGTTTGTATCACTTACAAAGGATACCTCTCTTGCATACATTATAGGTGTTAATGAACTGACAAGAACTGCAACACAGGTTAATAACAGGACTCTTTCCGCTCCAACGGAAATTTTTATTACTATTGCGGTATTATATTTTATAGTTTGTTATGTGTTGACTCATTTCAGCCGTAAGATGGAAGCGCATCTTGCTAAATACCAGGCTCGCGATCGTTAGATTCACTGATTATATTGTATATTAGGTTATATGGTCCCGGTGTATTTGTATGCCGGGACTTTTATTTTGAGTTGCCATTCAATATGTAACTTTGTTTTGACGCCTTTCCATTCTTATCATAATGTCGCTTTAATGGTAGATTTGCTCTTTTCTCAGGACTCATATTTACCTTGCCTTAAAGCTAATCCGGCAGGGGAATCATTAATTTTCAGCATGGAGATCGACATGAAAAGGATAGATAATCTGGCAGAGTACATTGATCATACACTTTTAGATGTTTCAGCTGTAGGAAGTGATATTGAACAGTTATGCCGTGATGCTGTTGAGCATGGGTTTGCCTCTGTCTGTGTTCACCCATGTCATGTTGCACATGCCGCTGAACTGCTTTTTTCTGAAAAACCTATGGTATGTTCAGTAATAGGGTTCCCTTGCGGGGCAACAATGTCAGAAATCAAAATGCTTGAAGCTATGCGCTTGGTTGATAAGGGTGCTCAAGAGTTGGATATGGTAGTTAATATCGGAGCGCTTAAGGCTGGAGATCGCAAAACATTTTTAAATGATATTTTTATGACTGTTCAGGGCGCTGGACATGTTCCTGTAAAGGCAATTATTGAGACTGGACTGCTTGATGAGGATCAGAAGAAAATTGCCTGCGAACTGGCAGTGACTGCCGGGGCATCTTTTGTTAAAACCTGCACAGGATTTGGTCCCGGGTGCGCGTGTATTGATGACATCAAACTAATGCGTTCAATTGTAGGTAACGCAGCCGGTGTAAAAGCCAGCGGTGGTATTAAAACTTATGAGCAGGCACTCGCATTGGTTGAAGCCGGAGCTAGTCGTTTAGGGACATCATCGTCCATTGATATTGTAAGGAGATAGCATTTGTCAGGGAAAATTGAGCTTATTAAAGTAGCGGAACCAAGTGAAATTGAAAGGAAATCATTCGAGATTATTGATTCTGAAGTTGTTGAGCCAAGGAAATATGACGGCATAGAGTGGCAGATTGCACGGCGGATGGTACATACCACTGCTGATTTTGAATTGATTGATCTTGTACGCATTCATTCTGATGCTGTAACTTCCGGGCTTGAAGCGCTGCGAAGTGGGTGTACTATTGTCACTGATACTGAAATGGCCCGTTGCGGCATACCTATGCGCAGGATGAATCCACTCAACTGTAAAGTTCGTTGTCTTATGAATGATCCTGAAGTTATTGCCTCCGCCAAAATGAATAATACAACTCGCGCTCATGCTGCTCTTGATATGACAGCAAATATTTTAAAGCCTGAGATTCATGTCATCGGAAACGCTCCGACTGCGCTTATTCGTCTGGTAAAACTCATTGAAGACGGAGTCATTGATCCACCTGCTCTGGTGGTAGGGATGCCTGTTGGGTTTGTGAATGCTGCAGAGTCAAAATATTTGCTTATGAATCATAAAGATATACCGTATATTACTATAGAAGGTCGTAAAGGAGGGTCTGCCTTAGCGGCTTGCGTAATTAACGCTCTTGCTGAAGTTGTGCTTGCTGAGAGAGGGCTCTCTTCAGCTTTATAGAGACTGACAAGTATATTAAAATAATGTTAAGTTGTTTAACTAATGTATGGGAAATAGATTTGTTGGTAAGTTGTTATTTTTTTTGCTTAATGGCGTAATGGTATGGACTTTGGTGCCCATCTGTGAATATCATGTACATAACTGCTTCAAGCAGTTTTTTTAATTTACACTGATTCGTTACTGGTAAAGCAAGATATGTCAGATCATAAATCCGGTTCTAAAAGATTCATGTTTACATTCAAAAAAGGTGAGAGATCTATTTCCAAAGATCTTTCAGCTTGTATTGTTTTTGCTCTCGCAATTATTATAGGCCTTGTAAGTGCTTATGAATATTTTGGACGCTCCAGAATGCTACGGCATGAGTTTGAGGATAAAGCTGATACTTATATAGAGCAACTCGCTAAATCCGTTACATATCCTATCTGGAATTTTGATATGGGATCGCTTAAGCATGTTTGCAGCGCCTATACTCAGAATGAGCAGTTTGCAAAGCTTAAGATTACTGATTTTAATGGAGATGTTCTATTCGATTTTGTACGTCCCGGAGAAGAAGATAATAACCCTATTTCCCGTAGTCGTGATCTCTATATTTCAAAAGAGAAAATAGGGACTATCGAGCTTGAATTATCCAGTAAAGCATATAGACGTAATATTGATTGGGTTTTATTTATTTCCAGCCTTACATTTCTCATCTCAGTTGCAGTTATATACGTAATTACAGGTTTTTTGCTAGATTATTTTATCAAAAACCCTTTGGCGCGACTCCGAAAGGGGATGGATAAGGTCGCTATGGGGGATTTTTCATATCGATTTGAAGAATTTCAATATATTGAACTTTTTGAAATCGGTACGCGATTCAACCGGATGACCGAGGAGATTGCCAGTCGAGAGAGACGCCTTGAAGAAGTTAATAAAGCTTTACAGGGAGAGGTTGTGAAGCGTGAAAATGCTGCCCGTTCCCTTATAAAGAGTGAAAAAAGATACAGAGCGTTAGTTGAGACTACGGCCGAAGGTTTCTTTATGATCGATGATGATCAGGTCATTCTTGATGTTAATCCAGCATTTTGCCGTATGATGGGGCTTGCTCGTGAGGATGCTCTTGGTTCAAATGTGTACAGTCTTTTGGGGGCGGCAGCTTCTGAAAAATTTGGTGAACGCCAGAGCGGAGATTATCGGTTTGAATTAAATTTGCTGAATAAAGAAGGTAACGAGATAGATATTTCTATTAACGCAACGCATCTTTATGAAAGCGACATCGATACACTTACCTTTGCATTTATTACAGATATTTCTAGCTACAAGATGATGGAGAAAGCTCTGCGTGCCTCTGAGGAAGAGTATAGAACTATTGCTGAATATACTTTTGACTGGGAAATGTGGATCAGTCCAACCGGGACAGTTAAGTATGTAAGTCCTTCATGTGAAAGAATTTCCGGTTATCCGAAAGGGTATTTTATGGAAGGCCCCATGAGAGTAGAGAACATTCTGCATAAAAATGACCGGGATTATTGGCATTCAGCCATGGGGGGAAACTTTTTTTCCGCTGATGGAACTGATATGCGGTTATTTCGCAGAGATGGTCTGTTGCGCTGGGTTTCACTCACTGGTCATCAGGTTTTTGCCGGTGATGGAACTTCTCTTGGGTTACGTCTTTCACTGCGCGACATCACCAAACGCAAATTTATGGAAAAGCAATTGCAGTATGAAGCATTGCATGATCCTTTAACCGGCCTGGCAAACAGGACTCTTTGTTGTGACCGTATTCTACAGGCTATAGAACGTTCACGTAGACGAGATAATTATTATTACGCCGTTGTTTTTATGGATCTTGATCGATTCAAAATTATTAATGACAGTTTAGGGCACAATATCGGTGACAGGCTGCTTGTTGAAGTCTCTAAGCGCTTGCTGCAGGCAATAAGAGAACTTGATACAGTTTCCCGCTTTGGTGGTGATGAGTTCATTGTTGTACTTGAGGAGCTTTCTTCACCACGTGAAGGTATCCGCATTGTAAGACGTTTGCGTGATAATCTCAGAGTTCCGATGACAATTGAAGGTCATAAAATTAATGTAGCAGCAAGCTATGGCGTGATTTTAAGCCCTATGATTTACGATAAGCCTGAAGAAATTATTCAAAATGCAAATGTGGCCATGCACCAGGCTAAAGAATCTGGACGTGACCGGATCAAGGTTTTCAATAAACGTATGCTTGATAAAGCTGTAATGGCCATGCAGCTTGAACGTGATTTGCGGGCAGCTATGCTTTCAGATGAACTCTTTCTCGATTACCAGCCTATTTATTCGTTGGAAAATAGACAAGTCGTGGGGTTTGAGGCTTTGATTCGCTGGAACCATCCTGAGCGCGGTCTTGTCATGCCCGGAGAATTTATCTCTATGGCGGAAGAATCCGGCCTTATTTTCGACCTTGGAAGTTGGGTTATTACTGAGGCATGCCGGCAGATGAAGAGCTGGATCAGCAATTATGATGATGCGGCAGATATGAAGATGTCTATCAATATTTCGGGCCGCCAGTTTTCACAGCCCTCACTTGTTGATAATATTCTTTCAAAGCTGGATGAGTTTGATCTTCCTCCGGAAAATCTTAAAATTGAAATAACTGAAACAGCTATTATGGAAAGGGCAAGTCAGGCTGTTGAAATGCTTAAAAGACTTAAATCGGCAGGCGTACTTGTTTCAATTGATGATTTCGGAACCGGTTATTCATCTATGAGTAATTTACAGGAATTTCCTCTGGATCAGCTTAAAATTGATCTTAGTTTTGTTCATAAGATCTGTAATTCATCAGAAAATATTGAGATTGTTAAGGCAATTGTTAATCTTGCCCATAATCTTGGATTGAGTGTCGTGGCTGAGGGTGTTGAGGAGATCGAACAGGAAGAAATACTTAAGAATATGGGATGTGAATTCGGTCAGGGATATCTTTTTTCTCGTCCGATTAGTCTTAATAAAGTAGAATCTTTCTTTAAGGGAGAAATCCAACTTGGTGAATAGTGGTTGAATTCAATATATAGAATTTATGTAAATTGGATTTGCTTACAATATATTTTACTGCAATATTTTTGCATAAGTGAAAAGAGTCTGAGTAGAAGGACTCTTTTTTTATTTGTGTGGTAGCGATTGTATAATCAATCAGTATGTATTGGTATGGTTTATTCTGATACTATTACAAGATATTGATAAAGTATATTTAAGTCAAACAAGTTTAGTTTATTTTATAATATTAGTGCAAAAGTACCGAATCATGTTGCATGTACTGTTCTGGCGTGCTAGGGCCGAATTTACATCTTGTTTATTTTTTTATGTCTCAGGATTATTTGTTAAGGTTCGCCCGGTTTTTTAGAATTAAAACGGGTGGGTAAATTACCATCAACCTGGATCAGGCTATGAGTGTCAAAAGCAAAGGGAATAGCACGGTTACGATTTTTCCGGATTGGTGTAAGGGGTGCGGTATATGCGCAGCCTTTTGTCCGGGTAAGGTCATGGAGTTGAATGATCAAGGGAAGGCTGTTGTTGTAAAAGAGGAAGAGTGCATAAGTTGCGGATTCTGTGAATTGCACTGTCCTGATTTTGCAATTATGGTCCGCCCCAAAGCTGATGATGAAATCCCCGCGGTGTGCAGGGCTGTTCTTGAGAAGGCTGCCCGTAAAACCGATATGCCTGCTGACGGCAGTGCTGCGGAAAAAAACAGTTCCGATATGGAAAAGGGATAGGTGAACTTCCATGGCCAGACCCAGAAAAAAGAAAAATACAGAAATTTTTGCTCTAGGTAATGAGGCTGTTGTTGAAGGTGCACTTCTGGCGGGGTGTACTTTTTATGCTGGATATCCGATTACTCCTTCATCAGAGATAATGGAAATTATGGCACAAAGACTGCCTCTTATTCCCAATGGTTCTTTTATTCAGATGGAAGATGAGATTGGAGGACTGGGAGCCGTTATAGGCGGATCGCTCGCAGGGCGAAAGGCTATGACAGCGACATCAGGTCCAGGGTTTTCTCTTATGCAGGAACATATCGGGTATGGGTGCATAACTGAGACTCCGCTGGTGATAGTCAATGTCATGCGAGGAGGACCAAGCACCGGTCTTCCAACTTCACCTGCTCAGGCAGATGTTCAGCAGGCTAGATGGGGAACCCACGGTGACCATTCAATTATAGTTCTTTCCGCGTCAAATGTTCAGGAGTGTCTGGATAATACAATTGAAGCATTTAATTTGGCGGAAAAATATCGTACGCCGGTTATTCTTCTCATTGATGAAATTACTGCTCACACCCGCGAGAAGATAATTATTCCTAATGAAGATGAGTTTGAAGTTTTCAACCGGATTGTCCCTACTATGCCGCCGGAATGGTATAAGCCTTATGAAGAGACTGTCCGCGGTGTTCCGCCAATGCCTGCTATCGGTTCAGGGTATCGGTTTCACGTTACAGGGCTGACACATGATACAAACGGTTTTCCAACTTCCCGCCCTGATGAAGTTCGCGAACTTAATGAACGTTTATTTCGTAAGATAGATCAGTTTCTGCATGACGTACAAATTGTTGATGAAATTGATACTGATGATGTCGATGTTGCAGTTATTGCTTACGGAACTGTTGCACGTTCTGCGGAATTGGCAGTTAAGCAAGCACGGGAACTTGGTGTTAAAGCCGGACTGCTTAAACTCTCTACTCTGTTTCCATATCCAAGAAAGGCTACTGAAAAGATCATGGCAAAAGCCAAGACTATTATTGTGCCAGAGATGAATATGGGCCAGATTTCCAGAGAAGTGAAAAGGGTGAATAACGGTCAGGTCAGTGTACGTACCATTAACAAGGTTGACGGGCAGATTATTACTCCTGCTGAAATCCTCAAAGTCATAACACGGGTGTAGCCATGGCTGATATGAAAGGAACACAACTCATTCATGAGTATTTAAGGCATAATAAAAAGTTCCCGCATGTTTTTTGTGCTGGTTGCGGACACGGTATTGTTCTGGGGTCATTGATTAGGTCCATTCATGGGCTGGGACTTTCAAAGGACGAAGTTTGTGTTGTGGCCGGTATCGGCTGTTCCGGCAGACTTGCTGCCTATGTTGATTTTAATACTGTTCACACCACGCATGGCCGTGCGCTTACTTTCGCTACCGGAATCAAGATGGCGAAGCCCAATATGCACGTAATCGTAGTAATGGGCGATGGTGATTCCATGGCAATAGGCGGTAACCATCTAATTCATGCTGCTCGCAGAAATATCGGTGTTACTGCTCTTATTCTTAACAATAATATTTACGGAATGACTGGCGGACAGTGTTCACCCACGACTCCTTCAGGTGCGTTTACTATGACAAGTCCTATGGGGCAGATGGAACAAAGTTTTGACTGTGTTGAACTTATGACCGCTGCTAAGGCAAACTATGTTGCTCGAGGTTCTGTTTTTCATGTGAAGAAGCTTGATAAAATGATTATGGAAGGCATCAGTAATCCTGGATTTGGAGTGGTTGAGATTATGACTCCATGTCATACTCAGTATGGCCGTAAAAACAAGTTCAAGACTCCTGTAGATATGTTTAAGAACATCAAGGATACTGTTATCTCTATTGAACGCTACAATCAGCTTAGTGAAGAAGAGCAGGCCAGCCGTATCCCCTCTGGAGTATTTGTCCAGAAGGATACTCCCAGTCTGGAAGAAAAGTTTTATCAGATGGCAGCCAGTTGTCAGGGAGGTGCATAATGGCAGATCAGCATCTCGATAGATTCGAAATACGTCTTTCCGGCCTTGGTGGTCAGGGGATTCTTACACTTGGAAAGGTTATGGGGTCCGGTTTGTCTTTGGGGCACAGTTATTTTGTAACCCAGACTCAAAGCTATGGTCCTGAGGCTAGAGGCGGAGCAAGCAGGTCGGATCTTGTCGTCAGTTCAGGTGTTATAAGTTATCCGAAAGCTGAATCTTTGGATTTGCTTATCGCTCTCAGTCAGGAAGCGTGTAATATGTATTATCGCAACCTGAAGCCCGGTGGTCTGCTGATGATTGAAACCGATCTTGTAAAGCAGCCTCCTGTGAATCAGTTTATAGGACTGCCGTTTACTAAGCTGGCGAAAGAGAAAATCGGATTAGTACAAACCATGAACACTATTGTTTTGGGTGCTGCTACTTTTCTGCTTCCTTTTGCTGAGCAGAGAGTAATGCGCAAGAATCTTGAAGAAGTCCTCCCCGCAAAGATCAGAGATATTAATGTTAAGGCTTTTAATCTTGGATTTCGTGAAGCGAAAAAGAATTTCGGAGATCCTGAGCACCTTTGGAAAGCGAATGCAGTCGTTGTTCCTGACGATGATGACTATGATTCTATTTAATTTAAAATGATTATGAAATTTAAAAGCCTTCCGGTTAACTGGAAGGCTTTTTTTCTGATTTGTGATTGCTGTTTTCAGGTCTCTTTATAGGTTCCGGTGGAGGTAATTTGAAACTGAATAATAAATCTGAAATTTTATTAAAATCTGATACTTCTTCTTTTTGTTCATCACTTAAATTAAAAAAATCCCATTGCTCACAAAGTTCTTGAGGCTCACGGGCACGGTTTTGGACTTTAATTACTATCACACTGCGGTTTCCTGATCTAATGGATGTGGTGCGTACCAAGTGGCAGTCAACATGCGCTGTAAAGCATTCTACATCTTTTGAAGAGCTCAGACAGTTCCCTGTTGATACTGTGGACCATTCTCCTATTTCCGGAATGTTGATGCTGGCTTTACGATTAAGTAATACTTGAATTTTGGCAGTACTGTTGCCGTTCTCGAAAAGGTACGTCTGTTGAGTTATAGAAAGAAAGTTCCGTTCACTACTGCCTTCATGATGTAACGCCGGAGATACAGTAAGAACTTTATCGGTAGTAATATATTTTGAATTAAAAGGAACAATAAAGGGTTGCCCCGGTTTTGTAGAACCGGAACAACCCATTGTAATCAGTGGCAGCACACAAATAATTGTGAAAAAAAACAGTCTGTAATTAACTGACCTGCTGAATATTTTCATAAACTATTTTTTCTTTTTTGTGCCTGCATATTTTTTTACATCAATATTATATTTTTTAACTTTATAGTTAACAATTCTGTAGCTGACTCTCAGATCCCGTGCAGCTTGAAGCATGTTGCCTCTTGCTTTTTTTAGGGAGTCAACAAGAAGTTCCTGCTCAAATTTGGCAACAGCTTCACCAAATGAAAGAGAATTATCAGTTGCTGTTGATTCAGCTGTCTGCAAGGTCGGAGGCAGATGATATGTCCTGATTACTTCTTCCTCACAAATGAGAACCGCACGTTCAATGCAGTTTTTCAGCTCACGAACGTTTCCAGGCCAGTGGTACTGAGTGAAAAGATCAATAGCAGGACTGGAAATTCTTTTTATCTTTTTATCGTATTCTTCGGAAAAACTATCAAGAAACTGTTCAGCCAATGGAAGGATATCTTCACGACGCTCACGAAGAGGTGGAATGAAAATAGGAAAAACATTAATACGGTAGAAAAGGTCTTCTCTGAATTTACCTTCACGTAGAAGGGCTTCAAGAGGCTGGTGAGTTGCACATATCAGGCGCACATCAACCGTGATCGGTTGCTCTGAACCAACGCGCTGAATTTCTTTTTCCTGAATGGCTCGCAAAACTTTAGCCTGTGCATCCATAGATAGTTCACCAATTTCGTCAAGGAACAGGGTTCCATTATTGGCGACTTCAAAAAGACCGCGCTTGTTCTGGTATGCTCCTGTGAATGCTCCCTTTTGATGCCCGAAAAGCTCACTCTCAACCAATTCAGCTGGCAATGCTGCGCAGTTAAGTTTTACGAGGGGCTTATCGCGTCGAGGACTGCAAGCATGGATAGCTTCTGCAAGCAGTTCCTTTCCGGTTCCTGATTCTCCTCTAAGCAAAGCAGTTGCACGGCTTGGTCCAACTTGGCGGGCCTGACGCAGAACTTGCCTCATGCTTTTGGATGTAGCAATGAAATCAGATGGCGGTGGAACGTCAACAGCACCGGGCATCATGCCTTGCGACAGCATCTGAGCCTGCATGGACATTTCTTCCTGCAAGCGGGAAACCTGATTGGAAATGAGAGCAGCAACTACTTCGAGAAACTGCTTATGCTCCAAGAGATTGTCCATCGGCAGCACCGGTGAATCTACACTGAGAGTTCCCAGTACTTCCTGATTTCCGTCAGAGTCTGTAGTCTTAATCGGAACACATATATACGCGAGGGTTTTTAATTCCTCTTCTGATCTGCTGAAAGCTTTGTTAATCAGTTCTGTATCATCAGACATTCTGGGAATTACGACGGATTCACCTGTTTCATATACCCTGCCGATAACACCTTTTCCAGGGGAGTAGGTAACTGTATAGTCTTTGGCAGGACTGTGGGTGATGGAAAGTTTAAGTCTTTCCGATTCCGTATTCATAATGGCCAGAAATGCACGCTGGAAGTGGAGATCTTTGGACAGAACTTCTAGAATAGCATTGAGGCTGGGTTCCAAATCATGATGGGGAGCTACTGAGTTGAGAATCTCATTTAATGTTGAGAGATATATATTATTCACTCGTTCCGTCAGTCCGTTAATACTCATTGTTTTACTCATGCCGTCCAGGCTGTTTTTAGTTTTCAGCTTTTTCGAGCAGACAAAAACTGAGTCTGCTTCGTGGTTTCGGCCTAAAATTGGGGGTGACTAATTGAAGATTTTTCTTGGCCTATTGTAGCATAATGATCAAAATTGTCGACAGCCACATCTATTTGTGGCTGTCGGCAATTATTTACTTACGATATTGCCTTAACTCCGAGTTCAAGAGCTTTGAGGTTAATATCCGCAATTTTAGGTTTCATGACTGATTTAATTGTTTCAGCCAGTTCTTCCGGTTTAAGCGGAATACAACCTGTAGCGCAAAGAGCTCCAAGAAGGGCTATATTTCCACTTTGTGGAGCCCCTGCTTCTATACCAAGTGCCTGACAAGGCAGGTAATAAGCTTTGCCCGCACATGCTTCAACTTTCTCCTTGATTGTTTCAAAGGGAATGTTTTCCGTTTTTCCGGTGCAAACGCTGAGGGGAGGAATATATTCAGTGCTGGAAAGTACTGTTCCACCAGGTTTAAGGTATGGCAGGGCGCGCAGAGTTTCTAAAGGCTCAAACCCAAGAATAATATCAGCTTCGCCATAGCCTATTTTAGGAGAGGCCATGCCTATGAGCAGTGCTGATTCTACAACACCGCCACGCTGTGCCATGCCGTGAATTTCTCCTGCAGTAACGTTAATTCCACAGTCAAGAATGGCCTGTGCAAGGAGGTTGGTGGCAGTCAGAGTTCCCTGTCCGCCAACACCGGTCATGAATATACGCAATCTGGTACTCATTAGCTGCTCCTTTTCCGGGCTTTAATATCTTTAGTCAGTTGCAGACAGAGCATACAGCCGGAACAAAGAATTTCATTGATTTCTACTCCGTTAGCAGTTTTTTCAAATGCAGGACAGGCCAGTTCTTCCATAACGCGAAGAACTTCATCTGTCTGATTTTCAACATATGCTGCACGGGCAGGCTTTTTGCGAAGAGTACGTCTGGCAAAGAGCGGGCATGGATCTTTAGCAATAAGCACTCTTACGCCCTTGATTGCCTTTAGCTCTTCTAAAGCCTTCATAGTAGATTTCTGATTGAGTGGGCTGACGGTACGAACTTCGTTTACACCGCAGCCTTTAACAATAGCTTCAATGCTGATTTGCATCGGGTTGGAACCAAGTGTTGTGGTTTCAACTCCTGGATTCGGTTGATGGCCTGTCATTGCAGTCGTGGAGTTATCAAGAATAACCAGCAAAATATCATGCTGATTAAAAACTGCATTTACCAGTCCGGTTATTCCGGAATGGAAGAAAGTTGAGTCCCCGATGAATCCAATTACTGTTTGACCGGCAGCTTTGGAAGCTCCTGAACCTGCAGAGATAGAAGATCCCATACATAGTAGAAAGTCTGCAGCATTAAGCGGGGGAAGAATTCCAAGTGTGTAACATCCGATATCAGATGAACAGATTGCATCAGGTCCGAATACCTTTTTAACTGCGTAATATGCTGCTCGATGGGTACATCCTGCGCAAAGGTTCGGAGGTCTCATGGGCAGTCCCTCTTCTGCTTCGCAGCAATCAACTTTTACTGCTTCCATGCCGAGTATTTCACGAATGGCAGCAGTTACGTTGAGAGTTGAATATTCGCCGTTTAGAGGTAGATTAGGGTTTTCCTTGCCAATTACTTCAACAGCAATTTTATTTTTCTGTGCCTGAATTCTGATTTCATTTTCAATGAAAGGTTCAAGCTCTTCAAGAATTAAAACTTTATCTACAGATGAGATAAAATCGGTTATCATTCTTGTAGGCATCGGATAGGTGAAACCAAGCTCAAGTATTTTAAATTTGTCACCAAGTCCTGTATCAGCAAGAGCATCTTTGAGATATGCTCTGCATATTCCGGATGCAATTATGCCAATTTTACCATTGCCTGAAATTGTGTTGTATGCAGAATTTTCTGCCATTTCACGCAGCTTTTCAAGCTTAGCAAGAAGGTCTACATGCATAGTCCTGGCAAAGGCCGGGATGGGGACATATTGAGCCGGATTCTTCTGGAACCCTTTGGCCGGAGCAAGCTTAGCAATCTCTCCGAACTCAACCGGACCTCGCAGGTGGTTAATTCTGGTTGTGGTCCTGAGCAGGAATGGAGCAGACATTTCGCGTGACATATTAAGGGCGTCGCGAGTCATGTCTTTTGCTTCCTGCGCCGTGGCTGGTTCCATGCAGGGCATACCGGCAAGGCGGGCGTAGTATCGGTTATCCTGCTCATTTTGACTGGAGTGACATCCTGGATCGTCTGCAGAAAGGAGTACCATACCACCGGGAGTACCTACGTATGCCAGAGTCATGAGTGGGTCTGCAGCTACGTTTACACCAACGTGTTTCATCGTTGTCAGAGTCATGGCGCCTGATATTGCAGCTCCGCCGCCGACTTCCAGGGCAACCTTTTCGTTAACAGAGTATTCAAAAGTGTAATCGCCTTCAGGAGAAAGGCGGAAAAATGTATCCGGTACTTCGGAGGAAGGCGTGCCGGGGTAACAGGTAACAACCTGAATCCCTGCTTCAATTGCTCCTCTGACAATGGCTTCATTGCCGAGAAGCAGCTTTTTCATGCCTGATTTGTCAGCTAGAAGTGGGTGAGCCATGAAAATGCTCCTTTTCATTAGGTTGGCAGTAAGTTCAAAAACGCCTGTTTATTTAAGGGAAGAGGTTTCTATTGTAATCCCTCTTCCCCGTTTTTTTATGTCTACGTTTTTGATTCGTCTGTGATTCTAGGTAAGCTAGGTTTTAATATTATAGTTTTGCTTTGAGTTCTTTGATTTTACTTTCAAAGTACATTCTTTCATTAGGATTACTGGTCATAAGAGCCTGATAAGCCTGTATGGCCATCTGTGTGTTCCCGGATTTTTCAGCAGCTTCAGCAAGCATTCTATTAATAGAAGCAGCATATGCGGGACCGGCACTGTTTATAAGGTTCTGCAGGATTTTAGCAGCTTCAGCAGGCTTACCAGCAAGCATTTTACATTTGGCTTTGCCCATTTCAGCAACAGGAGTCATTTCTGCATTTTCTGTTGCGATGTCTGCCCATACAGATTCCGCTTTGCCATATTCAGCAGAATCCATCCATGCTTTAGCTAAAGCAAGCTGGACTGCTGGCTTCATATCAGCAGGGACAGTTTTTGCGAACGTTGAAAGAGCATCAGCCTGTTTGGCTCCACTGTATTTGATAAGAATAGCACCCAGCTCACTCTGAGCTTTGAGCTGTTTTTGCTGATTCATATACTTCATACCTGAAAAGCCGGCAGCAATTAAAATAATTACCACAATTCCAGCCGTAATAATCTTGCCGTTTTCAAGCAGATAATCGAGAAGAGGGTGGATGCTGTCGGGGGTAGATTCGTGAACCTGATTGAGAATGTCCTGAGTCGTATCTTTGTTTTCTTCCATTTAAAGGAATGCCTCCGTGATATTGATGCGTATTTAGTACAAAGTTGAAGTGCGCTTTATAAAGCAGTCTGACAAAAAGGTCAAAACTGAAAAATTAAAATAACTTGTTGTAAAAATAGGATAAATTGTAAAGTGTGTGAAAAAGATTACAAAAAAAGAAAAAAATTTTTCACATATTTTACAACAAAACCACCACTTGCCGAGATACATTGGTAAATGGTAGTTGACTTTTTTGCAATATCCTTAGTAGCCAATTTGAATGAAACAATGGAAAAATTGAAATTTAGTTAATATAAATATGATTTGAGGTGGAAAATGAGTCTTTCAGAAGCAATGAAAAATGTAGCGGTTAAGGCTAAAGACGCGGCACGCAAAGTTTCCTGTGCAGATGGAACAGCACGTAATAATGCAATCGTTGCACTTGCATCTCTGCTTGAACAGGAAAAAGAGTTTATTTTTGCGGAAAATCGTAAGGATCTTGACGCAGCCAAAGAGCGAGGCCTTGATCAGGCCCGTTTGCAGAGATTGGAGATTACTCCGGAAGTACTTGAATATATGATTCAAGGCTGTAAAGAAGTAGCTGGGCAGTCTGACCCTGTCGGTGAGATTGAGAAGATGGAAAGACGGCCCAACGGTATAATGGTTGGAAAGATGAGAATTCCTCTTGGCGTCGTAATGATGATTTTTGAATCACGGCCCAACGTGACCGTTGATGCAGCCGTTCTTTGTTTGAAAGCCGGTAATTCGGTTATTCTCAGGGGAGGATCTGAAGCGATTTATTCTAATATTGCTTTAGCTTCACTGCTTAAAAAGGCTCTCGAAAAAGCCGATTTGCCAGGAGAAGCTGTTCAGGTTGTTGAAGTAACTGACCGCGAGGCTGTGTCTGAGCTGTTAAAGCTTGATGAATATATTGACGTAGTAATTCCGCGCGGCGGAGAAGGGCTCATTCGTGCTGTTGTACAGCAGGCCACCATGCCTGTTTTGAAGCATTACAAAGGTGTCTGCCATATTTATGTCGATGAATTTGCTGAGATTCCCGAATCTGTAAATATTATCAAAAATGCTAAGACCCAGAAACCTGCAGCTTGTAACTCAGTCGAATGTGTGCTGGTTCATGAAGATATTGCTAAAGATTTTCTACCTGCACTCGGGACGATTTTAACTGCATGTGGTGTGACTATGAAGGGATGCCCACGGGCAATGCCTTTGCTTGGTCCTAAAGCTGTTGCTGCTGAATTTGATGATTGGGGACAGGAATATCTTGATCTTATTTTAGCAGTTAAAGTTGTCAGCGGTCAGGATGAAGCTCAGGATCATATTGCGCGGTACGGTTCCAATCACAGTGAAATTATCCTTACTCGTGATCATGCAAGAGCCATGAGGTTTATCCGTGAAGTAGACGCTTCCATGGTAGGTGTGAATGCGTCTACCCGTTTTAATGATGGTGGCCAATTAGGGCTAGGTGCAGAAATAGGTATTTCTACTTCCAAGCTCCATTCTTATGGCCCTATGGGTGCTACTGAGTTGACCAGTACCAAATTTGTTTTATTAGGTGACTGGCAGGTTCGTAATTAGTTTTCGTCACTTTATTAAATTATTTTGTTTTTGTGGAGGCCCGAGTATCTTTATTACAAAGAAGCTCGGGCCCTTGGCTAGCTTCTCTATTTTGTTTTCATCTGGTATATAGGCTTCTTATGAAAATAGGTTTGTTCGGCGGTAGTTTTAATCCTGTTCACTCCACACATATTGATGTGGCCAACTCCGTCATGCAGCGTTTGGGGCTTGATAAAGTATTGCTTGTTCCGGCTGGCAATCCCTATCATAAAGAGCAGGAGGATATGCTTCCTGAAGATCTGCGTTTTGAACTTGTTAAAGCTGCTGTGGAAGGTGAGTCTGGACTTGAAGTCAGTGATATTGATATGGGCGCAAAAGGGCCTACCTACACAATAGATACCTTAAGGGAATCCGCCAGAAGATATCCTGATGACGAATTTTATTTTATAATGGGGCAGGATTCGTTTGAAACTCTTGCCACCTGGAAAGACTGGCAGATGATTCCTAAATTGACAAATATCGTTGCTGTCAGCAGGTATGAAGCTGATTCTGGTGAAATGTCTCAGTTATTGAAAAGTCTTTTTTCTGACCTGATGCAGACTGGAAAAGATGTCTGGAGAGTAGAGGGTGGAAAGTCTATCTATATAATAGGTGATTTAGATTTTGTAATAAGCTCTACTTTGGTGCGTGAAGCATGGAAAAAAGGAAAAGACATCTTGAATTACGTCCCCTTGGCTGTGGCAGATAGTGTCCTTAGAAATTCTAAGATTATTAAAGAGCATTGGGGATAAAATTTATTTCAGAGATATAATCTTCTCAAGTATATCTTCCGGTTTAATTCTTTTCAAACATTTCCTGTCCTTTTTACAATTGCTTTTCCCGTGCAGTGAGCAGGGACGGCAATTCATATCCATTTCAAGAACTTCGTCTTTCGGTCCTGCGGGGTAGAATCCCCAAACTTTTGCAGTAGGCCCGAACATGGAAATAACTGGAGTTCCTACTCCTGCTGCAAGGTGCATTGGTCCGGAATCACCAGTGACTAGCATTTTTGCTCGACTCAACAGTGCACATGTTTCACGAAGTTTTAATTGATTGGTGAAGTTATATTCCTTTTCTCGTGCTTCAAATATATTTTCATCTTTTCCAATTATAACCCATTGGATTTTTTTGTTGTCTAATAGGCTAGTCAATTTTTGCCAATATTCTCGTGGCCAAGCTTTATCGGGATGGGTTGCGTACGGGTGAATCGCTATAAAGTCATTTTCAAGATTATGTTCGGTGACAATCGTGTCAGAAAAGCTGATTTCTTTATCTGTTAAATATATGCATGGCAGAAGTTTATTTGCAGCAGGGGGAATTTCTTCTAAAGCTGCAGCATAGCGTTCCGTTACCCGTTTGTTCTCAAGTGTTTTTTTAAGTTTGGCAGATCTTGTCAGATTAAACAGTCTGCGTTCCAGAGAAAATTTTTTGTATCTGGATACCTTGCCCTGCCAGCGTTTAGATAGAATCATCGAACGCAGAGTCGAGTGTAAATCGATTAGCTCACAGGCTTTGTATTCCTGCGCTATCTGGCCCGCCTTTTTAAACCATGCTAAATCGCTCAGATCTTCTTGTTCAAGCTTAATTATATTTTTAATATACGGATTGTTTTCTAGTATTGAGGCATTATGGCTTTTGGTAATAACTGTGAATGAGTATCCGTACTTTTCAGCCCAGTATTTGATTACTCCGGTTGTTAGCACAACATCACCAAGCGCGCTGAGTCTGAATATTACTTTATGTTTGTTCTGATTAGTCATGGCGGGCATATTCTAATTAGAGATGCTGAAGAGTCAATGTATATTTTTAGGGCGCATATTGTTAATAGTGATAATTCTTTTCTGACTTCAAGACGTTTGAACTCTTGCATAATTTCTATTTACATTTTATTTTGAACCAAACATGTATGGAATCGTGGTGCGACATCCTATTTCTATTGCGCCGCTACCTGCCTTCTGATATTGATGCTATTATGATATTAGTGCCGCTGGCACTGCTTAAACCTTAACAAAGAAATTAATGCTGGAATTAATAATTGCCGTCAGCGTAGCCACGCTCATTTCTGCCTATTGTTCAGTAAGTGAAGCTGTTTTTTATTCTTTTCCTTGGAGCAAAATCGAAACGCTTCGAAAAGAAGGGGATAAATCCGGAGCTATTCTGCATAAAATGCGTTCCAATGTGGATCGGCCAATCACCGCTATTTTAACTCTTAATACTGTAGCCCATACAGCCGGAGCCGCTTTTGCCGGAGCCGCATGGGCCAATATTTATGGAGCTGAAACTCTGCCGTGGTTTACCCTTGGATTTACAGTCATTATTTTAGTCTTATCTGAAATTTTGCCGAAAACCATTGGTGTTGTATATTGTGAACCTCTAGGAAAGATGCTTGCCCGTCCCTTAGAGATTCTTATTTGGATGTTTCTTCCCGTTATCTGGGTCTGTGGATTTATGTCCCGTCTTGTTAACAAGAGCGGTGGAAAAGGACCTCAGGCAACGGAAGAGGATATACGTGCTATGGTCAGTCTGACCAGGAGAACCGGGGCGATCAAACCGTATGAAGCCCTCTCAATTGCCAATATTCTGTCGTTGGACGACAAGATTGTTGAGCAAATTATGACCCCCCGGACTGTTGTTTTCTCTCTGCCCGAAGACATGACTGTAGCTGAGGCTCATGACAAATACAGAGCATGGCCTCACAGCCGTATTCCAGTTTATGAAGGTGATAATCCTGAAGACATTGTCGGAGTCATATACAGGCGAACTGTTTTTGAAGCACTTGCCGATGACCATGACGAGGTTAAACTCACTGAACTTATGAAGCCTGTTCGGTTTGTTCTGGAAAATATTACCCTAGACAAACTGCTGGTAAAATTCCTCGAAAGTCGCATGCATCTTTTTGTTGTGCTCGATGAGTATGGAGGAATGTCAGGAGTTGTCACTCTTGAAGATGTAATGGAAGAAATCCTCGGTAGCGAGATCGTCGATGAGACCGATGAGGTCGTTGATATGCGCGAACTTGCCCGCAGGAGAAGAAAAGAACTTGTCGTCAGTTCGGATGATTTCCAGACTGACGTTTCGAAATAGAACGGAGAAAATAATGGCCAAGAAAGGCGGAAAAGGTGTCTATCTCGCCGCCCTTATCCTGTTTCTAGGTGGTCTTGGATATCTTATATATTCAGGAATATCACAGGATAGCGTGTATTTTCTAAATGTATCTGAAGCACTTGCTATGGATGAGAGCGCGCTTGGACAAGCACGGCTTTTCGGTAAAGTTGCTCCGCAGAATATCCAGCCTAAAGCTGGTGGACTTGGTGTCTCTTTTGATCTGAATGATCAGAAGAATGCGGCCCAGACTATCCGTGTTATATACAGCGGAGCTGTACCAGACACGTTTAAAGAGGGCGTTGAGGTTATTGTGGAAGGGATCTTTGTTAATGGTAACAAAGAGTTCAAAGCCACATCTCTGATCACCAAATGCCCATCAAAATACGAAAAGAAAAATCGTGAAGGTTGATCATTTATTTGAGAAAAAATAATCTTTCCTCATTGCGATAGATGTTTTTTATCATTATATTAATAGCTTATATCCATTAATGGAGTACATATAGTATGCATTTTTTTGCAAACCTGATGCTTTTGATTGCCCTTCTTGCGGCTCTCGGAGCAGGGGCTTATGCGTGTCTGGCATTATTGACTGGTAAGCGAAATGTTCTGGTGCTTATTGATAGAGCCAATATCAGTATTGCCGGTTTTGTATCTTTTGCCAGTATTGTAATGACCATTGCTTTGGTTAATCGTAATTATTCATTCAAGTATGTATATGAATATGTGGATAATACTCTTCCAATTTTTTATACATTAACAGCTTTTTGGGCAGGGGCTGATGGCTCGTTGCTTTTCTGGATGCTATCCATTGCTGTTATGGGTGTTGTTTTTACCAGACTAAATCTTTTTAATGAATTTTCTGAAAAAACACGCCTTTATTACTGGCTTTTTTATATGGTTATTCAGGCATTCTTTCTGCTTATCCTTACCTGCTGGTCCAATCCGTTTATGGAGCTGGTTCCTACTCCGCTAGATGGGCGCGGCCTGAATCCTTTACTTCGTAATCCGGGCATGATTTTTCATCCTCCATTGTTGTTCTTAGGTTATGCAGGTTTTACTAGTCCTGCCGTTCTGGCGTTGGCTTCCTATGTCTCCGGCGAGTTGAAATCTTGGGTTTCATTTTGCCGTAACTGGAATATTGCGGCTTGGATTTTTCTTACAGCCGGTATTATTCTTGGTTGCTGGTGGTCATATATGGAGCTTGGCTGGGGAGGTTATTGGGCCTGGGATCCTGTGGAAAATGCATCACTTATTCCATGGCTTAGTGCTTCAGCCTTCATGCATACAGCAATTATTCAGACAAAAAGAAACGCTTTGCAGCGATCAAATGTTTTCCTTATGAGTTTGACTTTGCTGCTCTGTGTATTTGCAACATATCTTGTTCGAAGCGGTGTTGTTCAGTCTCTCCACGCTTATGGCGAAAACGGAGTCGGACTGCCACTGCTTACATTTATGCTTTTTACTATTGCATTGATTTGCATTGTTCTTGTCGTTGGTCCTAAGGTTGAGGGTAATACTCTTTCATGCCTTAACAGCAGACAGGGACTTCTTGTAATAACAGCCTGGGTCTTTCTCGGATTGGGCCTTGTGGTCGGTCTTGGAACCATGTGGCCTGTCATTAGTAAAACATGGAGTGCCAGTCCTGTTGGCCTTGATGCACGATTTTATAATCGTGTATGTCTACCTTTATTTAGTCTTATCATTTTGATGTTTACAGCCTGTCCATGGTTTGACTGGAAAGAAGGTATCCGTGAGAGGCGCGGTTTGATGCTTGTCGGTGGATCTTTTTTAGGTGGTGGAATAATCAGTTATGCTTGCGGACTTCATAACCCCGTTGCATTAATTACAAGTGCTGCATCTATTGCTTCACTCGTTAGCATCTTCGCTCTGTTTGTTTTTATGCCTCAGTTGCGCAGAGTTACATCCTCTATCGGGACATACGGTTTGCACCTAGGTGTTGCTCTTGTCTTTCTGGGTGTGGCATGGTCGGGCCCAAATAAAATTGAGCAGGAATTTATTGTAAAGCCGGGCGCAAGTATCCAGCTAGGTTCATATACAATGAATTTTAAGAAAATGGTTGAAGGTCAGACCCCGGAAATGGCTAAGATCTCAGCTATCGTGGAAGTAACTGAAAATGGCAAACCTGTTGGACTGCTCAGTCCTGAACGCAGGATATATCGTAATTTTCAACAGCCTTTTGCTGAAGTTTCAGTCATCCCCAGTTTGGGCAGTGAAATTTATGCTACTTTGTTAAGTGTAGACGAACAAGGTAATGCAACTTTTAAAATGAGCATTAATCCGCTGATTAACTGGATATGGATTGGCGGAACTCTGATGTGTCTTTTCGGTTTTGTGGCCTTTAGAAAGCCTCGTTTAAGCTAGGCGGTCATCGTGGAAAACAGTGAAAGAGTAGCTCTCAAGGTGCGCGATGCAGCCAAGTTTTTTGGAACAAGGCTTATTTTCAAGAAAGTCAGTTGCGATGTGATACGTGGGGAAATTCTTCTCGTAGTTGGTCGCAATGGTGCGGGTAAAACAACTTTGCTGAAAATTATGTCCGGTCTTTCAAGACCTTCGGCAGGATCGGCGCAAATTCTGACTGAACCTGAAAAAACGGCTTACCTTGGACATGCCACCTTTATCTATCCTCGCCTCAGCGGACTGGCCAATCTTTCTTTCTGGGCTTCCATGTATGGACTTTCGCCTTCCCGTGAAGAACTTCTCGTTTTGCTGAAGAGAGTCGGGTTGGAAAGAGCAGCTGAAGAAGAAGCCGGTGCTTATTCACGCGGCATGGCTCAGCGGCTTAATCTTGCAAGAGTTTTTCTTGTAAATCCTGACCTTCTCTTTTTGGATGAGCCGGGAACCGGTCTTGATCAGGCATCGCTAAACCTTCTGCGTGAGGAAGTTGTTTCGTTGCGTAATAATGGGACGGCGGTTGTCTGGATCAGTCACGATGTGAATCATGATACAGCTCTTGCGGACCGGGTTTTAGGATTATCTGGGCATAAAATGGCTTTTCTAGGCAGCGCAGCTGACTTTGATCCCGATTTTGTGTTGGGGGGAGATCATGCTTAAGCGTGGATTGACCATTGCATCTAAGGATTTACGGCTTTCAATGGTTGGAGGACAGGGGCTGACGCAAGCTGTTCTTTTGGGACTGCTTTTGATTTTTGTGTTCAGTCTATCACGTCCTGCTGGACAGCTGGTAGAGCCGCAAGCGGCCTCAGCTATATTCTGGCTTGCTTCATCATTTGGTTTAGTATTGGTTTTCAATACATTGTTTTCAATGGAAGAATCAAATGAGGCGCGACTGGGGCTGTTGTCTTCACCTGTGCCGCTTCATGCTGTCTGGTTTGGCAAAGGTCTGGCCGGTTTTGGATTGTTATTGTGTTCGCAGTTGGTCTTTCTTCCGGCGACAATTGTTTTTCTGGGGCAGGATATGAAAGGTTCGCCAGCTATTTTCGCTGCAACCCTTTTTGCTGCAGACTGGGGACTTGTAGCTCTTGGCGCATTGCTCGGTGCAATATCGCAAGGGCAGGCTGCAAGAGAATCTCTTTTGTCGGTGATTCTTTTTCCTCTACTTCTGCCTATTCTGCTTGGAGCAATTCAGCTGATGACTTCGGTTTTTTCCGGGGTTACCATAATGGATGAGAGTTCATGGATGGGAATTATTATTTCCGCTTCAGCTCTTTTCAGCGGTGCGGGACTTATCCTCTTTCCTTTTGTATATAGCGGTGAGCAGTAGATAATTGCTTTCCGATAAACATATTGTTTTTATGGAGCTTTTAAATGAATCTTGCAATTGCGGCACTTATCTCCGGCATTGCCTTGTGCGTCGGACAGTATTTCATCTGGATGTACGCTCCCGTCGAGATGACCATGGGGCTGGTGCAGAAAATTTTCTACACTCATATGCCTATGGCGGTCTGGGCCATGATAAGTTTTTTCGTGGTTTTTATTTTTAGCGCTGCGTATTTGCTTAAAAGAAATATTAAATATGATTATATAGCCGGAGCTGCTGCTGAAATCGGAGTTGTTTTTAGCGGAGTCGCTCTTATTACCGGTTCCCTATGGGGACGGGCTGCATGGAATGTCTGGTGGACGTGGGATCCAAGGCTGACAACCACTCTTATTATGTGGTTTGTTTATGCTGCGTATCTGGTTCTGCGTACATCTCCTATGTCAGCTGAACGAAGATCCCTTGTTTGTGCAGTTCTCGGAATAGTCGCTTTTGTTGATGTCCCTCTCGTTTTTTATTCTGCAAGACTATGGAGAAGTGTACACCCGAATATAATCGGTGCAAAGGGAGGAGGAATGGAACCTGAAATGTTGACAACATTGCTCGTCAATGTAGTTGCTTTCGGTTTATTCTGGCTTGTTCTCCTCATGGTCAGATTCCGTCAGCTACACCTGTCCGGTAAGCTTGATGCCCGTATGGTGTGGGATAACGAATAGTATAAATCAGGAGTAATATATATGAATAGTGAAACTTATCTTCTAATTGGAAATATTGCTGCGTGGGCTGTGATCGCCGGCTATCTGGTGTTTATTGCAGCAAAGGGAACATCCATGGAACGCCGCATCAGGCAGATGGAGTTACTCGATAATGATAGATAATAAGGGCTTATCTCTTTCTGGTGGACAGAAAGCTGTTGTTTGGATGCTCGGGATGTCACTTGTGGTAATTTTTATTGCTTCATTGACATACCGTATGAATCATCCGGGTAACAAAGTTGAGTTTCAGCAGGAAGGTGGTCAAAGATCTTCTGGTGGAATGCCGGGCGGGATGGGCAGCGGTATGAATGAAGCAAGTATGAAGCGTGTCCGCGGCCTTATGGAGAAAATGGGCAAAGATCCGGAGAATATGGAAATTCAGCTTGAACTTGCCAATTCTTTTATGATGATCCGGGCTTATGAACGTGCTCAGGTATTCTTTGAAAAAGTTGTTGCAAAGGAACCTGAAAATGAACAGGCCCTCATGGGCCTTGGAATGTGTTACTATCAGGGCGAGCAGTTTGAAAAAGCTGCTGCGGCTTTTGATGAAATTCTCGCCTTTAACCCCGATGAATCCATGGCTCAGTTTAATGTAGGCATTATCAAAAAATATTACCTCCACAAGCATGATGAAGCTGAGGAGCATTTTAAGAAAATTATTGATAATCCGAAAACGCCGGCTGATATGAAGAAAAGGGCAGAAGAGGAACTTATAAAGGATCCTCACCCAGAGCAATAATGATTTAAAAAAAGGAGTTCGTATTTAGGCGGACTCCTTTTTTTTTAATTTTTTCTGAAATGATTATTTATCTAAAGAGAATCTTTGATTAGTCATGAATTCTTTTGATGAAGAAGTGGTGCTTTTTACGAGCTGGTAAAATTTTATTACTTAATTCGTATTTATTCGCTAAACATTGACAAGTTTGCTTAATTTTGACTAATCAATGGGTACAAAGTTTGAATCTTATGCTTAAAATGCATTTTTTGTTCGTCTTGCCGGATTTGAACAGAAAATATGGTCTCGGATCAAATTTTAAGTAGCTGGCTGTTTTCAACAGTAGCATGTGCATGATAAGGTGTTTCACGTTTCATCTTGTGACTTTTCAAAGCACGAGTTGTTACGCAGGTGAATATGGTAACTCGGGCGATATGCCCCACAAATTAAAGTAGTCAAGGAGTGTAATGATGAAACGTTCATTGCTGGTTCTGGTTGCTGCTCTGATGTTGACCGTTGGTCTTATCGGTTGCAGCGGCGAGAAAAAAGACGATGCCCCCGCAAAAAAAGAAACCTCTGAAAAAGCTGCCCCGGTTTCTGCCAAGACAATTCTTCTTGGTGTTCCTGGAGCACACAGTGGTGACCTTGCTTCCTACGGTCTTCCTACTGTTGAAGCAGCAAAGCTTGTTGTAAAAGCAGTTAATGATGCAGGTGGTATCAACGGTGCACAGGTTGTTCTTTCTATGCAGGATGATCAGTGCAAACCGGAATTTGCTACCAACGCAGCTTTCAAGCTCGTTTCTGATAAAGCTACCGTTGTGCTGGGACATATCTGCTCAGGTGCAACCAAAGCAGCTCTTCCTATTTATAAGGAATCCAATCTTGTCTGCATGTCTCCTTCCGCAACCAATCCTGCTCTGACTCAGAGCGGTGACTATCCAAATTTTTTCAGAACTATTGCCTCAGATGATGCTCAGGCTGCACTGGCAAGTAAGTTCGCAATGGAAAATCTTGGCCTCAAAAACATAGCCATCATTCATGATAAAGGTGACTATGGTAAAGGTTTTGCTGAATTTGCTAAAAAATATGTCGAAGAATCAGGCTCAGCCAAAGTTGCCCTTTTTGAAGGAGTAACTCCTGGTGCAGTTGACTATTCTGCTGTTGTACAGAAAATTAGAGCTTCCGGAGCTGACGGTGTTATTTTCGGTGGTTATCATCCTGAAGCTTCCAAAATTGTATCCCAGATGCGTAAAAAGAAAATGACTGTCCCATTCATCTCTGATGATGGTGTTAAAGCGAAAACCTTCATTGATGTTGCAGCAGCAGCTGCTGAAGGTGTTTATGCAACCGGTCCCCGTGATATAACTGCTAATCCTATGTATAAAGTTGCTCTTGAGCAGTACAAGGCTTCCCACGAAGGTGAACCCGGTGCTTTCTTTTTCGAAGCTTATTCAGCTGCTATTGCTTTGCTGAAAGCTATCGAAAATTCAGGATCAACTGATTATGACAAAATCGTAGAAGCTCTGCGTACACATGAAGTTGAAACTCCTGTTGGTAAAATCAAATTTGATTCAAAGGGTGATGCTATAGGTGTAGGTTTCTCCGTATATCAAGTTAGAAACGGTGAGTATGTAGAAGTTAAATAACTTCTGTTTACTTTCTTAAACGTAATTCCGGTTCAGGGGGCGGACTGGTGTCTGCCTCCTGAGTCTTGATTCAGCAGGGATTTCAATGGACTATTTTCTGGAACTATTTTTTAGCGGTCTGACCAGAGGCAGTATTTATGCGCTTATCGCCCTCGGTTACACAATGGTTTACGGTATTATTGAGTTGATCAATTTCGCACACGGTGAAATATATATGATCGGAGCTTTCGTAGGGCTAACTGTTGCTGGTATTTTGACCAGCTTCGGGTTTCCTGCTGCTTCTATCATGGTTATGGCTACAATGGCTGCGGTTGTTTATGCCGCTGCTTATGGCTACACCCTGGAAAAGATTGCTTACCGTCCACTTAGAGGTGCGCCAAGACTCTCTCCGCTTATATCTGCAATTGGTATGTCAATTTTTCTACAAAACTATGTAATGCTTTCTCAGACTTCTGACTTTTTATCCTTTCCAAGTCTGACACCTGAATTCGGTTTTCTTCATAAGTATTCATCCATGATCGGCTCATCTGATTTTCTTATCATTGTCGTTGCAGCTGTGGTCATGGTTGCTCTGAACCTTTTTATTAAATTTACCAGAATAGGCAAAGCCATGCGCGCCACGGCTCAAAACCGTAAAATGGCTATGCTGGTCGGTATTAATGTGGATCAGGTAATTTCCGCCACATTTGTAATAGGTTCCTCTCTGGCTGCTGTTGGTGGAGTGCTTATCGCTTCTCATATTGGTCAGATCAACTTTTTTATCGGATTTATCGCAGGTATTAAGGCCTTCACCGCAGCTGTTCTCGGTGGCATTGGCTCTGTTCCGGGAGCAATGCTCGGAGGACTTCTTCTTGGGTGGACCGAGAGTTTTTGTACCGGGTATGTTTCCAGTGACTACGAGGACGTTTTCGCTTTCGCACTGCTGGTTCTGATCCTTATTTTCAGACCTTCCGGACTTCTCGGTAAGGCTCCGGTTCAGAAAGTTTAAGCTGCTCAATTATTCATCTTAAGTCAGGATATATGAAAATCCTGCTGATCAAAAAGATAAAAATGGAAAATTTGTAATATGGAAGGCTTAAAAAAATCTATACTGGCTTCATTGTGGTTCATGTTTTTGACTTTGCCCATTATGGGAGTCTTTGTGAACACAATTGATAAGTCCGTTACTTGGCATTTGGACAGAGTTTTATATGTCGGGGCTGCTGTTTTTGTACTTTCTTTTGTTTGGAGATTTCTACTGAACAGAAAAGAGCATGGTATGCAACAGGAAGAGCAGTCAAACGAGGAGAAAGTAACTTTTAGTTCTAAATTACTGACTAATCCAAAATTCTACTATCCACTTCTTGCAGTACTTATTGTTTTTGCTATCTGCTTTCCTAAATTATTTTCTATGTATCAGGTCAATATCATGATCTCGGCACTCATTTATGTAGTGCTCGGGCTTGGCCTGAATATAGTTGTAGGACTTGCGGGATTGCTCGACCTTGGTTTCGTCGCATTTTATGCCGTCGGTGCATATTCATATGCTTTGTTGAATCTTTATTGGGGAGTCAGTTTTTGGATAGCACTTCCTGTAGGAGCACTGCTTGGCGCTACTTGCGGTCTTCTGCTTGGTTTTCCTGTGCTCCGGTTGCGTGGTGACTATCTTGCTATTGTTACTCTCGGTTTTGGTGAAATTATCCGTCTTGTCCTTGAAAACTGGGGTGAATTCACTCACGGACCGTCAGGTATAGCCAATATCCCACGTCCAGACTTTTTTGGTTTAGTGTCAGGGCTGAGCGGTTCGATTTATTTTATGTACTACTTGATGCTGGTTCTTGTTGTTTTTACGATCTTTGTTGTGAGCAGGCTTAAAAATTCACGTATAGGTCGTGCTTGGCAGGCTCTTCGTGAAGATGAAATTGCATGTCAGGCAATGGGCATTGATAAAATGAAAACTAAACTTCTGGCTTTCTCTCTTGGCGCTACATGGGCCGGGATGGTCGGAGTTGTTTTTGCCGCCAAGACATCATTCATCAATCCTGCATCCTTCACATTTCTTGAATCGGCAATTATTCTTTCAATCGTAGTTCTTGGTGGTATGGGCTCTACTTTAGGCGTTATTTTAGGCGCTTTTGTATTAAGCTTACTCCCGGAATATTTGAGAGATTTCTCTGAATACCGTATGCTTGTTTTCGGAGCCACAATGGTTTTGGTTATGGTGTTCAGACCTCAGGGACTTATTAGGGATGTGCGTAAGAAAATTGATATCAGTGCTGTGAAGAAGGCTTTAGGTGGCGCCAATGAATAATGAAGAAAGATTTGTTCTTGATGTAAAGGGTGTCTGTAAAGACTTTGGTGGCTTGCGTGCACTTGATGATGTTGATCTTAATGTTAAGGAAGGAGAGATTGTAGCTCTCATCGGACCTAACGGAGCCGGTAAAACAACCTTTTTTAACTGTATTACCGGTATTTATACCCCTACATCAGGTGATGTAATTATTGATCCTAAAGGAGATGGTCCGAAAAGAATCAATGGGATGAAGACCAATCATGTGACTGAGCTTGGAATGGCTCGTACATTTCAAAATATCAGACTTTTTCCGTCCATGTCAGTTATTGAAAATGTTATGATCGGGTGTCACTGCCGTACCAAAGCAACATTTCTCGGTGCAATTTTTCGAGATCCGCGTACAAAAAAAGAAGAACAGGAAACAATCATCAAAAGTTATGAACTTTTGAAAGAGCTTGGTCTTGAGCAGTTTGCGGATGAACGTGCCCGCAATCTGCCTTATGGAGCACAAAGGCGTCTTGAAATAGCACGCGCGTTGGCTACAGATCCTTTTATTCTGCTGCTGGACGAACCCGCCGCAGGTATGAATCCTCAGGAGACCCTTGAGCTAGAGGAATTAATTGTTTCAATCAAGGAAAAACATAGAATATCAGTTTTACTCATTGAGCATGATATGAAAATGGTGATGAGTCTTTCTGATCGGCTGTTTGTTCTTGAATATGGACGTGAGATTGCTCACGGCACACCTCAGGAAGTCAGCGAAAATCCAGCTGTTATCAAGGCCTACCTCGGAGAAGACCTAGATGCTTAAACTTAAAAATATTAATACTTTTTACGGTAATATACAGGCTCTTCGAAATATTAATATCGAAGTTGAGCAGGGTGAAATTATTACTTTGATCGGAGCTAACGGCGCCGGCAAGACAACAACGCTTATGACTATCAGCGGTGTTGTTCCACCCCGTACAGGCGAAGTTTTATATAATGGTCAGTCTATCAACAAACTTAATCCTGATAAGATCGTCAAAATGGGGATTTCACAGGTCCCTGAAGGGCGTCTTATTTTTCCAGATCTGACAATTACTGAAAATCTCGATATGGGTGCTTTTCTGCGTGATGACAAGGATGGAATTAAAGATGACATGGATCATGTTTATGAACTTTTTCCTATCCTGTGGGAACGCCGTAAACAGGCGGGAGGTAATTTATCGGGTGGTGAGCAGCAGATGCTTGCAATTTCAAGGGCACTTATGGCGCGCCCAAAGCTTTTGCTGCTGGATGAGCCTTCGCTTGGATTGGCTCCGCTGATTATTCGGCAGATTTTTGAAATCATCAAGAAAATTAACGAAGAGAGCGGTACAACTGTTTTTCTTGTTGAACAAAATGCGAACCTCGCTCTTAAGACAGCCCATAGAGGATATGTCATGGAAAATGGGGAGATTATACTCTCTGACAGTAGCGAGAATCTACTTGCGAACGAGGAAATAAAAAAGGCTTACCTAGGACTTTAGAGTTGACAAAAATCGGCCCCGCACATATGCGGGGCCGAACACTTTTAATAACTTTTTTGTACGGGCCTTGAGTCTGAGGCAAAAAAGTATATAATCTGTTTATCAAAGTTTGAAAATCCCGGCAGGGAAGAACCTGTCACAAACCCGATTGAAACTGCCGGCAACATGTCCCGCCGTCCGCCAGAAGACCGGGCTGGAGCCTTGAGAGGAATCATCAGTATATGGTTTCTCTTTTCTTTTAGATAATATTTCAAAAACATAATGCGAGGGCAATATGGAAAAGGTAGTTGGTCAGGCTCTGACTTTTGACGATGTTCTGCTTTTGCCCGCCTATTCGGAAGTTCTTCCTGATAGCGTGGACTTAACCGCCAAGCTTACCGAAGAGATCACTCTCGGAATTCCTCTTATCAGTGCTGCGATGGACACCGTAACCGAGTCCGACATGGCTATTCAGATGGCACGTCACGGAGGTGCAGGGGTTGTTCATAAAAATATGAGCGTCCGTGATCAGGTTCGTGAAGTGGAAAGAGTTAAAAAATCCGAATCAGGCATGGTTACTGATCCTATTGTGGTACATCCTGATGACACAGTTGGTAAAGCTCTTGACCTTATGTCTGAGTTTAAAATTTCCGGTTTTCCAGTTGTTAAGGGCGAGCACCTTGTCGGTATTATTACTAATCGTGACGTTCGTTTTATCACTGACCGTAATGTGGCTGTATCCGAAGTTATGACAAGCCGTAATCTCATAACTGTTCAGAAAGGTACTTCTACCGAGGAAGCAAAGCGTCATCTCCATACTAACCGCATTGAAAAATTGTTGGTTGTAGATGAAGAAAATAAGCTGACCGGTCTGATTACTATTAAAGATATTGATAAAGTCAAAAAGTATCCTAATGCTGCTAAAGATTCTCAGGGTAGATTACGTGTAGGTGCTGCTATCGGTGTTGGGCGTGATCTTATGGAACGTAGTTCCGCTCTTATTGCTGCCGGTGTAGACTTTCTTACCCTTGATTCAGCTCACGGCCATTCTAAAGGTATTCTTGATGCAATTCGTGAACTACGTTCATGTTATCCTGATACCCAGATTATCGGTGGTAATATTGCTACATATGATGGTGCTATGGCTCTTATCGATGCAGGAGTAAATGCCGTTAAAGTTGGTATTGGTCCCGGTTCGATATGTACTACACGTGTTGTTGCAGGTGTTGGTGTTCCCCAGATTACGGCGATTATGGAAGCAACCAGAGCATGTTCTGAACGTGGTATAGGTGTAATAGGTGATGGTGGTATCAAGTTTTCCGGTGATGTCGTCAAAGCTTTAGTTGCCGGTGCAAACACTGTTATGATGGGTTCTATGTTTGCAGGAACTGACGAAAGTCCCGGTGAAAAAGTTCTTTATCAGGGACGTAGCTACAAACTTTATCGCGGTATGGGTTCTATTGACGCTATGAAACAGGGTAGTTCTGATCGTTATTTTCAGAAGGATACAAACAAGCTTGTTCCTGAAGGTATTGTCGGTCGTGTTCCTTATAAAGGGCCTGTTTCCGATAGTGTTTACCAGATCCTCGGCGGACTTCGTTCCGGTATGGGATATGTGGGTTGCGCGACTATCGATGAACTTGCTGAAAAAGCTCAGTTCACACGCATGTCCGCCGCAGGGTTTAAAGAAAGTCACGTACATGATGTAATCATCACTAAAGAAGCTCCCAATTACCGGGTAGATTCTTATTAATATTCAGGAGTCGTCATGCAGCACGAGAATAAAGTAATTATTCTGGATTTCGGGTCACAGTTTACACAGCTGATTGCCCGCAGAATCCGTGAAGCAGGGGTATATTCCGAAATCCATCCCTGTAATGTTGATCCTCAGAAAATTAAGGATCTTAATCCCGGAGCGCTGATTCTTTCCGGTGGGCCTTCTTCTGTATTAGAAGAAGATTCTCCCCAGCTTGATCCTTCTTTGCTTGAACTTGGTATACCTGTTTTAGGTATTTGTTATGGCATGCAGCTTATGACAAATGATCTTGGCGGTCGCGTTGTTTCTTCTGAAGATCGTGAGTATGGTCGAGCAGAATTTTGCGGTACCGATGATTGCGTTCTCTGGGAAGGTATTGAAGATATTGAAAAACTTACTGTCTGGATGAGCCACGGCGACCGCGTTGAAGCTATTCCTGAAGGTTTTAAAGTTTGCGGAACTACCGAGTCTATTCCTTTTGCAGCTATGGCTAACGATGAACGCAAAATGTATGCTCTTCAGTTTCATCCTGAAGTTGCTCATACTGAAAGCGGAACTACAATTATCTCCAACTTTGTATTCAAAGTAGCAGGTCTTAAAGCTGATTGGACCATGTCTTCCTTCGTTGAAAACTGCATCGAAGAAATGCGTGAAAAAATTGGTGATAATAAGGTGGTTCTCGGTCTCTCCGGTGGAATTGATTCTACCGTTGTCGCTGTTCTGCTGCACAAAGCTATCGGTAAAAATCTGCATTGTATTTTTGTTGATAACGGTCTGCTACGTATGCATGAACGTGAAGAGGTTATCGGTTTTCTTGAAGAACACTTTGACCTCAATGTTAAATGTGTTGATTCAGCAAAACTTTTTCTCGATAAGCTTGCCGGTGTTGAAGATCCTGAGAAGAAACGTAAACTTATCGGTTACACATTTATTGATGTATTCAATGAAGAAGCAACTTCTCTTAAAGATGTTAAATACCTTGCACAGGGAACACTTTATCCTGATGTAATTGAATCTGAATCTTTTAAAGGTCCCTCAGCTGTAATTAAATCTCACCATAACGTTGGTGGCCTTCCTGAAGATATGGATCTTAAGTTGGTCGAGCCACTGCGCGAACTCTTCAAAGATGAAGTTCGTAAAGTTGCTTATGAACTTGGATTACCCGAGTTCATCATCTGGCGCCAGCCGTTCCCAGGTCCTGGTCTCGCTATCCGTATTCTTGGTGAAATTACTGAGGAACGTCTTGAAATTCTGCGTCAGGCAGACAAGATTGTTCAAAATGAAATGCATGCTACTGGCTGGTATCGTAAGGTCTGGCAGGGATTTGCTGTCTTATTGCCGCTGAAGACTGTTGGTGTAATGGGTGATGACCGTACTTATGAGCATGTTATTGCTCTCCGTATAGTAGACAGTATTGACGCTATGACAGCCGACTGGAGCCGTATACCAAACGATATTCTTGCACGTATGTCTAATCGCATCATTAATGAGGTTAAGGGTGTAAACAGAGTTGTTCTCGACATCTCTTCAAAGCCGCCGGCAACCATTGAATGGGAATAGTTACCACGAACAACATAGCTTGATAATAATTTATTATAAAGTATACCTAAGTCTGCATAATTGCAGACTTAGGTATTTTAATATGTGTCAGACTCAAAAAGATATATATTAAAAATAATTCATGAGCGTATTATCTGTTCAGGGCATTTGGTGTTTCATATCAATTAATTGATGTTCTCTTACTTTTCAGCCTGTAACGAGAGCATGATGAGAAATATTGTCTAAACCATCCAAGCCTAATTCTTGAGGGATATCTTGATCAATAACAAATACCTGATGGCGAATTGATTGTGCTTTTAATATAATCTGAGCTATTACCGATTGTAACTTTCATTTATTTAATGCTCCCTTAAGCGCTGATATACTTCGAAAGAAAAATATTAATATTTGTTGCTTAGAATTGGTCTTTTCAAGTGTTATTAACAACCAAAAGTGAATTGATTCTATGCATATAATGAATGAACTGAGTCTTTGTTAATAAAAACATATGACTATTATGAAATATGCTGATTTTCAGTAGTGATAAGGCGTAGAAAAAGTTTTTGAAATCAGTTACAAGACATCAACAATTCATGAAAAACCTATGCCTGATTCAGTTTTGGAACTAGGTATAGGCTTGCAGCGTATACATGGTTTTTTCTGCCACAATGAACTAAGGAATTAATATGTTCGGTATCGGTTCTACAGAACTTATAGTAATTTTGGTTGTTGCTTTGATCTTGATCGGCCCTCAGAAACTTCCTGAACTGATTAAGAATCTTGGCAAAGGGCTTTCTGAAGTTAAAAAGATGTCTAATGATGTAAAGTCTACTTTAGATGCTGAAATTTCTGCTGCTGATCAAGAAAGAAAAGCAAAAGAAGCAGCGGAACAGGAAGTCGTTCGAAAGAAAGCTGAAGAAGAAGCTATGGAAAAGGCTCGTCAGGCTGAAGCTCAAAAGCAGCAGGCAGAAGAAAATGCCACTGTTGCTGATGTGGACACTGATGAAGCTTCTAGCACTGATGAACTTAAGACCGAGACTGAAGGTAAGAAAGCATGAGTTCGACGGGGAAAGATTCTCCTGATGTAGAAAATGAGAGCCTTGAGAGCACTAAAAAGATTGAAGAAAATCTGGAAGATTCTGAAGAAAAGGCTCAGGAAGTTCATACGGCAAAAGCAGAGGATAGTTCTGATGCCGGATTAGAGCATGGTTCTGACTTGCTTGATGAAAAAAGTTCTACCGAAGTTGCTGAAACAGGTGAAGCTGAATCAGGTAATGGAGATGAAGAGCTAGACGAAGAAGAGTCTCCTATGACTTTTCTTGAACACCTTGAAGAGCTGCGCAAACGGTTTTTAAAAATATTTGTTGCCTGTATAATCGGTTTTCTTGCATGCTATTCGTTTGCAAAACCTCTTTTTTCTCTGCTTATGGCTCCATTGGTAGCTGTACTTCCAGAGAATTCAACGCTTATTTTTACATCTCTTCCGGAAGGATTTGTAACTTATTTAAAAGTTGCTTTTGTTGCGGGTATTTTTACCGTCTCACCATATATTTTTGCCCAGGTGTGGGGATTCATTGCACCGGGACTATATGAGCATGAGCGTAAATGGATGATCCCTCTTGCATTTCTGTCCGCATTCTTTTTTGTTGGCGGTGCTCTGTTTGGCTATTACGTAGTTTTTCCTTTTGGCTGTGAATTTTTTATGGGTTTTGCAGATGAATTCATAAGGCCAATGCCCACTTTGCGAGAATATTTAGGCTTTTCGCTTAAATTACTTTTTGCTTTTGGCGTTATCTTCGAACTGCCGTTGTTTATTTTCTTTCTTTCACGTTTAGGTGTAGTCACTGCTGAAGGACTGCGTTCTAAGCGTAAATATGCTATTTTGGTTTGCTTCATTGTTTCAGCAATATTGACACCACCAGATGTTATGACCCAGAGTCTTATGGCTGGGCCACTTATTTTGCTTTATGAAATAGGCATCTGGGTTGCTTACTTTTTTGGCAAGCGAGGTGGTCGCAAACTCAAAAATGAACAGCATCATGGCGGAAATGATGATCCAGATGATTCCGGTCCAGACGGTGGTTCTGTCAGCAATGCCGGTAACGAAGATTCTGATACTTCAGTTGATTCTGAAGGCATTCAAGAGCAGGCTGTAAAGCAGATAAATGAATCTGAGCCTGAAGAAAAAAAGAAAAGAGATAAGTCCAGTGATTCAGCCGCAGGCTATGACGAGGACATGATTGAAATGTAATTGCTGCCAATATGGCAGCATCAGATAAGCGAGGTTGATTTTGACTCAGAGATCCGCATCTATTGCCCGTACTACAAAAGAAACTGATATTGATTTGTCTGTAAATCTTGATGGTGAAGGTCGAAGCGATATTTCAACCGGAGTTGGATTCGCTGATCATATGCTCACCCTGATGAGTTTCTGGGCTGGATTTGATCTTGATCTCAAGTGTAAAGGTGATCTCGAAATAGATTCTCATCATACCTTGGAAGATATTGCTATAGTGCTTGGCCAGGCGATGGTTGAAGCCATGGGAGACAAAAAAGGTATTAATCGTATCGGTTTTGCTAAAGTTCCTATGGATGAATCTCTTGTCGAAGTTGTTATTGATCTTTCAGGGAGAGCATATCTTGTGTATGATGATGATATTCTGCCTCCTATTATAGCTGGCGATGAAAAAGATGTGTGGCGTGAATTTTTTAAATCTCTGGCTTTCAAGGCCGGAATGAATTTACATATCAAGTTTGAATACGGACGTAACGGCCATCACCTTCTGGAAGGTGCTTTCAAGGCTTTGGGGTTGGCATTCAGACAGGCTCTGTCGGTTGATCGGCAGGGTGTATCAAGTACAAAAGGGAGTCTAGACTAATGAAGCGACTTGTCCATCTGTTTATGACATGTGTTCTTGCTCTTGCTCTGCTGAGCGGGTGTGCAAGTAAAAGCGAAGTTGTAAAGCTCCCTCGTCCTGTTGGCACCATTGCTATTGCCGGCTTTACAAATCCTGTTTTTAACTGGGAGCTTTTAGCTGGATATCTTCCTCAGGAAGGAAGGCCTATTAAGGCTGATGTCCTGCAGCAGCTTGATGCTAAAATGGTTGGAGTCCTTTCCAAACATGGCGTGACTGGTTATGCCCGTCCGGCAATTACTCGTCAGTGTCAGGAAATTGAAGTTTTTGAAAATATGGGGACTAGACGTCAAGCTGCGTTTGCTTACTGGGTAAAAGTAGGTGAGTGCATGACAGCTGATTATATTCTGGTGCCGCAAATTCTTTTTTGGCAGGACCTTCGTGGAATGCAGAAGGCAGATTATAATATTCAGCCTGCATCTGTTATTATTGATCTTTACCTTATCGACGTTAACAACAAGCGTATTGTCAGAAGATTTCATTTTGATGAAACTCAGCAGCCTTTATCTGAAAACGTGCTCAATGCTGGGACGTTTTTCAAACGTGGCGGTAAATGGGTAAAAGCTATGGATCTTGCTGATGAGGCTCTTGATAATGGACTTATGGAGCTTGGTTTATGATTCTTTTTCCAGCTGTAGATATTAAAGACGGCGTATGTGTACGTCTTTCACAGGGGCAGGCGGATGCTGTTACTGTTTTTTCAAGTGACCCTGTTGCACAGGCAAACTATTGGGAAAACCAAGGTGCAAGGTATTTACATGTAGTTGATCTTGATGGAGCATTCAGCGGAATTCCTAAAAACTTTGATCTTATTAAAGAAATTTGTAATCAGCTCAGCATTCCTGTTCAGCTGGGTGGTGGTATTCGTGATATCGAAACGGCATCAAAGTATATTGAGGCTGGTGTCAAAAGACTTATCATAGGCACTATGGCTCTTGAAGATGAAGAAACTTTTGCAAAACTTTGTGCAAAATTTCCTGGGCAGATCGGGGTATCTCTTGATGCTGTAAATGGTCAGCTTAAATCCCGTGGCTGGGTTGAAGATGCCGGAATTTCTATTTTGGATATTATCCCTCGTATGGAAGCAGCTGGTGCCGCTTTTATTATTTATACTGATATCAGCCGTGACGGAATGCAGACCGGGGTCAACTTGATCGCTTTGTCTGACCTTTGTGCTAAAACAAAGCTTCCTGTCATCGCAGCAGGCGGAGTTGCAACTCTTGAAGATGTTATCAATCTTCAGCCCTTAGTGTCGAAAGGCTTAGAGGGTGCTGTTTCGGGTCAGGCCATTTATACTGGTTCCCTTGATTTTGTCGAGGCAATAGAGTGGATTGAAAATAATTAGGAGATTCAATTGAAAACTATAGAAGTAAAAGGCATGAGCTGCCAGCATTGTGTCAGTTCTGTTGAAAAAGTTCTTAGTGGTATTGATGGACTTATTAATGTTAAAGTCAGCCTTGAAAATGGTTGTGCAACCTTTGATGAAAGCAGTCCAGTTGAAGTCGATAAAATTAAAGAAATGATCAATAAAATTGGATTTGAAGCAGGAGAAATTAAATAGCCTGCTAGAAAATATACTTTTTAAAGGCCTGTAACAGTATAGCTGTTGCAGGTTTTTGTTTTTTTGAGCTTTCGGGACTCAGTGGTTTGTAGATTCTATATATTAAATAAAAAATATTTGGACTTATTGATATTAAGTCAGAGCATTTTTTAAGAGGGTATGAGAATTTGATTTTAGGTCTTTATAAGTTAAAAGTAGAGTAGTTAATACTGTGCACGTACTTGCCTTTATTTGGTAAAATGATTAATTGCTAGACCAAAGACAATTCCCCTTCTTTGAATTTTTTTCAGAAGTTATATTAATCTCAAACAGAGGTTTGGTTCATGTCAGAACATGTAGTTGTCATTGGTGCTGTCGCACTTGGTCCTAAAGCTGCTTGCCGTTTTAAAAGAATCAGGCAGGACGCGAAAGTAACTCTTATTGATAGAGATGAAATTTTTTCATATGGCGGTTGTGGGATTCCCTATTTTGTTTCCGGCGATGTCTCGGATGCAAATCAGCTTCGCACTACCGCTTTTCATATGGTTCGGGATGAGCCTTTTTTTCATGATATTAAAGGGGTAGATGTCCTTTCAGGAACAGAAGCTACTAAAATAGACCGTGCAAAAAAACAGGTTCATATTAAAAATTTAAAGTCTGGCGCAGAGTCTGTACTCGATTATGATCAGCTTGTAATAGCAACCGGGGCAACTCCCCGTAAGCTTAATCTGCCAGGTGAAGAGCTTGAAAATGTATTTTATGTCGGCAATATGCATGATGCTGAGAAAATAAAGCAGGGCATTACCAAAGGTAAATATGCCAAGGCTGTTGTCGTTGGCGCTGGTTTTATCGGCCTTGAAATGGCGGAAGCATTTGCAGATATGTGGGGAATTGAAACTACTGTTGTTGAAATTTTTGATCAGATTCTGCCGCGTATGTGCAGTCCCGTACTGGCTAAAATGGGCCAGAACCATATGGAAGAGCAGGGTGTTGCTTTTAAGCTCGGTCAGACCGTGGCCAGCATTGAAGGCAATGGTAAAGTCGAAAAGGTTGTAACCTCTGATGGCGAAGTCGAAGCTGACATTGTAATTGTTTCGGCCGGTGTAATTCCAAATGATAAATTAGCTCGTGAGTGTGGCCTTGATTGCAGTGAACGTGGTGGTATTCTTGTTGATGAATCCATGCGCACATCTGATTCTGCAATTTTTTCAGGCGGTGACTGCGTTATTATCAAGAATGCTGTTGACGGTTCTCCCATGTTTTTACCTATGGGCTCTATGGCTAATAGACAGGGACGAGTGATCGGAAGCAACCTTGCCGGTCACAGTGAAACATTTCCCCCAGCAGCTGGTTCTTGGGTTGTAAAGATTTTTGAGCGCGCTATGTCAGGTACTGGCATGAGCCTTGGAGCTGCTAGACAGGCCGGGTTTGACGCTATAAGCGTTTTGTTGATCATGGCTGATAGAGCTCATTTTTATCCAGAGAAGGATATGATGACTCTGGAAATGGTTGTTGATAAAGCTACCAGACGTGTTCTTGGCCTACAGGGGTATTCTGCAGGTGGTGACGCAATGGTAGGGCGTATTAATGCTGTTGCTGCTCTAATGAAATTTCAGCCTAAAATTGAAGATATCAGCAACCTTGAGGTCCCTTATTCTCCTCCTTTTGCTTCTGCAATGGATGTGCTTAATGCTATCGCAAACATGGCAGATAATGCAATTTCAGGAATGAATCATGGTCATGGTCCTGATACTTTTGCCGAATACTGGGCAAATCGTGAAAGTGGAAAGTTTTGCTTTCTTGATGTTCGAGAATCTGCAGATGCAGAACCATTTCTCAAAAAATATCCTGAATACTGGCACAACATTCCGCAGGGAGAGATTCCTAAACGTTATGAAGAGTTGCCCAAGGATAAAAAGTTGGTACTTGTCTGCAATACTGGTGGCCGCTCTTATGAAGCTCAAGTTATGCTCGATGCTTTAGGTTTTGAAGAAGTACATAATACTCAGGGTGGTATGGCTGTTATCAAGGCTTATGGTGTTGATATTTGATTTTTTAGTTATATAGATTCTACAGCCGCTTCCCTTAATCGGGAGGCGGCTTTTTTGTATTTCCAAATAATATTCTTCACAACTGGCTATAATTTTATTGTTCTATGTTGTAATTTATGAATTTAGTATTGCTATGAAGTTACATTTATTTTATTGTCAAACTTATGTGAAAATATTCGTACTTGATATTTTTTAAATATTTTTCATTATGGAGAGAGGGTATATGAGGTTTCTTATTATTGATGACGATGAAACCGTCCATATGTATTTGGAGCAGCTATTATCACCATATGCACGTCTAGATGCTGTTTTTAGTGGGGCTGAAGCTATAGATAAATATCAGGAAGCTTATGCTGAGAAAGATCCTTATAGCACTATTTTTATGGATATTCTTATGCCTGAGATGGATGGGCACGAGGTTACAAAAAAATTGCGGGACCTTGAAAAAAGTATGAATGTAGATGGACCAGATGAATTTAAGTTGGTTATGATCACTTCGCTTAAGGATACAAAAAATGTTAGTCAGGCATTTTTTAAGGGTTGTGCCAGTTGTTATATTGTTAAGCCTTTTAATAAAGTTCAAGTAATGAATGAGTTACGCGAAAACAATGTTCTATAGTTTTAGTTAAAATTAATTTTTAAGCGGTCAGGAAACTGGCCGCTTTTTTTTGCATTATAGCTAGATTTTTATATGTCAGAGTTATGCTTATGTGCAGCGTATTGACTAGCTTCTTACTGTGGTTCATATTCCGTGCGGGTAGGGTTGATCCCGTAATAGAGTGGATGTAGATTCGAATGTTGCAATTGATTAGAGTAGTACTTCTTCACAAGTTGCTGAATTTAAAGTCTGATATAGCATTATCAGGGACGAAGACGCATCAGCCGGAATTATGGGATCAATTGTGAATAATTTACAGTAATCCTTTTTAACAAGCTTACTTTCAATAATTAATTCAATTATGTGCATATTGTTTTGGAGTTTTAAATGAATACCATAAGCGGCCTTCGCGAAGAAGGTCTTAATAAAGAGCTTGAGGCTGCACTTGCTAGAGTCGCCGTTCTAGAGAATAAATTATGTTCAATTTATGACTCTGATCCAAGTCTATCTGAAAATAAAATGGTTTTGTCTAAAGCTGAGTCTTATGTGCATCTGGTTGAAAATATTGATCAAGGTGTTCTCGTTTTAGATGAAAATTTTGATTATATTTTTGTAAATCAGAGTGCTTTACAGATTTTTAAAACAAGTCATGATGATTTTGATATACCCAGTTTATTCCATGCATTGTCCGAAACTGCACAGCAAAATATATATGAATTGCTTGTTCGGCAGAAAATTTCCAGAGCTATTGAAAAAATTGAATGTGATCTTGTCGTAGACTCTGGAGAAATTCTTTTTTTGTATCTTAAATTTATTCCAGTCTTTGATTCTGATTGCAGGTATGAAGGTGTTCAGATTGTCATAACTGATATAACCGAAGAGCGTGTAGTCAAACAGGCATTGAAGCGGTCAGAAAAACTTTATAAAGCTCTATTTGATGGGGCAGGTGATGCTATATTTGTTCATGATGAAGGAGGAACTTTTATAGATGCTAATAATGTTGCCTGTGATCGTTTAGGGTACTCCCTTGATGAAATTTTAAAAATGACACCTGATGATTTAATAAGCAGACGTTCAAGTAGGAATTTTATTTTTAATAGTGATAACCATGTTAATTTTATTGAGCATAGTACGAAAAATGGTAATAAAATTTTAGTTGAAGTAAATTCACGAAGGGTTGATTTTGACGGTGAAAATAAAATTTTAACAATCGCAAGAGATATTACAGATAGGATTGATGCCGATAAAAGAGCTGTTTTAAATAGGAATAGATTAAGGGCTCTCTATGAGATGGCTCATATGAATGAGTCTTCATCGTCTGTATTTTTCGATTTTGCTCTTAGCAAAGGAGTAGAGCTTTCACAAAGTGAACTTGGATTTATCACTCTTTTGACAGGGCACGGCAATAGTACAGGGTTTTGTTATTGGAGCAGTCTGAGCCACTATGGAAAGAAAAATATGCTTCCTGAACCCGAAAGTATAGATGTCTGTGGAATATGGAAAGAAGCTGTTGTCAAGCGCAGCCCTGTTCTTGAAAATTCAGTTGAACCAGATAGCTCGATATATCCATTCACAAGTGGTAGTGTTGAAAATTTTTTAGCTATTCCTATTCGCGAAACAGGGAAGGTGGTTGCCCTGGCTGTTTTTGTTAATAAGGATGGTGGTTATGATAGTGATAATGTAAGAAATTTGACCCTGCTTCTTGAAGGTATGTGGAATATTGTTGGCAAAAAGAAGTCTGAAGAGAAAGTACGCAAGTCATTGCTTGAAAAAGAAACTCTGCTTAAAGAGGTTCATCATCGAGTAAAAAATAATATGCAGGTTATATGCAGCCTACTGAACCTGCAAACGGATTATATAAAAGATCCGCAGGATTTGGTGCTTATTAAGCATAGTATAGATCGGGTACGGTCAATGGCATACGTACATGAGCAGCTTTATAGATCTGATGATTTGAGCAGTATTGATTTTGGGAAGTATATTAAGGGGCTCGGGTCATCATTAATAAATTCATATGGCGCTGCTGGTAATGTAGAATTTGTAACTAGTCTTGATTCTATTATGCTCCCAATTGAACAGGCGCTGCCGTGCGGTTTAATTGTAAATGAACTGCTTACCAACGCTATAACTCATGCTTTTCCAGAAGATTATATTCAGAAATCTAAAAGGATTTCTGTTAAACTGGAGTTTAGTGGTGAAAATATTTTTATGACTGTTTCTGACAACGGAATTGGAATTGAAAATGGTCTTGAACGTACTGGTAGCCTGGGGCATGTTCTGATTGATACACTTGTTAATCAGATTGAAGGTTCAATGAAGGCTTATTCAGATAATGGGGCCAAATTTGATCTGGTTTTCAAAATGAAATAAAAGTCCTCCTTTTAATGTCTTTTTTAAAAGGAGGACTAGTTGCTACTCACTACCATAGTATCCTCAACTCTATGTTTTTATCTTTTGTCCCGAGCCGAATTCATTTGTCTAAAATCGGCATTCATGATTGAACTGCGTCTATCCTGATTATACCAGCTGTCAGGTGTCATTACTAAATACTCATGTTTACTTATGATGTTTTTCATCATACACACTGGCAAATCCAATTTCTTCTTAACATTCTTGTCTTCCTTCATAGGGCGCTCCTTTTCTATGAGTTGTATTTAGAAATATAATAACTCCTATTGCATGACAAAACAATGAATCTTTAAAAATAAATGATATAATTTTAGATTTTCCTTAAATAATCAATTCTTTCGCCGTGTTGACTAAAAGGCTGATTTAATTGTTTAAAAATGTTTTTATGTCTGTAAGTATAGAACATATTACGATCAATTTTGTCTGTCAGGATTTAGTTCGAAAAGAGTTAATAATGTATGTTGAAGTGGTGAAAAATTATCATCGGATATTATATATATGAAAGTTTTTCCATCCTCAGTTGTGATTGTGTCTACTCCTTCATAATTGTCTAGTGGAAGTATAGACGGGAGCTCAAAAACAAGTTCTGGTCGAACATTTTGGTCGGCCTTAATTTCATTTGAGTTAAATTTTCTAAATCTTATTCCGAGTGTGCCCGGGCCTTTATATCTGCGTTCAAGTATCAGAACTTCATTGGCAGGAAGATTTGCTGCGGAGGTTGGGCGATAATCCTGACTTCTCTGATACATATATTCAGTCCATTTTTTCTTCTTAAGTATTGATGCGTAGGATAACGGACCTGATTTAGAGTCACCTTCCGATATAATGAGCAGATCCTTATTGGGTAGGAGGAGCATGGATTCAATTCCGCTGTTGTCCGGTAGATCTTTAATTTTTTTTGGAGCTGTAAAATTAGTTGGTTTTCCAGCTAAGCTCAAATTTTTATTTTTGAATAAATTAATGCGGTGAATTCTTTCAAAAGATACCAGATATCCCCCTCCTGGTGCACGGCTTAAACCTTCAGCGTCAGCATTATATTTTATTGAGTATGTATTTCCATTGGTATCGCAGAGCTGTCCCAGTTGTGCTTTCTCTGAAACTGTGCGTAGAAAACCGCTAGGCGAATATTTTATATCAGCTTTCATCCAAAAACCCATATCAGTTACAGCGAGTAAAGATTTTCTGTCATTACTTATGAGCAGATCAGAAAATCCTCCAAATGCTGGATGAGGGCTATATAATAGTAACGTGCCAAGATATTTAATATTAGAGACTCCTAGATCGACATTATCGTTTTCAAGGGGGCCAACCTGACTGGCTGTAAGTTTCACCGTGATCGGGTTAGTAGTGGGCTGCTTTGCATCTACGTTCATAGTTGAAGGGCCAAACAGTAAAGTAATGGGCGTGAAACACAGAATTAGTATAAAGATTATAATTTTTATCATTTTTTCTCCAAAAATATGTGGTAAGGAGCAGTTAGCATGTCTTATTCAATATGTATATGTAATGTAACTTAGGTATAATTCTTGTATGCAGATAAAGCCTGAAATGAAGATTTTTTCTGATTACAGTTGATTAAATACCCTAGCTGAAAACGTTTCAATTTCCTGAAACGGGAGAATTTTGTAAGTGAGACATTTTTTCACGATAATTACTTTGTTATTAATAATATCTTATTCTTCAAGTGCCTTTGCGGAGAATGAAAAATTTAACGTACTTTTTCTGAATTCGTATCAGAATGGTTATGCATGGTCTGATGATATTTTAAGTGGAGTTAGAGATGTACTTAATTCCAGTGGATTAACAGTAGATTTACATATTGAATATATGGACACTAAGCGTTTTTACGGTACAAAATTCATGGATATTCTTCATTCATATTATGCCTATAAATATAGAGGATACAAATTTTCTGCAATCATTGTGTCTGATAATAATGCTTTGAATTTTATTCTTAAATATCAGGAAGACTTGTTCCCGGATGTTCCTGTTATATTTTGTGGTATCAATGATTTTAAACCAAGTTTTATTTCCGGTAAGGATAATTATGCAGGTGTTCTGGAGCATCCTGATATGAGGTCTAATCTTAACATGGTTTCGAAGATTATTCCTGATCTGAAAAGAGTCGTGGTCGTTGGTGACAAGTCCGTTACATCCAAAGCAATTTTAGAGCAGATTAGGAAGGCTGAACCTGAATTTAGTGATAGACTCAAATTTGAATATTGGGATGATCTGCCTCTTGATGATCTTCTTGCTAAAGCTCGTGACATGGATCGCAATGAAATTTTGCTTTTTACACCCTTTTATAAAGGGGCGCACGGCGAGCTTTATACTGCTGAAGAGGTTTTGGAAATTCTTTGTGATAATACTGATGTTATGATTTTCAGTATCTGGGAGTTTCTGCTTGGGCACGGAATTGTTGGTGGCAAGCTTCTTTCTGGATTGGAACAGGGGTCTCAGGCTGCTAATATGGTAGTCTCTATCCTCAAGAAAGGGAAAATGCCACATATACGGGTGGTTACGCCTACTAATGAAAAATTTATGTTTGATTACAATGTATTGGAGAGATTCAAGATTGATCAGGAACTTCTTCCTGAAGATAGCATTATAATAAATACTCCCGACTATTTTTATAAGCTCAACAAGAAGGTTTTCTGGAACATTATTGTTTCTATTCTGGTTCTATCCATGATTCTTGTTATGCTGGTCATTTCTATAATTCAGCGGCGTAAAATTGAGAAGAGGATAACAGCTCAGTTGGCGTTTCAGGAAATTCTGATGGATACTTTGCCTTTGCTTATATGCTGGAAAGACAAGCGACAAAGGTATCTTGGGGCGAATCGGTTTTTTACTGATTTTTTTGAACTCACTTCCCCGTCAACCATAATAGGAAAGAGCGATGAAGAACTTAAGACGGATAAAAGATTTACAGCTAAAGCTGCTCTCTGGGATAAGGAAGTTATTGAGACTGGTAGACCCCTTTTGCGTATCAGTTGGGCTATGAACCGTGAAGGTTGTGAACCTGTCTGGTTAGAAATTAACAAAGTTCCGCTTTATAATGAGCGGGCTCAGGTTGTCGGAACACTCTCTACTGCTCAGGATGTCACTCGTAAAGTTAACCTTGAAAAACAGCTGCTCCAATCTCAGAAGATGGAAGCAATCGGTACTCTAGCGGGCGGCATATCGCATGACTTCAATAATATTCTGACTTCTATTATGAACTCAGTGGAACTTGCATTGACTGACATTGATGAAGGGACCATTACATGGAAAGATCTTGACCGGGCTATCAAAGCTGCTCAGCGTGGTAGCCGGGTTGTTAAGCAAATACTTACCTTCAGTCGTCCTTCACAGGAAGGTTTTAAACCTACTGATATAGGTGAAGTGGTAAAAGAAACGGTTGATTTTATTATGGCTTCATTGCCAAGAAATATTGCTGTTAAGGCCAAAGTTCCTGAAGGCGCTCCTTTGATTATGGCTGATCCTACCCAGATTCATCAGGTTATTATGAATTTGTGTACCAATTCTTTCCAGTCGTTACGTGGAGGAGGAGGGCGTATTGAGGTTTCACTTACAACTGTTGAAGTAAGTGATGAACAAGCTCAATTCATGCGTGTTGCGCCCGGAGTTTATCTGCGTCTTGAAATTTCTGATAACGGTCCAGGTATTCCCGTCGAAATTCTTGATAAAATTTTTGATCCCTTCTTTACCACTAAAGGAAAAGCAGAGGGAACAGGACTGGGCCTTGCGGTTGTTCATGGTCTGATTAAGGGGCATGGCGGGGGAATCTCAGTTAACAGTACACCGAATGTGAAAACAACATTTGAAATATATCTTCCTGTTCAGGGACAACTTAGGGATGTGCAACGTAAAAGTTTTGGATCATTGCCTCTTGGTCAGGAAAATATTCTTTTTGTAGAGGATGATGAGGATCAACTTGAGACAACTCCCCGCATACTTGAAAGTCTGGGGTATCAAGTTACTGCAATGGCTTCCCCTAAGGAGGCATTTATATTAGTAGGCAAGCATCCTGACAAATTCGATTTAATGATAACAGATTATGATATGCCGCATACCAATGGTATTGAGTTGGCCCGTCAGGTACATGCTGTTGCACCGAAGCTTCCTGTGATGGTCGTTTCAGGACGTCGCGCAGTTCTGGAATATGTTACTGATGCCGATAGCGATATAAAGAATGTTAAAAAGATTTTATTGAAACCATATAATAAAACATTAATTGCAGATGCTGTAAGGGAAGTTCTTACTTCAGCGGAGAATATAAATGGGTAGAATCCTGATTATTGATGATGATGTTCAGGTCTGCGAGACTATTGAAAGCCTTATTGCCCGCACAGGGCACGATTCTGTAAGTGCATATAATCTTAAAGACGGAGTCGCAAAGGTAACAAAAAGTGAATTTGATCTGGTGTTTCTGGATATTTCACTTCCGGATGGTAATGGTCTCGATTACTTGCAGCAGGTTAAGGACTCAGCAGGAAATCCAGAGGTTATTATCCTGACTGGTAAGGGAGATGCTGATGGTGCAGAGCTAGCCATTCAGGGGGGAGCATGGGATTTTCTTGTGAAACCTTCATCTGTAAAGCAAATATCACTTTCCATGCGGCGTGCGCTTGAATTTCATAATGAAAAGAAAAACAGGGCACAGTGCGTTGCACTTAACCTTGATAATATCGTTGGAAAAAGTGCCGAAATTAAGAGTTGTTATGATCTTGTTGCTCATGCATCCGGTTCAGATGCAAATGTGCTTGTCAACGGAGAGACTGGAACTGGTAAAGAGCTTTTCGCCCGTACTATTCATGATAATTCAAGGCGTGCAAATAATAATTTTGTAATTGTTGATTGTGCATCACTTACTGAGACGTTGGTGGAAAGTACTCTTTTTGGTCACAAACGTGGTTCGTTTACCGGAGCGCAGGCTGATCGAAAGGGGCTAATCCCATTAGCTGATAAAGGTACATTGTTTCTGGATGAAGTCGGCGAGATGCCGCTTGCTGTGCAGAAATCATTTTTGAGAGTTCTGCAGGAACGTACATATCGTCCTGTAGGAGAAAATAGAGAGTTCAAAAGTGATTTTCGTCTTGTAGCTGCTACCAATCGTGATCTTGAGGCGATGGTTGCTCGAGGTGAGTTTCGGCAGGATCTTCTTTACAGGATACAGACAATTTATATTTATCTTCCTCCGTTACGTGAAAGGGAAGGGGATATAAGGGAACTTACGGCTCATCATCTCTCACGTTTGAGCACCCAATATGGTGTTCCTCCTAAAGTTGCCAATTCTGATTTTTATGATGTTTTGGAAAATTATGATTGGCCTGGAAACGTACGTCAGCTGTTTAATATTGTTGAGCAGGCCTTTGTCGCATCCGGTAGTGGAAACACTATTTACGCCATGCATCTTTCGGATGCTTTGCGTATTAAAATGGCTAAATTTAATCTTGAGAAGAAAAGCTACGCTGATAATTCGCTTAATGAAAATTCAAATAGAGAGAATAAAGGGCTGTCTGAGAAATCAGAATCATATGAAGCTCAACCTCAACCTGCATTTGCTGCAACTGTTGCCAGTCTTTTTGTTGAAGACCTTCCCCCATTAAAATTATTTAAAGGAATGGCTGAAAAAAGGTATTTAGAGGAATTGCTTAACAGATATCACGGTGAAACTCAGACAATTCTAAAGATTTCAGGTCTTTCCCGCTCCCATTTTTATGCATTACTTAAAAAACATGATATAAAAGTGTAGTGATTAGCATAGTGATTTTTATTATATTGTGTAATTAAAATAGTTGATTAACTAATCAGTCTGATTTTTAAGAAAAGCCTTGTCCTAAAAATAGGACAAGGCTTTTCTATTTAATATGTACGGCAGGCAATACCTAAAGAGGATTTCTTGAGCGTTGCAAATCTTAATCGTGGTTGAAATGAAGACATATAATATATAATAGAGTCCTAATTTTCAGACTGATAGTTATGTATGTAGGATTTGGGAATAGTCTTGACATGTTAAGTGCCTGAATATGCATATTTAAAATTTAAAAATAGATTTGGCACGTAAATTGATTAAAGAGCAGTTCATGAGTGTTCAACCTTGCACTTGGGTTCCGATTGTTTCGCAAGGTTTTTTATTACTCGGTGAGGTTACTACATTAAAATCTCTTAAGGAGCTTACTTAATGGCTAAGAACATGAAAACTATGGATGGTAACACCGCTACCGCTCACGTATCGTATGCGATGAGTGATACAGCAGCCATCTACCCCATCACTCCTTCATCCACCATGGGTGAAGTCGCAGAAGAGTGGGCAGCACAGGGTCGCAAAAATATCTTTGGTCAGGTCCTCAACGTTAAACAGCTTCAGTCTGAAGCTGGTGCTGCAGGAGCCGTTCACGGTGCTCTTTCTGCAGGTGCTCTTACTTCTACTTACACAGCATCGCAGGGTCTCCTGCTCATGATCCCCAACATGTATAAAATCTCCGGTGAGCTTCTTCCCGGTGTTTTTCATGTTTCTGCTCGTGCAATTGCTGCGCAGGCACTTTCCATTTTCGGTGATCATCAGGACGTTATGGCTTGTCGTCAGACAGGTTTCGCAATGCTTGCATCCAGCTCTGTTCAGGAATGCATGGATATTGCGCTTATTTCTCACCTTGCTTCTATCGAATCAAGCGTACCTTTCCTTCACATGTTTGACGGATTCCGTACTTCTCATGAAATTCAGAAGATTGAAGTAATTGATTACGATGATATGGCTTCCCTCGTTGATTGGGACGCAGTTGCATCTTTCCGCGCAAGAGGAATGAATCCAGAAAATCCTGCTATCCGCGGTACAGCTCAGAACCCTGACATTTACTATCAGGCTCGTGAAGCTGCTAATGGTTTCTACGATCAGGTCCCTTCTATCGTAGTTAATTGCATGAAACGCGTTGGTGACCTCACCGGCCGTTACTACAAACCTTTTGATTACGTTGGTCACGATGAAGCTGAAAGAGTCATCGTTGCAATGGGTTCCGGTTGTGAAGCCATTGAAGAAGTAGTTAATAAGCTCGTTGCAGAAGGCGAGAAAGTGGGTCTCATCAAAGTACGTATGTACCGCCCATTCCTCACCGAATTTTTCCTCAACGTTCTTCCTGCTTCTACTACTAATATTACTGTTCTGGATCGCACAAAAGAACCTGGTTCTCTTGGTGATCCTCTGTACCAGGATATCTGTACTGCATTTGTTGAATCCGGAATGTCTCCTGTTATTACTGCTGGCCGTTACGGTCTCGGTTCTAAGGAATTCCGTCCAAATATGGTTAAAGCCATATTTGACAATATGAAAGCTGCTGGTCCTAAGAACCACTTCAACGTAGGTATCGAAGACGACGTCACTAACACTTCTCTTGCAGTTGGTCCTGAACTGGATACTACTCCTAAGGGAACTGTTCAGTGTAAGTTCTGGGGTCTTGGTGCTGACGGTACTGTTGGTGCAAACAAGCAGGCTATTAAAATTATCGGTGACAAGACTGATATGTACGCACAGGGATACTTCGCTTATGACTCCAAAAAGTCCGGCGGTATCACCATGTCTCACCTGCGTTTTGGCGATGAGCCTATCCAGTCTACTTATCTGGTAACCAGCGCAGACTTTATTGCTTGTCACAACTCAAGCTACGTACATTTGTATGACCTTCTTGAAGGCATTAAAGACGGCGGAACCTTCCTGATCAACTCACCTTGGTCTGCTGAAGATATGGAAAAAGAACTTCCTGCTTCCATGCGTCGCACTATTGCTGAAAAGAACCTCAAGTTTTATACCATCGACGCGGTTAAAATCGCTGCAAGCGTTGGCCTTGGCGGTCGTATCAACATGGTTATGCAGACAGCATTCTTCAAGCTTGCTGATGTTATTCCTTTTGAAGATGCAGTTGCATACCTCAAAGAATCCATCAAAAAAGCGTACGGTAAGAAAGGCGACAAGATCGTCAACATGAATAATGCTGCTGTTGATCAGGCTGTTGAAAACCTCGTCGAAGTTAAGGTTCCCGAATCTTGGAAAAACCTCACTGAAGACGAAGCGGCCGTATCTGATGATCCGGATTTCATCTCTGATGTTGTTCGTCCCATCCTTGCTCAGAAAGGTGACAACCTGCCTGTTTCCGCATTTGAGCCTGACGGCCTCTTCCCTCTTTCCACTTCTCAGTTTGAAAAACGCGGCGTTGCTATCAACGTTCCTGAGTGGCTGCCTGAAAATTGTATTCAGTGTAACCAGTGTGCATTTGTTTGTCCTCATGCAGCAATTCGCCCCGTTCTCGTAACTGAAGATGAATTGAAAGGCGCTCCAGAGTCCTTCGTAACTATTGATGCAAAAGGTAAAGAGGTCAAAGGCCTCAAATACCGTATGCAGGTTTACTCTCAGGATTGTCTCGGCTGCGGTAACTGTGCAGATATCTGCCCCGCAAAAGAGTCCGCTCTGGTTATGAAACCAATTGCTACTCAGACTCCTACTGAAATTCCTAACCTTGATTTTGCTCAGACCATTCCTGAAAAGGACGGCCTTATGAGCAGAACCTCTGTTAAGGGTTCTCAGTTCCAGCGTCCGCTGATGGAATTCTCCGGTGCATGTGCCGGTTGTGGTGAGACTCCCTACGTTAAAGCTCTCACTCAGCTCTTCGGTGAGCGTATGATCATTGCTAACGCAACTGGTTGTTCCTCCATCTGGGGTGCATCAGCTCCTACCACTCCTTACTGCGTAAACAAGAACGGACATGGCCCTACCTGGGGTAACTCTCTGTTCGAAGATGCTGCTGAGTATGGTTTCGGTATTGAAATGGGACTTTCACATCGTCGTGATAAACTTGCTGACCTCGTAACTGAGGCTGTTGAAGCAGGTGTTCCAGCTGAACTCGAAGCTGACATGAAAGCATGGCTTGAAAACCGTGATAATGCAGCTCTTTCAGAAGAATACGGTGAAAAAGTTCTGGACGGAATTTACTCTGCTCCTCAGACAGAACTTCTTCATGAAATCGCTGACATGGAAGAACTGTTCACTAAGAAATCCTTCTGGGTATTCGGTGGTGACGGTTGGGCATATGACATCGGCTTCGGTGGTGTTGACCACGTGCTCGCATCCGGTCGCGACATAAACATTCTGGTAATGGATACTGAAGTATACTCAAACACTGGTGGACAGGCTTCCAAGTCTACTCCTCTGGGATCCATCGCTAAGTTCGCAGCTTCCGGTAAATCTACCGGTAAGAAAGACCTTGGTCGCATGATGATGAGTTACGGTTACGTTTATGTAGCATCCGTATCCATGGGCGCTAACAAACAGCAGTTCATGAAGGCAATCCAGGAAGCAGAAGCTTACCCCGGTCCTTCTTTGGTTATCTGCTACGCTCCTTGTATCAACCAGGGTATCAGAAAGGGTATGGGTAAAACCCAGCTCGAAATGAAGCTGGCTGTTGACTCCGGTTACTGGCCTCTCTACCGCTTCAACCCTGCTCTTGCAGACGAAGGCAAAAATCCTTTCGTACTCGAGTCCAAGGCTCCTGACGGAACAATGCAGGAGTTCATGGCCGGCGAAAACCGTTACGGTCTGCTCGAACGTACCAATCCTGAAGCATCTAAAGAGTATCGTGCGAAAATCGAGAAAGATTACAACGAACGTTACGATATCTTGAAATATATGGCTGCCGCTGATTACAGCGCTGGCGAATAGCACCACCCGTTGTTAAGGAGCGGGCCTTTCGAGGCCCGTTCCTTAACACCCCTAATGCGGATCTGAAGGTGAACCGCAATGCGGAAAGGGGAGGGGAAGTCTTTCAACCGACTTTTAAATAAATGTTGAATTGGTGTCTCTCTTATGTGGTTTGGTGAAAATGTTTCATCAGAGAGTGACATAAACCCAAGTGATATTTTTCTTTTAAGGAGGAAACATGTCTGTAGGAATTTTGGCCATTGTAGCGCTTATCCCGATTCTCTTAGCTCTGGTTCTGATGGTTGGCATGCGCTGGCCTGCTACTAAAGCAATGCCCGTTGCATGGCTTTCTGCTGTTGCCGGTGCAATTGCTGTCTGGAATCTTCCCGCTGCTTATGTTGCAGCTCTTACCATTCAGGGTATCATCACTGCGATTGGTATTCTCATCATCGTTTTCGGTGCAATCATCATTCTATACACACTGCAATACAGTGGTGGTATGGAAACTATCCAGTACGGATTCCAGAATATCAGCCGTGACCGTCGCGTACAGGTTCTGATTATCGGTTATCTGTTTGCTGCTTTCATTGAAGGTGCAGCTGGTTTCGGTACTCCTGCAGCTCTTGCAGCTCCACTGCTTCTCAGTCTCGGATTTCCTCCGCTCTGTGCAGCTGTTATGTGTCTTGTTTTCAACTCCTTCCCTGTAACTTTCGGTGCGGTTGGTACTCCAGTTATTCTTGGTTTTAAATATCTGACCGGCCTTGTTGATGCTGCAGTTGCTGCAAATATTCCAGGACTCAACTTTCACTCTATGGAAATGTTTGATAAAATCGTAAGTCAGTGGGCAACTGTAATGCATCTGCCATTGATCTACATCCTGCCTATTTTCATGCTCGGCTTCATGACCCGTTTCTTTGGTCACAACAAGAGCTGGAGTGAAGGTTTTGCAGCATGGAAATTCTGTCTTTTTTCTGCCACAGCATTTTCTGTTCCTTATCTTTTCACCGCTTGGTTTGTAGGTCCTGAGTTTCCTTCCCTTATCGGTGGTCTTGTAGGTCTCGGTATCGCTATTGTCGGTGCTAAAAAAGGTTTTTGTGTTCCTGAAAAAGTTTGGGATTTCGGTCCTTCTTCTTCTTGGGATGCAGATTGGACAGGTTCTGTTTCTGCTGAAAATACCGGCGAATTCAAAGCTCACATGAGTCAGGCACGTGCATGGACTCCTTACATTCTTATCGGTCTGATCCTTGTTATTACTCGTATTCCTGATCTCGGCCTTAAAGGCATGCTCGCTGGTGTATCCATTCCTTTCAAAGGAATCCTTGGATTCGGTAGTGTTAATGCTTCTATCAAATATCTGTACCTTCCCGGTACCATTCCTTTTGCTCTCGTAGCTTTGCTGACAATTCTCATCCACAAGATGCCAGCTGACAAAGCTGCTATTGCATGGAAAGAAGCTATCGCTAAAATGAAGAACCCCACAATTGCTCTGTTCTTCTCTGTAGCACTTGTATCCATCTTCCGTGGTTCCGGTATTGCTGATACTGCTTTGAACCCTAACGGTTATCTGTCTATGCCTTTGGCTCTTGCTGAAGCTGTATCTGGTCTTGCCGGTCAGACATGGCCTATGTTCGCCTCCTTTGTTGGTGGCCTCGGTTCTTTCATCACTGGTTCTAACACCGTCTCTGACCTTCTGTTCGCAGAATTTCAGTGGGGCGTAGCTAGCAGCTTGAGTCTTCCCCACCAGATCATTGTAGCTGCTCAGGCAGTTGGTGGTGCTATGGGTAACATGATTTGTATCCACAACATCGTTGCAGTATGTGCCGTTGTTGGTCTTTCCGGTAAGGAAGGAATGATCCTTAAGCGCACTGTATGGCCCTTCCTGCTTTATGGTGTGATTGTAGGTATCGTTGCTACTATCATGTCTTTCGTATTGTACCCGAACTTGTTCTAAATTAAATATCTTCCCCCCCAGGACCGGAGACGTCTCCGGTCCTGGGATTTAATTTGAACAGAATTACTTTCCTTAAAATATACTGAATGTTTTTAGTACAGGAGCAAAAAAAAACATGTCAAACGCTAAATTAGCTAAAGAATTTGAGAAAATTGTAGGCGCTGGTGGCGTCATGCATGAAGAAGCTGATCTGCATGCATACTCCTATGATTCTGCAGTACTTGATCCTCAGGTGCCTGCCCTCGTAATCAAGCCTTCTAATACAGAGCAGCTTGGACCTATTACTAAGCTTTGCAATGATAATGGTCTTCCACTGACCGTTCGTGGTGCAGGAACAAATCTTTCCGGTGGAACTATTCCTCATCCCGGTGGAGTTGTTTTATTAACCAACGGTCTCAATAAAATTCTCGAAATCAATGAAGAAGACCTCTATGCAGTTGTCGAACCGGGCGTTGTTACTGCTCAGTTTGCAGCAAAAGTTGCTCAACGTGGACTTTTCTATCCCCCGGATCCAGGCAGTCAGGCTGTTTCCACCCTTGGTGGTAACGTCGCTGAAAATGCAGGTGGACTCCGTGGTCTTAAGTACGGTGTAACCAAAGATTATGTCATGGGGATGGATTTCTATGATGTAAACGGTGATTTGATTAAATCTGGCTCACGCACTGTTAAATGCGTTACCGGTTATAATCTTTCAGGCCTTATGGTTGCATCTGAAGGAACACTCGGCGTGTTCAGCAATATTATCCTCAAACTCGTACCTCCGCCGAAAGCTTCCAAGGCAATGATGGCTGTATTTGATGATGTTCAGAAAGCTTCTGAAACAGTAGCTGCTATTATCGCAAATCACATCGTTCCCTGTACACTTGAATTTCTTGATAATGCTACAATACGCTATGTTGAGGACTATACAAAAGCAGGTCTTCCTACTGATGCCGAAGCAATTCTTCTCATCGAAGTAGACGGTCATCCTGCTGAAGTTATCGACGATGCCGAAAAAGTAGTTAATATCTGTAATAAGATAGGTGCAATTGCTGTTCAGGCTGCTGAAACAGCTGAAGAACGTGAAGCTCTATGGACCGCTCGACGTAATGCACTTCCTGCTCTAGCACGTGCAAAACCGACAACTGTTCTTGAAGATGCAACCGTTCCCCGTTCTCAGATTCCTGCAATGATGGCTGGCCTCAAGAAAATAGCTGAAAAGTATAAACTTGATATCGGTACATTCGGTCATGCAGGCGACGGTAATCTGCATCCAACCATTCTTTGCGACAACAGAAACAAAGAAGAATTCCATCGTGTTGAAGAAGCAGTCAACGAAATATTTGATGTTGCTCTTTCCCTTAAAGGAACTCTTTCAGGTGAGCATGGCATCGGAATGGCTAAATCTAAATGGATGGAAAAAGAAACTTCCAGAGCTACTCTTGATTACTCATTGAGAATGAAGAAAGCTATTGATCCCAAGGGAATTTTGAATCCCGGCAAGATCATTGGAGGTTAATCAATATGAATGACCTCAAACAATTAGCTCAGAATTTAATGGAGCTTGACGACCAGATGGTCGCTTGTATGAAGTGCGGTATGTGTCAGGCTGTTTGTCCTGTCTTTGCCGAAACTATGCAGGAAGCAGACGTTACTCGCGGCAAGATTGCGCTGCTTGAGAAACTTGCTCATGAAATGGTCAGAGATGCTGACCAGGTCAATGAGAAGCTTAACAGATGTCTGCTTTGCGGCTCATGTGCAGCGAATTGTCCCAGTGGTGTTAAGATCATGGACATTTTCATGAAAGCCCGTGTTATCGTTACCACCTATAAAGGACTTTCTCAGACAAAGAAGATGATCTTCAAGGGATTGCTTACCCGTCCTAAATTGTTCAACTTCTTGACAGAAATGTCTGCTAAATTCCAGGGTCCTTTCACCAAAGTAGCTGATCAGGCTTCAGGTGCATCCAGTTGCGCTATGCTTAATCCTCTTATCGGTGAACGTACTTTTATGCCTTTAGCAAAACGTCCATTTCGCAAGGATTATCCTCAGCTTGATACTCCTCGCGGAACAAGCGGACTGAAGGTTGCGTTTTATCCAGGTTGTGTTGTTGATAAAATGTTCCCTCAAGTTGGACATGCTGCAATCAAAATACTTGAATACCATGGTGTAGGTATCTTTTTACCTAAAGCACAGGCTTGCTGTGGTATTCCTACTCTTGCTTCAGGTGACTCAGATACTTTTGTGGACCTCATGAAGCAAAACGTTAAAGCATTTGAAAACGGCACTTTTGATTATCTGGTAACTCCATGTGCGACATGTACAGCTACCATCCATGAAACATGGATTAAGATGATTGATACCGAAGATGCTGTTTTTAAAGATAAAGTACAGGCTATTGCTGATAAGACTATGGATATAAATGCATTCCTCGTAGATGTCGTAGGAGTTAAAGCTCCTTCTGAACTATCCAAGGGAGGCAAGGTCGTTACTTATCATGATCCATGTCACTTATCCAAGTCACTCGGAGTAACTGCACAGCCTCGTGCATTGCTTAAGAGTAATCAGAGTTATGAATTCAAAGAAATGAACGAAGCTAACCGTTGCTGCGGTTGCGGTGGTTCATTCAATCTGTACCATTACGACCTCTCTAAGAAAATTGGAGAACGTAAAGCTGAGAACGTCCGCGATGCGGGTGCTGACGTTGCAGCAACAGGCTGTCCTGCATGTATGATGCAGCTCAGCGATATGCTTGCCCAGTCCGGCGGTGGAGTCGAAGTTAAGCATGTCCTTGAAATCTATGCTGATTCTATAAAGTAAATAGATAGATAAATATAAAGTAGTCCGGAGTGAAATTCACTCTGGACTACTTTAAAGAAAAACGTTTTTATAGAAGGTGGTTGGTAAGCATTTTTTCGGGTTAGTAGGACTGTTAAAGTTACGTCCGGCCCAAATCTTACACTAAGAAATTGCGTGAACTCTTCATATCCGGCTCTGAAACTTCCAGCCGTTCACGTATTACACAGGAGATAATCCCAGTGTCCAATAATCTTTACATCACTGCCACCGAAGAAAAGAGCGGTAAATCTGCCATCGCTCTGGGCGTGATGCAACTGTTGCTTAGAGATTTGCAGCATGTAGCCATCTTCCGACCTATCATTAATGACAACCAGACTGGTTCTCGTGATCACGATATAAATCTGATCATGAATTATTTTAATCTGGATATCAATTATGAGGATACCTATGCTTATACTTTGAAGGAAGCTAGGGAACTCATTAACAGCGGCAAGCACTCTCTGTTGCTGGAAAATATTCTTAATAAGTACAGCCAGCTTGAAGAAAAGTATGATTTTGTTCTTTGTGAAGGAACTGATTTTCAGGGCAAAGATCAGAATTTTGAGTTTGATATCAATGCTGAAATTGCTTCAAATCTCAGCTGCCCAGTTTTGTTAGTTGCTAACGGACGCGGAAAGACTGCTGAAGATATTGTTGCATCCACCCAACTGGTTATTGATGCTCTCGAAGACAAAGGTGTAGACACCGTTGCAACAGTAATCAACAGAATTACTGCTAGTAAGTCTGAAGCTGCCGAAATTCTTTCCAGCATTAAAAGTAATACCAGAGGTTCTGACGATCTTTTGGTTTACGGAATTTCAGAAGATGAAAGTCTCGGTAACCCAAGCATGAACGATGTTCGTAAGTGGTTGGATGCTTCTGTACTTTACGGTCATGGCAGACTTGATACTCTTGTTGATGATTACGTTATCGCAGCAATGCGTATCGGTAATTTCCTTGAGTACATTGAAGATGGAAGCCTGATCATTACTCCTGGTGACCGCTCAGATATTATTCTGAGTTCACTGGCTTCCAGACTTTCAACTTCTTTTCCCGATATTTCCGGTATCTTACTTACCGGTGGACTTCAGCCTAGCGCAAGCGTTCACAAACTTATTGAAGGCTGGACAGGCGTTCCGATTCCCATTCTTTCCGTACCTACAAATACCTATCGCACAACTCAGCTTTTGAGCGAACTTTACGGAAGAATTGATCCTGAAGATCAGCGTAAAACAGCTTCTGCTCTCGGTACTTTTGAATCTCATGTTAATACTGATGAACTCAGACATCGTCTGGTTACCAATAAGTCTCTTAAGGTAACTCCAAAAATGTTTGAGTATAAGCTTGTGCAGAAAGCTAAAGCTAACAAGCAGATCATTGTTCTTCCTGAAGGAACCGGCGAAAGAGTTCTTCAGGCTGCTGACATGCTTACCCGTCGCGGTGTTGCTGACATAGTACTGCTGGGTAAAGCAGATGAAGTTGCAGGTAAGATTTCTAAGCTCGGTCTTGAAATGAGTGATGTACGGATTCTTGATCCTGAGTCTGCACCAGAGTTTGAAGATTATTGTGAAACTTATTTTAAACTTCGTGAGCATAAGGGCATTCGCATGTCTGATGCCCGTGACCGTATGATGGACCCGACTTACTTTGCGTCCATGATGGTATACAAAGGTCATGCCGATGGTATGGTTTCCGGTTCTATCACAACCACTCAGCAGACTATTCGTCCTGCATTTGAGTTTATTAAGACTAAGCCCACAGCATCAATTGTATCGAGTATCTTCCTCATGTGCCTCAAGGACCGCGTCCTTGTATTTGGTGACTGCGCAGTCAACCCTAATCCTAATGCTGAACAGCTTGCCGAAATCGCTCTGAGTTCTGCTCAGACTGCAAAAATATTCGGTGTTGAGCCGCGTGTTGCTCTTATGTCTTATTCAACAGGACAGTCCGGTAAAGGTGCTGATGTTGATAAAGTCAAGGAAGCTGTGCGCATCGCTAAAGAGCGTGCTCCAGAACTGCTTATCGAAGGTCCTATTCAGTATGATGCTGCAATTGATCCTTCTGTTGCAAAAACAAAGCTTCCTGACAGTCAGGTTGCAGGTCGAGCCACTGTTTTTATTTTCCCAGATCTTAATACTGGTAATAACACATATAAAGCTGTACAGCGTTCCGCGGAACAGTCAGTTGCTATCGGTCCCGTACTTCAGGGACTGAATAAGCCTGTAAACGATCTCTCCAGAGGTTGTACTGTTCCGGATATTGTTAACACTGTAGCTATCACAGCAATTCAGGCTCAGGCCGAAAAAGGACTTATTTAAATGAAAGTATTAGTTATTAACGCAGGAAGCTCTTCAATCAAATATCAGCTTCTTGATATGAGCAACGGTGACGATCTCGCCTCCGGTATTGTCGAACGTATCGGTGAAGAGATGGGTAGCATCAGCTACAAAACCGATTCTAAATTTGTTAGCGAACAGCCTTTTCCTACTCATAGAGAAGGTATGGTCGAAGTTATCAATCTGCTTACCGATGCAGACAAGGGTGTTGTTAAAGATAAAGCTGAAATTGCAGCTATCGGACACCGTATTGTTCATGGTGGCGAACTTTTCTTCGAGCCTGTTGAAGTTAATGAAGAAGTACTGCAGGGAATCAGAGATTGTATCCCGCTTGCTCCTCTGCACAACCCTGGCCATGTTATCGGGATTGAAACCGCAATGGAACTTTTCCCCGGTGTGAGACAGGTTGTTGTCTTTGATACTTCTTTTCATCAGACTATGGAACCTAAAGCATACATGTACGGTGTTCCTTATGAGTACTATGAAAAATACGGTCTTAGAAGGTACGGCGCTCATGGAACATCCCATAAGTATGTAGCACGTGAAACAGCCAAGCTGCTGGAAAAACCTCTTGAAGAGTGCAACATTATTACTGTTCACCTCGGAAACGGAGCATCCATTTCAGCTGTTAAGAACGGTAAATGCTACGACACATCCATGGGCCTGACTCCTCTGGGCGGTATCATTATGGGAACCCGTTGTGGTGACATTGATCCTGCTATCGTAGGTTTTATTGCTGAAAGGACCAAACAGTCTGCTGCTGAAGTTGTTGCAACTCTCACGAATGAAAGTGGACTTAAAGGTATCTGCGGCTCTAACGACCTGCGTGATATTCATGCTCGTATTGAAAAAGGTGATGAACGTGCAGAGCTTGCTCTTGAGATGGCTTGCCACAGAGTTCGTCAGTTTATCGGTTCTTATGCATTTGAACTCGGTCATGTCGATGCGATTGTTTTCACCGCGGGTATTGGTGAAAACGATGATGTGTACCGTGCTAAATCTCTCTCCGGACTTGAGAACTTCGGTATTACTATTAATGCTGAAAAGAACTCTAACTGGGATAGAACTCCTTCTTTCATCAGTGATGATGACGGTAAGGTTAAAGTTGCAATTGTTGCTACTAACGAAGAACTTGAAATCGCTAACGATACTGTCAAGGTTCTCGGACTGTAGTAAATAGTTATTGTATATATCCGGGATGGGGAGTGGAAGCCCTGTCCCGGTTTAAATGTAAGGTTGAGATTGTATCTCCTGTAACAATCTCTTGGAAACGGCCCGGGCAGCCTTTCGGAAGGGGCTGTGTCACCAGATTCTTGTGGAAGGGGATCTTTTGGCAAAACGGGATTAATCACGGGTCTCACAGAAGTGAGCACCCAATTATTTGGGGGAAAAATGACAGTCAAAGCTGAAAGTTTAGAACTTTTCATTGAAAAAGCTAAGATTGCTGCTGCTGTTGTCAGCGAGATCTCATCTTTTGATGAAGCAATCAAGTACACAATGGATTTATGCGGAAAAAAAGAAGCCTGTAAATTGCTCGTATCCGGTTGTGAGGAAGGTCTTTCAAATAAAGCAGAGGCCTTGTGCGCTACAAAAACCGGTAAAACTATTTCTGCTCCTGCACTTAGTAAAAAAGAAATCACTGCTCTCGATAAACAGTGTGAAGAAAATGGATTTGCTTTAATTAAAGACAGCGTTCGCAATCACCTTGGCGGTATCGACATCGCTTTCACATATGCAGATCACGGCATTGCTGAAACAGGTTCTCTTGCATTGAGTTGTCCCAGCGAAGAATTAAGACTCGCAACCATGGTAAGCGAAGTACATGTTGCTGTTCTGCCTAAGTCCACTATTGTTGATAATTCTTATGATCTTGAATCATGGATGGAAGCAAATATGATGGAAGCCAATTATACTGCTTTCATTACTGGTCCCAGTCGTACAGCAGACATCGAACGTGTTTTAGCTATCGGTGTGCATGGGCCACTTGAACTTCACATTCTTCTTTTGGGGGACAAATAATGCAGGACGCTAAAAATTTAAAAGAATACAGAAAAGAGGTTCGTGAATCTCTTGATAACGATTTTCTCAGAACTGCAATGGACAACTTTGCTGTCGCTTACCGCGGTAGCCGCGCCAATGCATTTAAAGGTATGGATGAAAAAAGCCTGATCGCTGATATTGCAGGTGCTAAAGATTGCGCAGCTGCTAACATTGATGAGCTTTATGCAAAGTTTAAGGAAGAAGCTGAAAAACGCGGTGCTGTAGTACATCTTGCAAAAGATGCTCAGGAAGCTAACGAAATAATCGGTCGTATTGCTCAGCAAGAAAATTGTAAGACCATTGTTAAGTCTAAATCCATGACTGCTGAGGAAACTCTGCTTAATCACCATCTTGAAGATCTTAACCTTGAAGTCGTTGAGACTGATCTTGGTGAATGGATCATTCAGATGCGTCATGAAGGACCTAGCCACATGGTTATGCCTGCTATTCACCTTTCACGTCATCAGGTCAGTGATCTGTTTTCTGAAGTGACCGGTAAAAAGCAGGATGATGATATCCAGAAGCTTGTTAAGGTTGCTCGTCGTGAGCTTCGTCAGAAGTTTGTCGGCGCTGATATGGGTATTTCGGGCGGTAACTTTGCTATCGCTGAAACCGGTTCTATCGGTATCGTTACTAACGAAGGTAACGCAAGACTGGTTACCACATTGCCTAGAGTGCATGTAGCACTTATGGGTCTTGATAAGCTTACACCCAAACTGCATGATGCTCTGCGTGTGCTTAAGGCTCTGCCCCGTAATGCTACAGGTCAGGCAATTACTTCTTATGTTACCTGGGTCACCGGGTCCAACGAGTGCGCTGTGGCTGAGGATGACAGGAAGAAAGTGCACTTCGTGTTTTTGGACAATGGAAGACGCGCTCTCGCTAAGGATCCGGTGTTCTCTCAGGTACTGCGCTGCGTTCGCTGTGGTGCATGTGCCAACGTCTGTCCTGTTTACCGCATGGTTGGCGGTCACAAGATGGGCCATATATATATCGGGGCTATCGGCCTCATCCTGACTTACTTCTTTCATGGCACTGATAAGGCCAAAAACCTTGTTCAGAACTGTATCAACTGTGGTGCATGTAAAGAAATATGTGCCGGTGGTATTGATCTGCCCGGTTTGATTAAAGATATTCAGGCTCGTATTCTGGAAGAGGAAGGTCATCCCCTTTACTCTACTTTCCTCGCCAAAATGATGAAAAATCGTAAATTATTTCATAAGTTCCTGCGTATTGCTAAGCATGCTCAGAAACCTGTGAAGGCAAAAGACGGTTTTATGCGTCACCTGCCTATGATTTTTGCTCCTGACCATGACTTCCGCGCACTTCCTACCGTTGCTGAAGTTCCTTTCAGAGACATGTGGGCTAAAGTTAAACCTGCAAAGGTAGCAGATCCTAAATTTAAGGTCGCACTCTTTTCCGGTTGTGTTCAGGATTTTGTTTACCCAGAACAGTCTGTAGCTACTGTTGAAAGTATGAAAGGAAAAGGCGTAGAACTCGACTTCCCAATGGATCAGTCCTGTTGTGGTCTTCCTTTGCAGATGATGGGTGAAAAAGAAGCATGTAAAGAAGTTGCAATCCAGAATATGGAAGCATTTGAAAAAACAGATTGTGACTATATTCTGACTATGTGTGCATCCTGTGCTTCACATCTGAAACATAATTACGTTAAATTCCTCGGTCATGATCCCAAGTACGCTATCAGAGTTCAGGAATTTGCCGATAAAGTTATCGATTATAGTTCCTTTATGAATGACGTACTTGGCGTAACTGAAGATGACTTTCTTGATTCTGCTGGTGAGAAAGTTACCTATCATGCTCCTTGTCATCTTTGCCGTGGTCTGGATGTAAAATCTGCACCTCGTGAACTGATGGTGAAAGCAGGGCTTGATTATAAAGAAAGTGCTGAAGAAGAAGTCTGCTGTGGATTTGGCGGAACATACTCTGTTAAGTTCCCTAAAATCTCTGAACAGCTTCTCAGCAAGAAACTTGAAAATGCCGCCGAAACAGGTGCTAAGACTCTTCTCACCGATTGCCCCGGTTGTGTAATGCAGATTCGTGGTGGTGCTAAGAAACTTGGTAAAGATCTTGATGTTCGCCATATTGCTGAGTTCATCGCTGATCGTAGAAAATAATGAAATAAATTCAATGTCCGCGGCGTTGTTTGCCAGTCGCGGACATTGTCACCGCAGCGGTATGTAATTATGCCTCCAATTCCGGTATCTTCACCTCGCAACTGAAAACACCGGTTACCTGCCGCGCTATATAAGGCTTTTCCATTCGCTCGCCCGATGGAAAAGCCTTTTTTTATGATATGAATCCATATATTATTTTTTGATATATATAATTTAATAGAAATATTTATTATAATACATAAATTACGTATATTGTTAATATGATAATTATTATGTACACTAAAAGAGTTATAAATAACAAAGTGTGTTAGTTGTATGTATTTTTGTTAAACTTGACGTTGTGAAATTAGAATTTTTAATAGCTGATGCATGGAGTAAGTATGATTAAAAATTTATCTATTGGCGGCAGATTTGTTTTATTATTGCTTTCGATGTTTTTATTTCTCATTTTGAGTGGAACAATGTTTCTTATGGAGATTCGTGAAGTTGTTACTACCGGTGTTCACGAAATCGGGGGCGTAATGCTCCAGGGGCAGAGAAATAAAATTGAAGTCGCAACAAAAGGGATTGCATCAGCTCTTGGTGAGCAGCTCAGACATCTCAATAGTAAAGAAGCCAAGATAGATTATATAAGAAAAAGTATTGATAAATTTAGGTTTGAGGAAGACAATTCCGGTTATTTTTTCGTTTATGAAGGGACCACTTGTGTTGCATTGCCGCCTAAAAAATCTGTCCAGGGTAAAGATTTAGGTAATTTGACAGATAAAAATGGAGTTTTTTTTGTAAAGAATCTTCGTGATTTAGCTTCTTCAGGAGGAGGTTTTGTAGAATATACTTTTGATAAACCAGGTAAAGGGGTGCAGCCGAAACTTGGCTATGCCATTACTATTCCCGGAACTGATATGTGGATCGGTACCGGAGTTTATCTTGATAATATTGCTGCAAAGCAAGTTGAAGTCGGCGACTACCTAAGTGCTGAAGTTAAATCAGATACGACCATAATAGTACTTACCGTATTAGCTCTTTTGATCTTTTTTGTTGCCCCCCTTTGCCTGATCATAGTGCGCTCTATTGTCCGCCCTGTTAAGGAGGCAACTGATGCAGCAAGTAGAGTCGCTACTGGTGATCTATCTGTCAGTCTTAAACCAGAAGGAAAAAACGAAATATCCACCTTACAGCAATCTCTCAACAGCATGGTAGAGACTCTTTCAGATAATCTTGATGATATTAAGAAAAAAGAAGCTGAATCAGCTGAGCAGACTCGTGTCGCCAAGATTGCAGCGGCTGAGGCTAATCAGGCTCGTCAGGAAGCTGAGGGGGCTAAACGTGAAGGGATGCTTACTGCCGCCACAAAGCTGGAATATGTGCTTAATAATATAGTTAAAATTTCTCGTGCAGTAGAACAGTCTACTAATGAGATAATGAATGGCAGTGATTTTCAGAAACAGCGTATTACTGAGACAGCAACAGCTATGGAAGAGATGAATGCTACTGTTCTAGAGGTTGCCCAAAATGCGACAGAAACGAATCAGGATACTGAGCAAACCAGAGATAAAGCTGATGAAGGTAAATTAGTTGTGCAGGGTACTATTGAATCAATGGTTGCAATTCAGCAGCAGACTACTGATCTCGAATCCCTAATGGATGAGCTTAATACACAGTCTATTGAAATTGGTAATGTTATGAGTGTAATTAATGATATTGCTGATCAGACAAATCTTCTTGCTCTTAATGCAGCGATTGAAGCTGCTCGTGCCGGTGATGCCGGTCGCGGGTTTGCTGTCGTGGCTGATGAGGTTCGTAAACTTGCTGAGAAGACTATCGGAGCAACTGATGAAGTTCATAAAAGTATAACTTCCATTCAGACACTTGCTCAACAAAATATAACTGGTATGCATTCTGCCGTAGCAGCTATTTCTAAAGCTACAGATAATTCCCGTTCATCAGGTGAAGTTTTGGCAGAAATAGTTGATCTTGCATCAAATGCAGCAGGGCAAGTCCAGTCAATTGCAACAGCAGCAGAGGAGCAATCAGCGACTTCTGACGAAATTAACCGTAGTATTTCTGAAATTGATTCAATGACTGAAGATAATGCCCGTAACAGTATGCAGGCTGCTGAAGCTGCTAAGGATCTATCTCGCGAAGTTGATTCACTCGTAGCACTTGTAGAAGAATTGAGGAGTGGTGAATAAAGACTTGCATCACTTTAAAAAATAGTACTAAATATGCGTTCTGATTAAATTCAGACCATTGTTCGTATTAATATGCACTTGGAAACGGAGGGATAATGATTAAACATATTGTAATGTGGACGCTTAAAGAAGAAGCTGCTGGTGGAACTGCAGCAGAGAATGCTTCTAAAATGAAGGAAATGCTTGAGAATCTTAATGGTAAAATTGAAGTTCTTAAACATCTGGAAGTCAGTGCAGATATTTTTCAGGCTGAACCTGACTGTTCTGTTGTTCTTTATTCTGAATTTGATAGCAAGGAAGATCTTCATACCTATGCAGTTCATCCGCTTCATCAGGAATGTGTTGCATTTATCAAACAGATTGTTAGCTCGCGCAGCGTTATTGATTATGTGATATAGTTGGTTTTTGCATTAGATATTAAGGCCGGATGCGTAAGCTTCCGGCCTTTTTTTATGGTCTGTCCCGTCCTGAAATAGGTTTTCAGCCATAGGACATAATTCAGGACGGCTCATTTATTTGTGTTTATTATAAAAATATCAGCGGATCAGTTTTTAGAATGTAATACTGGTTTTTATATTTAAAATGATTAAATTTAAATTAGATTACTTAAAAAATATTAAGAGATTATAAATTTATTATATGGTAATATGAGTAGTAGTGTACCAAAATTTAAAAAATACTTTTAAAAAAATATATATTGTGTATTTTTAAAAAAAGTATTGCATATTTCAGTAGTAGAGAAATAAGTGCCCAATTAAAATTAAACACCAAGGAGGGGCATATGTTTAAGAATTTATCAATTGGAGCAAGATTTTTTGTTTTATTGGCTTTGATGGTTGTCTTTGTGATCGTAACAGGTTTTTCCTTTGTTGGGGCTATCAGAGATATTACGGCTATTGGTGTAAGCTCTACTGAACAGATAATGTTTCAAGATCAAAAGGATAAGATCAAGGTTGCAACTCAAAGTATAGCTTTATCCCTTGGTGCAGAAATGAAGAAACTACCTAATGAGGAAGTTCAATTAGAATTTATAAGGGCTGCCCTTGATCCAGCTCGGTTTGAAGAAGATAAATCTGGCTATTTTTTTGTATACAAGGGAACAGTTAATATGGTCATGCCCCCTAAAAAGTCTTTGGAGGGCAAGGATTTAAGTGGATTAAAGGATCAGAACGGTCTTTTTGTTATAAAAGAGTTAGAAAAGACAGCTAATGCCGGTGGTGGTTTCGTTAAGTATTTTTTTGAAAAACCAGGGTTTGGAGTACAACCAAAGATCAGTTATTCAATGTATATTCCAGGGACAGATTGGTGGATTGGATCCGGTGTATATATTGATAATATAAAGCACGAAACAGGGCTTATGCGTAATAGCATGATTGAGAATGCCGATTCTATCACATTTAAGATTTTAATAGGGTCCGGTGCTGTTCTTTTGTTTCTTGTCATTCCGCTAAGTATTTATTTAATACGTACTATTGTTAAACCTCTATCGGAATCTACCGAAGCTGCTACAGCTGTTTCTGAGGGCAATCTTGATGTTGTTTTGAATCCAGAAGGTAGAAATGAAATTTCTACACTCCAAGTTGCTCTTAACACAATGGTTACAACCCTCGCCAAGAACCTTGAAAGTATTAAGGCCAAAGAAGCTGAAGCTACTGAGCAGGCTCAGATCGCTGAAGAGTCAGCAATTCAGGCTCGAGAAGCTCAGAAGAGGGCAGAGGGAGCTAAGAAGGAAGGGATGCTTGCAGCAGCTGATAAGCTTCAAAGTGTCATTGAACGTATTTCAGGTATTACAACAGAAGTAACAAGTAGTGCTGATGAAATAATGCGTGGCAGTGAATTCCAGAAGCAGAGAGTAACTGAAACAGCAACAGCCATGGAAGAGATGAATGCAACTGTTTTGGAAGTTGCTAAAAATGCAAGTGAAACTAATGAAAGCTCTGAGAAGTCTATGCTTAAGGCCCGTGATGGAGCGGAAGTTGTTCAGAAAGTGATTAATTCCATGATTAATATTCAGGGGCGTACCGATCAGCTTAAAAAATCTATGGAGCAGCTTGATAGTCAGGCTGTTGACATTGGTAATGTGCTTGGTGTTATTAATGACATTGCAGATCAAACTAATTTGCTGGCTCTAAATGCAGCTATTGAGGCTGCTCGAGCCGGTGATGCAGGTCGAGGATTTGCAGTTGTGGCTGATGAAGTTCGTAAGCTTGCAGAAAAGACTATCGGTGCAACTGATGAAGTTGAGTCTAGCATTAATGGAATTCAGACGCGTGCACGTGAAAATGTGAAAGGGATGGATGATACTGTGGATGCTGTTAAGAGTGCCACAGAGTTGTCTCGCTCTTCCGGTGAAATGCTTGATGAAATTGTTGATCTTGCACGTAATTCTGCTGATCAGATTCGGTCGATCGCTACAGCTGCAGAAGAGCAGTCTGCGACTTCTGATGAAATCAATCGTAGTGTAAGCGAAATTGATTCTATGACAGAAGCGAATGCACGTAACAGTCATATGGCAGCAGAAGGAACTCAGTCGCTTTCAGAAGAAGTGCAAGAACTGTTAAATCTTGTTGAGGAACTTCGTAGCGAAGAGTAATATAGTCTAAAATATATAAGCAGGGGGTTCTACCCCTGCTTATATAAAGGCAATGCTAACAGCAGGAGATCTCTATGAACTCTAATCTTGTGCAGGTTGTTAAAAAACATCTTCGTGATGAGGTTGGAGTAGATCCTGAAAAACTTGATGATTTTATTAAAGAGTCATCCGGACACCTTAAAAATATTTTGATGATTCTTGATGATGCTATAGATGAAGGCGACTTTGAAGAAATAATTGTTAATGCTCATAAGTTGCGTGGAGCATTATGTAATGTAGGTCTTGCAGATTTAAGTTTGGTTGCTAAAAGTATAGAAATAACTGCTGCGAGTAATACCCCTGCATATTTATGCTGTTACGTAATGAGGCTTCAAAAAGAATTGAAGGTTTTTTTTCAGTAGCATATTGGTTTTTAGAAGAAAATTAAGAAAGCCCGGAAGATATTCTTTCGGGCTTTCTTAATTCCAATTCAGTAAGATCATGTGTTTAAAAAACGAATTGTCCGGTCTTCTGACCAAAGCTGTTTTTCTACTGGCAGGTCTGCAAAACCTACATGTCCACCATAGTTGGGGATAACCAAAGAAAGGGCAGAGCTGGATTGGGCTTCTTTAACAGGAAAACATGATTCAGTTAGAAAAGGATCATCTTTAGCGTTGATAATTAAAGAAGGGACTTTAATTTTATCCAAGTACTGCTTGCATGAAGAATGTTTATAATATTCTTCAGCGTCTTTGTATCCATTAACTGGTGCAGTGTACGCGTTGTCGAAGTCGATAATATTACGGATGGAGGATAGTTTCGCGAGAGGGTATTGGTCAGGAAATTGTTTATTCTTAAGCTTTATTTTATTTTTGAGTGATCGCAAAAAGTAGTGATTGTATATAAAATTGGATCCGTGACATAGTCTTTTGGCTGATGCAGAAAGATCACATGGGACAGATATACCTATTGCCCGTTTTACTTTTGCCGGTACTTTTTCAGGATTTTCGCCTAAATATTTAAGGACCTGATTACCGCCCATACTAAACCCGATAAGGGCTGCATCTTCATATATCCCGTGGTCAAGACCATATTGCAGGACTGTATGCAGATCACGTGTATCACCACTATGATACATTTCAGGCGTTCTATTCATTTCGTGACTGCATCCTCTGAAATTGTATGTGATGCAATCCCATCCGGCAAGAACCAGTGCGCGTGCCATGCCTAGCATATACGGTCGTCTGGCGTTTCCTTCAAGACCATGAGCAATTATTGCAAGACGTGAGCTGCTGGCTAAATGCCAATCTATATCCAGAAAGTCTCCATCAGGTGTATCAATTCTTCTTTTTACAACCGGAGGAAGGCTTACTTTGCGGAATATACGAGGAAAAATTGTTTGAATATGACCGGATTGAAGAGGCAGTTTAGGTTTATAGGGAGGGGGTTGCAATAAGGGCATTTGGTAAAAATATCCGTCCTTTGGTTACTTTGTGAAACCGGTAAAAAGTTTAGATGATCAAATTTTGTTGCAGAATATACCGATGCTTGAACTCTGTCAAAATAGTTATGAGATAAAAGTAATTTTTTTGCTGATAATTTTTAATTATAGAAGCAGTAGTTTAAGTCCTATTAAAATAAGAACAAAACCGCCGATTCTTTCAGCAATATGACTGTATTTTGAGGCGCTGGCGAATTTTTTTCCAAGCCATAGTCCAAAAGAAGTTAAGATTGCAGCAGTTAAACCGATATAAATACATGGTTCTGCTATAGGGTAGTTCATGACGGCGAAAGATAGTCCTACAGCCAGAGCATCAAGACTGGTAGCTACAGAAAGAAATATTAGGGATATTCCTTTAGTCGGATCTTTATAATTTTTACATGAATCATCAATATGAAAAGATTCCTGGATCATTTTCCCACCTACAAGTGCAAGCAGAAAAAAAGATATCCATGGAGCGTATGTAACAACGATGGATTTTATAGTTAGTCCGGCAGTCCAGCCTAAAACAGGCATGATTGCCTGAAAAAGTCCAAAGTGAAATGATAGTCTAAAATTTTGGCGTTTACTGACATGAGGCATGCACAATCCGCATGCAACAGCGATTGTGAAGGCATCCATTGCAAGAGCAATAGATAAAATTATAATTTCATATTTGGACATATAATTTGTCGCCGTATAAGGTTTTAGTGTTTGCTGTACTTATAAAATTAGCCAATGTGATTAAGGGAAAAATCGCATTGGCTTTTGATAAAAAAATCTGGAAAAGTTGGTTTTATTCTATAACAGCTCCAGCTTGATTCTTATATTTTTGATATATTTTGAATCCAAGCAGAGTCGATATGGCAAAGAGAATTACCGCCATTACCATCTGGACTGATGATGAAACATTAATACCCGACCCAAAAAGGGCGAATACAACGTTCTGGGGTACATATCCTACCGTTGATCCTAAAATAAACGGCAAGGCTGGAATGCTGGTTACCCCAGCCAGTACATTTGTTATAACATTACTGCCGATAGGAAAAAAGCGAATTGTGAGAGCCATATTGAAAGGACTGCGCCTAAGGAAATCATCAACTTTCTGAATGCGTGATCCAAATTTTCTTTTGATGAAAGTTCTTCCAACCAGTCTGGAATATGTAAAGGCACATGCACAGCCTAGTCCTGTACCAATGGAGCCGAGTAATCCTCCAAAGGCAAAACCGTATGCATAGCCTCCCATAAAACAGATAATCTGACGTGGAAAACCGATTGCAGAAAAGAACGTTGCCAGTCCAACGTAAGTCAGAATTCCTGTCAGCCCTCTTGAACGGACATGTTCATCCATCCATTTGGTATCAAGGGCATCGGCAAGTCCTGCATACCTGATCAAATAAACGATAAGGGCCAGCACCCCTAACATAGTCAACCCTTTAATAAGAGCTTTTATGCTTAATTTTGAGTCACTTTTCAGGGATGTCATAAGTCTTTTTCGTTACTGCGTTCTTTAATCTTATATGAAAAGTGACGGCTTTGAATCCAGCGAACACCAAGCAGATCGTATCCACCCGCTATAGCACGATCGATAGTGCCATATTTGGATTCTCCCTGATGACGGGGACGGTGATTAACTTTTACTTCGGCAACACTTGCACCCTGCATTTTCATGAGTGTAGGCAGAAAACGATGCATACCATTAAAACGTGGAATCTCACGAACCATGGTTGTATCCATAATTTTCAGTGAACACCCTGTGTCCTTCACTGATTCGCGAGTTAAACGGTTGCGTATTGCATTAGCTATTTTGGATGCAATTCTTTTAATCCAGACATCCCTGCGTTTTTCACGCCAGCCGATAACCATCTCATGGCCTTTATTATATAACGAAAGCATTGCCGGCAGGTCTGCCGGATCGTTTTGCAGATCCGCATCCATAGTGGCAACACGCGGTGCCTTTGCCTCATCGAAGCCTGCACAGAATGCTGCTGACTGTCCGCGATTCTCTTCAAAAGAAATATAACGAGCTTTGGGGTAATCTTCTGAAATATCACTAAGTACGGCGAGGCTTGCATCTGTGCTGCCGTCGTCTACAAAGATAACTTCGTATGGAATTTTAATCGGTTCTAGTGCCGAATTAATTTCCTGCATCAGTTTTCGTAAATTGTCCTGTTCATTATAAACAGGGATTACGAGGGAGAGTTCATATTGATTTGTCATGTCGAGAGATGAGATAAGAAAATTTAATAAATTTGTAAATAGCTGTTGACAACTTAGAGGTCGGACTGTAGACATGCTCTCACAGTGACGCGGGGTGGAGCAGTTGGTAGCTCGTCGGGCTCATAACCCGAAGGTCGTTGGTTCAAGTCCAGCCCCCGCAACCACATTGATATAATATAACCCGTTCTTTGAGCGGGTTATTTTTTTGTCTAGTCGCTTTTGCCTGCCTCATACAGCAATCTCTACATTCTTATTTATTTCTGAAAATTATATTTCGTTTCGAATATGAAAGATTTTACAGTCGTAAAACTCCGTTGTTCATCCGATCTTCATTTATGCTCATTTCAAAACATTCATAGATTTTTACTCTTTATCCATTATATAAAATGAACTAACTAAAATAGTGCGTTAGATAGTAAGTGTGTTATAAAATGTAAAAAAAATATTTTGTGTTATTTTTGAGCATGAGATGAAAATGAAAGAAATTATGTTCGAAAACGAATATTTAGCATGCTCGAAAAAAATAATAATGATAGAATTCAAAAATAATAAGTTCATTTGTCGACATAACTATCGTTTTGTTTTAGTTTCGGACAACGGAATGTTAACCAGAACCAGAGGTGATGTTTGATGAAAAAACTGATCAATGATGTGGAAAATGTGGTTAAGGAACAACTCGAGGGTATGGCGATTGCTCACCCTGAGCTGACAGTCAAGTTCGACCCCTACTATGTCTACAGATCTGATGCCCCGGTTAAAGGCAAAGTTGCAATTATTTCCGGTGGAGGATCAGGCCACGAACCAATGCATGGTGGATTTGTAGGTAAAGGTATGCTTGATGGTGCCTGCCCTGGTGAAGTTTTCACTTCCCCCACACCAGACCAGATGTACGAATGCGCTAAAGCCGTAGACAGCGGTGAAGGCGTTCTTTTTTTGGTAAAGAACTACACTGGCGACGTAATGAATTTCGAAGCAGCATCTGAACTGATTGCTGCAGAAGGTATTAAAGTACAAAATATCCTTCTTGATGATGATGTAGCGGTTAAAGACAGTCTCTACACTGCCGGAAGGCGTGGTGTAGGTGTGACGGTTCTGGCAGAAAAAATTGTCGGCGCTGCTGCAGAAGCAGGGTACAATCTTGAAAAATGCTCAGATTTATGCCGCAAAGTTAATCAGTATGGTCGTTCTTTCGGTGTTGCGCTGTCTTCATGCACCGTTCCAGCTGCCGGTAAACCTACTTTTGAACTGGGCGAAGATGAAGTTGAAATGGGTATCGGTATTCACGGCGAGCCCGGAACTCACCGCATGCCTATTAAATCCGTTGATGAAATGACTCAGTATGCTGCTGAGCAGATTGTTGACGATCCTGCATACTCTCGTACCGTTCGTGAATGGGACGGCAGTGATTGGGAAGAAAAAGTACTCGTCGATGAGCCTTTTGCAAAAGGTGATAAAGTTATCGCATTTGTAAACAGCATGGGTGGAACTCCGGTTTCTGAGCTGTATGCGGTTTACAGAAAATTAGATGAAGTATGCAAAGACAAGGGAATTACTATTGTCCGCAACCTTGTAGGTCCGTACATTACTTCGCTAGAAATGCAGGGTTTTTCTATTACTCTGCTTAAAGCTGATGATGAGATCCTCAAATTCTGGGATGCTCCTGTAAAAACTCCCGGATTGACATGGTAATGGCTAATAGATCTAAATAGTTATAAATGTGCGCAGGCGTGGAAAAATATTTTTTACGCCTGCGTTCCTGTTTTTTCGACGGTTGACGCCAATTTCGGCTTATGTTCCTCATTGCAGTATATGAATAAATTTCAACAATGACCCATGAAATTTGGCGTCAGTATTTTGGAGGATAAAAAATGCCTATGAATAAAACCCAGCTTATTTCCTGGCTCGGAAGACTTAATGAAGTTTATGCCGATAAAAAAGAATACCTTACTGACTTAGATGCTGCTATCGGCGATGCTGATCACGGTATCAATATGAATCGTGGTTTCAGCAAGGTTATGGAAAAACTGCCTACAGTAGAGGACAAAGATATTGGAACTATCCTTAAAACCGTAGGAATGACTCTCATGTCCAGCGTTGGTGGTGCCAGTGGACCTCTTTATGGAACTTTCTGGATGAAAGGCGGTATGCTGCTTGGTGGTAAAGAAGAACTGAATTCAGAAGATTTTATGAATTTTATTGAGGCTGGAGTCGGTGGTATCCTTCAGCGTGGAAGACCCAATCTGGGGGATAAGACAATGTATGATCTTTGGGCTCCTGTCCTTGATGAAATCAAGGTGTGCGTAGCTAAAGGTGATGATGTTTCATCTATTGTAGATGCATCCCTGCCTGTAGCAGAGAAAGCTCTGGCTGATACAATTCCTTTGCAGGCAAAGAAAGGACGAGCCAGTTATCTGGGTGAGAGATCTATCGGACATCAGGACCCCGGTGCAACTTCTTCATACTATATGCTTGAAACTTTGAAAGAAGTGCTGAACTAGCTTTAATCCACTACGGATTTCCGGGGAGATTTGGATATAATCCATAATCTCTCCGGGGAGCCGGGGATCTTAAGGATCTTGGTTTTACCTGAATTATTTTTTTACGAATGATATCTAGGTTTGTTATGGGTTGAAATGCTGTAGGATGTCTGGATTAATGGCTAGTATAGTCGCTTTATGCCTATCTTTGTGAATTAGCTGATTGTGATTTTTCGGAGTATATTATGATTGGAATAGTGATAGTTTCCCATAGTGAGAAATTGGCAGAGGGTGTGCTTGAGCTTGCGGCGCAAATGACGCAGGGGAAGGTTGCCATGGAAGCTACAGGCGGTATAGACGATCCTGATAATCCCATCGGCACTGATCCTATGAAGGTTATGATGGCTATTGAGTCTGTTGCAATGCAGGCTGAAGATGGCGTGCTGGTTATGATGGATTTGGGCAGTGCTCTTATGAGTGCTGAGACTGCTCTTGATTTTCTGCCGGATGAGGTGAAGGCGAAAGTAATGCTTTGCTCTGCACCAATTGTGGAAGGAACTATGGCTGCTGCTGTTCAGGCTTCGGTCGGAGCATCCTTACAGGAAGCAATTGCTGAGGCGTCCACCGCTATTAACGTCAAGATTCAGCAACTGGCTCCGATTACCGGAGAGAGCATCAGTACTACTGATTGTGTACAGGAAGATATGCCTACAGGCGAGGAACTCAGTGCTGATTTGCTGGTGATCAATAAAATGGGACTTCATGCCCGTCCTGCTGCGAATCTTGTTTCTACTGCCGGAAAGTTTAAGTCCAGTGTGGCTATTCGTAAAGGAGCTGATTCTGCCTCTGCTAAGAGTATTAATCAGGTAGCTCTGCTTTCTGTTAAAAATGGAGACACTATTACTATTTCAGTGTCCGGGGCAGATGCTCAGGAAGCTTTTGATGCTTTGATCAAGCTGCATAAAGATAATTTCGGCGAACGGGATGAAGACGTTGCGGAATTAGTTGAAGATATTAAGCCGGTTGTTCAGGCGGGAGATGGAACTATTGTTGGTGCTCCCGGTTCAGGAGGTTATGCTGTCGGTACAGCTTATGTGCATCAGGCCACTCTTCCTGAAGTTGAACGTAAGAATATTTCTGATGTAGAGACAGAGCTGGAGAAACTTGACCTAGCCATTTCTACTGCACTGTCCGATATTAAAATTTTACAGCGTGAAACTGAAAAGACGTCCGGTAAGGCAAATGCTGCAATCTTTGAAGTACATGCGATGATTATCAGCGATAAAGATATGCGGGACAAGGCTGCAGAGATTGTTTCTGAGCAGCAGATTAATGCCGATTATGCCTGGTTTGAGGTTATGAATAAGATTACTGCTGATTATCGCAATCTTGACGATACATATATGCAGGCAAGAGCGGCTGATGTAATGGATTGCGGCGGTCGTGTGTTGCGTATCCTTGCTGGTGAAGAGGAGCAGGGTATCTGCCTTGAAAATGGAGCAATTATTGTGGCTCACGATCTTTCTCCTTCTGATGTGGCTGGACTTGATCTTGAAAAGGTGCTGGGCGTTGTCACAGAAATAGGTGGAGTTACTTCCCATGCTGCAATCCTCTCACGTTCAATGGGAATTCCTGCTGTTATCGGAGCTGGAAAGTCTATCCAGCAGATTCAAAATGGTACAATCATAGCCTTGAATGGTTTTGAAGGGGTTATCTGGCCTGAGCCTGAACAATCCGTTGTTAACGATATTGCTGAGAAGAGAGTTCTCTGGCTTGCTGAGCGTGAAGAGGCAAAGGCTAAGGGAGCGGCTCCGGCTAAAACGTTAGATGGTACAGATATAATGGTTATGGGTAATATCGGAGTCCCCGCAGATGCGCCTCGTGTATTTGAGTACGGAGCAGAGGGTGTTGGACTTTTTCGTACCGAGTTTCTTTTTCAGGACAGGTCGCAGGCTCCTACCGAAGATGAGCAGTTTGATGCCTATGTGGAGGCTGCCAGAGCTATGCAGGGGAATCCTGTGATTATAAGGACTCTCGATATTGGCGGTGACAAACCGGTTAAATATCTGGATACCCCTGAAGAGGATAATCCTTTTCTCGGTGAGCGTGGTATACGTTTTTGTATGGCGCGTCCTGAACTTTTCCGCACTCAGCTTCGTGCATTGTTGCGGGCAGCCAGTGAAGAAAATATATGGATCATGTATCCTATGATTTCTGATGTTGATGAGCTTTCATCTGTATTGGAAATTCAGAATCAGGCTCGTGAAGTGCTTGTAAGTGAAGGCGTAAAGATCGCCGAAAAAATAAAAACCGGGATTATGATTGAAGTACCGGCTGCTGTTGCAGTTGCTGATAAACTTGCTCAAAAGTGTGATTTCTTCAGCATTGGAACTAATGATCTTACTCAGTATGTAATGGCTGCTGATCGTGGAAATGCTTCGGTTTCTAAACTGTGTGATAATCTTAACCCAGCAGTTCTGCGTATGGTTGCTATGACCTGTGATGCAGCTAAAAAGGCTGGAATTGAGGTTGGAATGTGTGGTGAGCTTGCTGGAAACAGTAAGGCTTCTGCATTATTGCTGGGACTTGGGCTGGATGAATTAAGTATGAATGGCCCTGCAATTCCAGAAGTGAAAGAGGCTATCCGTTCCGTGAATATGGATGATTGCCGTGCTTTGGCTCAAAAGGTACTGGAAGCAAATTCAAGTGATGAAGTGCGGGATTTATTAAAGTAGCTTTGTTATTCATTAGAATTATTGAGACCCCGTTCAAATGAACGGGGTCTTTTTTTAGGGATAGTATCAAAATTATTTATTGATAAAAATTGTAATTTTTAAAATTTAAAATTCAAAAAAAATTTCGCGTGGTCGTTTTATCTTAAACACTTATAGCCTTACCAGCCATATTGAAAGCAATAGTCCACATTATTATAGCGATTAAACTGTCCAGTATTCTCCATGTACTGGGTTTACGAAATATCGGGGCAAGAGCACGTCCACCTAAACCAAGGGAGTAAAACCATAAGAACGATGCTGTGATGGCTCCAAGTCCGAAAATATACCTGGCATTCCCTGCATACTGACCACTCATGGAACCGAGCATAACAACTGTATCCAAATAAACATGTGGATTAAGCAGAGTAATGGTCAGCGTCAGCAGTATCACTTTGCCAATTTCAGTTGTTGCCACTTCTTCACTTTCGAGCTTTCCTCCTTTAATGGCTGAGCGGATTGAACCGAAACCATACCATGTCAGGAAAGCAGCCCCTCCCCATGCTGCGGGTTTCATGAGAATGGGATTGTTCGCGACAAGATCGCCTGTCCCCATAACTCCAAGTGTAATTAACACAGCATCGCAGAGAGCACATACAAGGCACACTGTGAGATGGTGATTTTTTTTGATACTCTGTGAAAGTACATAAGCATTTTGTGCTCCAATGGCGATGATAAGCCCAGCACCAGTTCCCAGACCTTGTATATATGGCGTAAACATAGTCATTTAGTTCCTCCTTTCATCCGTGTTTTCTGCAATGTATGCAGATTGTATGTATTAGTAAAATTAAATATTTTCATTTGTGATAAGTTTTGCTAATAATTAATTCATGCTTGATAATAAATTTTTAGAAGCTCTTACAGCTGTGGTTGATGAAGGCGGCTTTGAAAAGGCCTCAGTCAAATTGAATCTGACACAATCTGCAATTTCACAACGCATTAAAAATCTTGAGGAGCAATTGGGGCAGGTTTTAATCATACGGTCTTCACCTCCTGAGCCAACCGTGGCTGGCCGAAAATTGATAAAGCACTTAAAACAGGTGCGCCTGATGGAAGGTGAACTATCCGATTCGTTGGGGCTGGGTAATGATAACGATTTTACAAGTTTACCGTTGGCTGTGAATGCAGATAGTCTGGCAGGATGGTTACTGGATGCAGTCGGTGACTTTCTGCGTGAAAATCGTATCCTGCTGGATATATATGTTGATGATGAAAACCAGACCCATGAATTATTACGGCGTGGAGATGTTGTCGGATGCATTAGTACAGGGGCTAAACCTCTTAAAGGATGTCATAGCGAATATCTTGCAACGATAGATTACTTATGTGTTTGTACATCCGGTTTTTATAAGAAGTGGTTTCCAAATGGATTTGACCTTGAATCAGCTCGTAAAGCACCTGCTGCTTTGTTTAATCGCAGGGATGAAACTCACGGAAAGATGCTTGAGATAATGTTTTCGGGCGAGGTAGTTGTGCATCCTGTATTTTATATTCCGTCTTATGGTCCATTTGCAGACATCATACGCCGCGAACATGCGTATGGAATGGTTCCGCAGTATCAAGTCTGTGATGATATTGAAACTGGGAAGCTTATAGAATTTTTGCCTCAGGGAAGGGTGGAAGTTCCGCTTTATTGGCAGTCATGGGATATGGAGATTCCTCTATTGGCTGGTTTGAGAAGGGTATTGGTACAGTATTTTGAAAATATGTCTTAAGCATATTTCTAACTGTTTTATTCTTTAAAATTTAATATTTGAGTATAATTTAATTTATTTAACAATAAATTGATTTATTTTTTAGTATAGTGTTGACAAGCACACACCGTCCATGTAGACATGCGATCTCGGTGACGCGGGGTGGAGCAGTTGGTAGCTCGTCGGGCTCATAACCCGAAGGTCGTTGGTTCAAGTCCGGCCCCCGCAACCACTTAAAATAAATCCGGTCATGACGGATTTTCAGAAAGAATTGCAGAAGTAATCTGGAAGCAGATATAAACCTTTTTTTCTTACTGACGGATCAGAAATGCTTTTTAATAAAACATGGAAGGTTCGATAATATTTGAAATAATTTGCTGAATATTCGAATTAGTTGTTGACAGCAGATTATAGAGCATGTAGACATGCTCTCACAGTGTCGCGGGGTGGAGCAGTTGGTAGCTCGTCGGGCTCATAACCCGAAGGTCGTTGGTTCAAGTCCGGCCCCCGCAACCAGAATGATTATTAAAAAGGTCCAGCCTAAAGGTTGGATCTTTTTTTTGGTTTTCTGTGGATTACATAAATCGGGTCTACACCAAACAAGCGGGCGTAAGCCCGATAGATAAAACCTCCAGCCGTTTATTAGTTCTTCGACTCCTCGCACAAAAACCGCATGCTCAGCTGTTTGTTTTCAAGAATTATGAATTTATATACAGCCGTTGCCTGATTTACATTTAACGTATCAAATTTCTTCAAGTATCATATTCTTTTTAGTGTAGACATTGCATATTTGGCAGGATAAATAATTCTCTATGATCAAAGTCCCATGCATAAAAGGTCAAAGTCCACGAGTAATGCTTATCTCGCAGGATTACTTCATTGTTCCAGAGCTTATTAGGTCTTTAAAAAATCTTGGGATATCTTTTGTCACAGTAGATTTTCAGCAAAGTCCATCTTTTCTTAAAGATATGTTTAGGAAAATAGCAGGTTTCAGGCCTCATTTTATTTTGTCTATCAATCATGCCGGACTTGATGCGGATGGACAGGTCCTGGCGCTTTTAAAGCGTTGTGGTGTTCCGTTTGCAAGTTGGTTTGTTGACCGTCAGGAGTTATTTTTAAAAAAGGCAGTTGACCCAGATTCTCTACTTGCCGTTTTCAGCTGGGATCCTGAGGCTATCCATTTTTTGAATAAGAGAAATGTTCCATATTCTCAATTTCTTCCACTTGGAACTGATACATCGATTTTTTATCCTGACAAGTCTGCCCGTGGTCCAATATATCCTGTTTCCTTTGTTGGATCATCGTGGACAGCAAAGATTACGGATGTTTTGCGTGCAGGACGTTTTCCGGCCATATTATTATGTGAATATAAAAACTTAGCCAGATTATTAGAAGTTGATCCTGCTATCTGCATGCACGGGCTTCTTGACAATGCAGGGAGTAAGGTCTTCAAAGCTTGGGAGCAGATGACTTTTGAAAAGCGAGAAATGTATTTTCGTCTTATAAATCTGCAGGCTACGAGACTAAGGCGTGTCAAAATTGTATCTGAATTATTGGAATTTGAGCCGGTTATCGTTGGTGATGCATATTGGGCTAGAATTTTGTCCAAGAGTGAATTGGATTTCACATGGTGGAATCACCTTTCATATGAGAAACAGTTACCTGCTTTTTATAGGCAGTCTATATTGAATTTTAATGCAACAAGTCTTCAGTCTATATTTTCTTTGAATCAACGTGTTTCTGATGTTCCTGCGTGTCGTTCTTTTCTGCTGACTGAATATAGTTCTGCACTGGAAGACCTTTTTGAGCCTGGTAAAGAAGTTTCATGCTATAATGAAACAGATGATGTCTCAGCTGTTGTTTCAGAATGGCTTTCAGATGAAAACGGGCGCAAGAATATAGCTCGTGCCGGAATGAAAAGAGTTTTTGCTCATCATACGTATCAGCATCGGATTATCGAAATAATTTCAAAGATGCGTTTGTTTTTCTATCATTAATAGACAATATCTAAATTATTTTAAGGTTTATTTTTAATTGTTTTTATTAAGTTAATGGCTGAAGGGTGTTATTATAAACTGGAATCAGTTTTTTTATGTTCTTGAGTCTGATTTGGAATTCCACATAGTATAAATCCTGCAATCACAGCCGTTATTGGAGCAACAAGCACCAGTCCTACGCTGCCAACTAAAGTTCTGAAAATTTCAGCAGCAACAAGTTTAAAGTTGAGCATCCGTGTAAATGTTGCTCCTTTAGTTACAAAGAACATGACCATGGTCAGGTAGCCACCGGAATAAGCCAGTAAAAGGGTGGTAGTCATGGTTCCTGTGACCATGCGGCCGACATTAAATCCGGAACGGATAAGTTCGTTTCGAGAGATGTCAGGTCGTTTATCCAGAACTTCATTCATAGAAGCTGTTACATCCATGGCAATATCCATAGCAGCGCCGGATGCTCCTAGTATTACTGAGGCATAAAAGATGTCTTGCAGATCTATATTGAAGTGCCCTGAAAAGACCAGCATTGTAGCAAATGGAGCAGTCATGCCTGCCAGTTTAAGTTTTTCTCCAAAAATAAGAGTCAGGGAAAGGGCTAGAAAAAGTCCGCAGAGAGTTCCCAGTGTTGCTATCAATGTTACCTTAGAGAATCCTGCAACAGAGGTTATTATAACTACTGTTAAAAGGACAAGGGTTATTACACTGAGCCAGATAGGATTGCCACCGGCAAGCAGGCTTGGAATAAAAAATTTCCATAGAATATAAAAGCTTGTAATAAAACTGAAAAGAGCCTTCAAACCTATGCTCCGTGCATAGATTAAAAGGATCAGTACGAAGATCGCAAACAGTCCCAGTTCCCAGCCCTGGCGATACTGATTGACTGTACGTGCCTGAGTGGGAATCCCGTCAATAATGCGTACTGCCATGAGCAGAATATCTCCTGGATAATAAACTTCATCCATCTCAAGCTGGCCTGTAAGCTGATTTACTCCTACTACATTTTTCCCCTTGGCTTCACCTTCCATAAGTACAGCTGTTACATGCTGCGCACCTATTCTGGCTGTTCCCATGTCGACAAGAGCAGTGTTGTCCACGCTGGTTGCTACTGCACGAACTTCGTGTACATCGGGCGATCCGGTATTCATTGACTGGTCATACTGCAACAGCCCGATAATGCCTGCGATCATCAGAATAAAAAAGATAGGGGAGATAAACCGTTTCATCGAGTCCTCATAATATTAAAAGGCCCCCGAGTTAACGGGGACCTTCTGATAATGAATTTGTAAACCAACAAAATTATTAACTGCTTTTATACAGCCTGTCAGTTTATTTATTGTAAGGAATTTTAGCGTATTTTTCCTGAGGACCATAAGTTTTACCAAGAAGAGCCTTGGAGTCAGTTTTCTTATCGGTAGAGAGCTTTGCTCCGATTGCTGCAGCAATGCGGGTAGGAATATCAGTGTTATCGATAAAGCCGTTGAAGTTCTGAGCTCCTACACCAATTGCAGACGCAGGAATAAAGGTTCCAGTATGAACAAAGGAGGTCCAGAATACACGTGATCTCTGTGAAACCAGGTCGGTTACAGCAACCATAGTAGGTGTATAAGAGTAACCATAGCTGACCTTTTCAGCTTTAGGCAGTGACTGGTTTTTATCCTGAACATTCATTGCGTCTGTCAGAACTTTGTTTTCTGATTCAGTGCGGTCAGTCAGGCCCCATTTACTTTCAATGTATTTAATGAAAGCTGCATGGCGTTTTTCAAGGTTAGATTCTTTTTTAGCGAGCTTGTTGTAAAAGCCGTTAAGATTGTCTTCTGCGGAAACAGAAACTTTTTCAAGAGCCTTGAGGTTAAGGAAATAACCTTTGGAGTCCATGGAGATACCAAGGCCTACACCACCTGTTTCATGGTCGGCTGCGGTAACAATCAGAGTTTCTTCTGGATGTTTTTTGTAGAAATCGTAAGCAACTTTTACTGCAGCGTCCATTGCAAGAGTATCCAGAATTGTGGATGCAGCGTCATGAGCGTGAGCAGCATGGTCAATGCGACCGCCTTCAACCATCAGGAAGAATGGTTTATCCTGAGCAGCAAGAGAATCAACAGCTTTTGCTGTCATTTCGGAAAGAGCTGGGATTTTGTTTTCTTTAAGGTTGCTGTTACGGCGAGCTATTTCGTAAGGGATGTGGCTGTATGCCAGTGCAGCAAAGACTTTATCACCTTTTTTGGGTGTGTAAGAGCGGAATGCATCACGGGTAGAATCACCAACAAAGAGAGTATAGCCTTTATCTGCAAACATTTTGACTACATCTTTGTCATCTTTACGTTTTGATTTCAGGCCCTTTTTGTTGTTTTTTGCAACGAAGTAGCGATATCCGCCGCCTGCAAAGAAGTCAAAGTCCGAGTTAGCCTGGTCAATAGCAATTGCGTCAGCAGCATTACGGTCAGTATTATGTGCTGAGAATGCTGCTGGAGTAGCATGTGTCAGTCTGGTTGTGGTAACAATACCGATTGCAAATCCTTTTTCTTTAGCTGCCTCAGCCAGAGTCGTAACGTTTGTTCCGTCAGGAAGCTTGGCGAGGTAACCGTTAGTGGTCTTATAGCCACATGAAAGAGCGGTGCCGCCTGCTGCGGAGTCAGTAATAAGGGTGTTGTCAGAATAAGTGGTAACTAAAGCTGTGTTTGGAAAAGTGTTCATTACCAGCTTTGCATCAGGATTGTTAGTTTCCATTTTATTGTAAAGTTCAGCAGCCATACGCTGTGTGGGGCCAAGACCGTCACCGATGAAATAGAAAACATACTTCGGTGCACCTGCAAAAACTGTGGTAGCCAACAGGGTAACACAGATAGCCAGAGTTAATGGGCGAATGATTCTTTTTAACATACTTCACTCCCTATAAGGGGTTATGGTTATGCAACATATCCTTTACATAAGTTCGGATATGTATGCGATGGTGGGCAACATCAACCCAATTTAATCCTCACTGATCAATTGGGTTGTATCAACAGTTGCCGGTAATGAACATGTTGAATGAAAAAGGTCTCCGGGTGAAAAACATGACTTTTTCATGTTTCACTCCTCCAGTCAGAGATCAAATCCAGTCAATGAAAGATATTCATTTTTAATAGTAATTTAAAAATTAAGTTCACATTAGAACAAATTTTCATATTGTCAACGAACTTTTTTTCGTATTAGTAAATTGAATAAAGTTGTTACATAAATGTAAGTTGTTTAAATATTAGTAATAAAAAATTAATTATAAGTTGTAACACAACTGTAACATTTCTTTGATTAAAAAAAGTCAATCAAGATTTTCAATTTTGAAAAACTACAAGCGTTTTAAATCTTAAAGTACCTATTGTTACTGCCAGTAGTGCAAGTAATGGCCATATTGAAGAGAATGATAATAGTGATAAGAATCCTGCACACAGTAATATGCTTGGAATACGCAGAAAAAGCGATGGGAAAATTTTTATTGCTGCGGATACTGCAATAAGTGAGTTTGCAAGAAAAAAGACATTCGCAAATGATATGACTTGTTCAAGAGTGATAAGACCAAAATGTAGAAGTAAAAGATTACTGAAATGAAAAGTAAACAATAAATACAGACTTCCTGTTGGCGCATCATTTACATTCCTTTTGGATAGTACAACAGGTAGTTTTTCTTTAGATGCAAGTGTAGCCAAGAGTCTTGCAATAGCTCCTACAAACATTAAATATGTGCAGATGCAAAGAGCAGTGCTAATGAGCATGATTAATATCTTGGAGTATTTACCAAGTAGTGATGTTACAATCATGTACATTGAAAAGTTGTTTATACTACCCGCGCTTGAATGTATGGATTGTATTGCTACAGCAACTAAAATATAGATTATGCAGATTGTTCCTGTTCCAATAGCGGTTGCCATAGGTATCGTTTTTTGGGGGGCACGAACTTCTAAAGTGTAGTTTCCTATTACCTCCCATCCTATAATAGCCCAGAACATTATCAGTAACGTTCTGCCCATATCCTGAATATTAATTTCTGTTACCGGAAGCAGGTATACCGGCATTGTTATTATAGTGTTGATGCTGCCAGCAGCAAGAACAAATGCAATTGCAAGACTTGATGCAAAGGCAATTGTCCCTACTGTGGTTATGCTTCGCATGAGTAGGATCATACATAAAATTAGTAGTCCTCCTGCTATGGCAGGGTTAAAGTTAGCTGGGATGCTGAAGGTCGTAGAAATCGTTTTTGCAGCGGTCATGAGAACTGCAACCGGACCAACACAGACAGCACAGATTATATAATTTGAAACAAGTTGACCGGCACGTATTCCAAATGCTTCACGCACTGCTATGGCAACACCTTCGTCACCGGGGAAAGCCAGGGCCAGTTTTGCAAAGAGTATTGCGAAAACAGCTCCAAGACTCATTATAAATGTCCATGCGGTAATTGACCAATCATGTAGTTGCATATGTGCAATTGGGGGCAACAAAATAATACCAGACCCAAGTACTGCTCCTACTATTAAGCCGCTTAATTGAAGTGTACCAATGACTTTCTTTTTCATAATATTACCTTCTTAAATTTGTTTGCTGAAAAGCTAGCAGAGAACTTTATATTCGCATAACTGAATTTTATGATTGATAGGTTCAGTAAAACAGATAAGAATGAGGGGAATAAAATCTGGAAGGTCATATATGGAAATCAGACATCTTATTTCATTTAAGGCAATCGTAGAACATGGAAGTTTTATAAGAGCTGCAAAAGCACTTAACTACGCACAATCTTCAATAACTTCCCATATTCAGGCACTTGAGGATTACTATGGTCATCCTTTATTTGATCGTATAGGTAAAAAAGTGATTCTTAACTCATTTGGATCGCGGGTTTACAAGTATGCAATTCCTTTTCTTGCAAGCTATGATGGCATTTGTGAGCTTCATAATATATCTAGTGAACCTTCTGGAACTCTATATATAGGTGCACCTGAATCTACGCTGATTTATAGACTGTCGCCAATCTTGCGCCAGTATAAAAAGCAATATCCTGCTGTTGAAGTTATTATGCAGAATTCCATCTGCTCAGATATGCGTAAAGCTTTAAAAAATGGCGAGCTTGATTTGGCCATATTGCTCGAAGGTGAGGTGGAAGAATCTGACTTGATATTCAAGCCCTTATATGAAGAACCTATGAGCATCATTATGCCTGGTGATTATCCTTCTAGTGAACTTATCAATACTGGTCGGCATGCTGTCATCTATACAGAGAAAGGATGCAGCTACCGTTCTGTGTTTCAGAAATTTTTGGCGGAAAAAGGTATTAAAGCTGATAATATTATAGAAACAGCCAGCATTGAGGTTATCAAGCAGTATGTGCTTTGTGATATAGGTGTTTCATTTTTGCCATATATAGTTGTTAGAAATGAAATAGAGTCTGGAAAAATAAAACATATTAAGTGCCACTCAGATAATCCGGTAATGGTAAGGATCGCTTACCATAAAAATAAATGGATTTCCCCCGCAATGGCTGAGTTTATCAGGCTTGTGGTTGTGGAATCCCGTAAATGGTAAATTGCCTTTTAAAAGATGCTAAATTTGATATTTTTTAGCACTCTTATCGTATTATAATATGAAGAAGTGTAAGCTTATATTATATAAGGAACTAGCGTGGTTGCTGAAAGTGATTTCTTATTATTTTGTAAGACAATATAGTTTGAGTATTTTTTAGGTGGTTGGAATAATTTTTGCTTAATGGATTTTTGTGATCAAATATATGACGCTTGGGTAATGATTGCATTTGTTGATAGGAAATCTTGTTATTATTTGTTTTGTTGAAGGTGTTTTGTCTTGACTGATTAATGCGCGGGGATTATTTTATAATAACGTTTAAGGGGAGGAAAAATAATGAAGAATAGTATAATTGCTTTTTTGATAGTTTTAATATTGTCAGTGGCTGGATTTGCTCAAGCATCGCCTTATTATTTGACACTGGAAGGAACAGTAGGCTCTATCAACGATGGTGGAGGGCTGGCTTCAGCTGCAAATATTGGAGTCGGTGCTAATGTAAAGTATGTGATTCAGGTTGATCCTGATAAGCATGGAGTTTCAGGTAAGGGGAGAGATTCCATTTTTGGTACCCTTTATGCTGGAGTCTTAAGTGGGCATAATACTCAGGGTCAAAACTATATTAATCCATATTATGAAGGTTTTTACGCTCAAACAGGTAATGAAAAGTCTATTACTTATATTCAGAACTGGGGTTTAGATTTTGCAGATCTTGCTGTCGGGTCGACTGTTAAGTCGCTTACAGAATATTCCCATAGTTTAACTCCGGGGGGATGGTATGGCGGTGAGACCACACTTACCCTGAACAATCTTAAGGTTACAGATATCTCTAACGTTGCACCAACCCCAATTCCTGCTGCCGCTGTTATTATGCTTGGTGGGCTTGGTCTGGTAGGATTTATTAAGCGCAGATTTGCTTAATTGGTTTAGCTGACCTGAAATGGTGGCAGATAGATTAGATATTGAACCACGCTCAACATTTGTTGAGCGTGGTTTTGTTTTGCATGCTGATTTATAATATGGGAGTCTGCAATATAGCAGAGTACACTTTCAGTATTTATTAAATACGCGAGAGAGTATGCCTATAAGGTATGATTGATAGTTCTTTGTAAATATATATTATTGTATTTATATCTATCTTGCTGTTATGCCTTGACTATGTCTGATGTCAATGGTAGCTGGCTAATATTTTTAGGTAAAGTTAGAGGGGTGATGAAATATGGTTAAGAGGACGATTGCTGTTTTTATTGCAATGTTGGTGCTGTCAGTATCCGGTTTTGCTCAGGCTTCGCCATATTATTTAACTTTGGAAGGGACTGTTGGTGAGCATATTCTTGATGCGGGGCGACTCGCAGCAGATGCTAATATCGGAGTCGGTGCTAAAGTAAAATATGTTGTAAAGATTGATGCAAGCAAGGTTGGAACTGTTAGTTTGCTTGGACGGCCTATGTATAAGTGGGGTTCCGTTTTTGGCTCCTTACATGCGGGTGTCCTTAGCGGAAAGGTAGAGATGGATGACAATTGGGTAGCACCTGCTTATAGTGGTTTTTATGGTCAGACAGGTAATGAGAACTCTGTATTGTATATGTTGAATATGTATTCCAAACTGAATGATCTGGTTGTGGGGTCAACGATTAATCAATTGTCAGAATATTCTTATAATCGACTGGGGCAGTTAACTAAGCTTACTATAGAGGATGTTACTGTTACAGATATCTCTAACGTTGCTCCAACCCCAATTCCTGCTGCCGCTGTTATTATGCTTGGTGGGCTTGGTCTGGTAGGATTTATTAAGCGCAGATTTGCTTAATTGGTTTAGCTGACGTATTTGCGACAGATGAGAGGTTACAATATTTGAACCGGGGTCAGTCTTTTGCTGATTCCGGTTTTTTTGTTTCTAAAATTTATGCAAGGCACACTGTCACTTGTGGTAAGAGTTCAATTAGAATATGTTAATTGTCATAATTTAATGACTTAGAATGTAAAAATTTAAAAGGATTTTTATAATGGCAAAAGACTATCGACCACGTATGCATTCAGCCGAGCATATTTTGAATCAGGTTATGGTTAGGAAATTTGGTTGTGAGCGTTGTTTCAGTGCTCATATCAACAAGAAAAAGTCTAAGTGTGACTATAGATTTGATCATGCTTTAACTGATCAGGAAGCTCTCGAAATTGAGCAGGGTGTAAATGATGTAATATCGTCAAATCTGGCGGTGACTGAACACGTAATCAGTCTTGAAGATGCAGATAAACAGTTCAATCTTACTCGTTTACCTGAAGGTGTAGATAGTGTCAGAGTCATAAGTATTGGTGATTTTGATGCCTGTCCATGTATCGGTGAGCATGTAGATAATAGTAATGAAATCGGTGAGTTCAAGATGGTTTCGCATGGTTTTGAAGACGGTGTTTTGCGTATTCGCTATAAACTTATTTTATCCTAAATATTACAATAGGGCTAAAAAACTGTTTACAGAGTTAAATTACGTTGATAATTATGTAACTGCATTTTGAACACACATTCCGTGCAACTGGCGATGTTATGTGGAATTAACCACAGGGAAACACGGAATTTTATATCCAGCCGCTCGCCTGGGCCTCGTCTTTTTCAAGACGTGCATCCTTTCCTCTTTTTACGAAAGAGGATCAATTTAAAGGAGTGCCCATGCAAGAATATCGCGACCTTCTCCAGAAAAATGATTCAGAAATTTTTAATGCTCTTTCAGGTGAGGAATCTCGTCAGAAAGCAGGTATTGAATTAATCCCATCTGAAAACTACACTTACCCCGAAGTTCTCTGTACCCTTGGCAGTATTTTTACGAACAAATATTCCGAAGGGTATCCCGGAAAACGTTATTACGGCGGCCAGCAGTTTACCGATACCATTGAAGAAATTGCCCGTGAGCGTGCTAAGCAGGTTTTCAGGTGTGAACACGCTAATGTGCAGCCCCTTTCCGGTTCCCCTATGAACCAAGCGGTATATCTCGGTTTACTTGAGCCGGGGGATACTATTCTAGCCATGGACCTCTCTCACGGAGGTCATCTTACTCATGGTGCACCTGTGTCTTTCATGGGTAAGCTTTTCAATTTTATACGTTACAAAACAGATCCTGTTGACGGTTCTATCAATTTTGATGAATTGCGTAAAACGGCCCTTGAACATAAGCCGAAGATGATCCTTTGCGGTTATACCTCCTATCCCCGTGATCTGGATTATTCTAAATTCAAAGCTATTGCTGACGAAGTGGGAGCAATCACGATGACCGATGCTTCCCATTATGGCGGTCTCATCGCTGCCGATGTCATTCGCAATCCCTTTGATTTCGGTTTTGACGTGGTAACCACCACCTCCCACAAATCATTACGTGGTCCACGTGGAGGCATGATTCTTTGTAAGAAAGAATTTGCTTCCAAAATCGACAAGGCTGTCTTCCCCGGATTGCAGGGTGGTCCTCACATGAACACTATCGCAGGTATTGCGGTTACTCTCAAAAAAGCCGCTGAGTCTGAGTTTCATGAATACGGATTACAAGTGCTTAATAATGCCGGGACATTGGCTGATGAGTTGTTAAAATCCGGTGCATTCCTGATTACCGGAGGAACTGACAACCATATGATGGTTCTGGATACCGAGAAGAGTTTCGGCATAAATGGAAAAGTTGCTGAAGAGCTCTTGGACGCTGTTTCCATAACCACTAACAAGCAGATCATCCCCGATGACCCCAATCCTCCGCTAAAGCCCAGTGGAATCAGAATCGGAACACCCGCTGCCACTACTCGTGGGATGAAAGAGACCGACATGGTCAAACTTGCGGGCTGGATGACAAAGATCCTCCAACACCCCGAAGATAAGGACTTGGCGATCCACACTAAGTCTGAAATCGAATCTTTCTGCTCAAGGTTTCCGGTTCCGGGAATCTAGCCTAATCCTTCCTTCTCAATTTGTTCGGGATTCTCAATTCAAACGAGAATCCCGAATAAAAATTTTCAATGCCGGACTGACTAGAAATGAATATCAATTGTCTTGTGGTAAAGCTTGATTTTCAGTCAGTCCGGCAAATTTTTTGCAAGTCTTTAAACCTGAAGTTTTTCAGGTAATTTCCATTTTAAATAGTATTCCCAAAATAGCCATAGAGAAATTGCTACACATGCCCCAAGGGCCCACCCTGCCATAATATCTGTCGGAAAGTGCTTTCCAAGATATAGGCGGGAATAGCCAACTGATATGGGCAGAAAAAGCATCCAAGGTCTGAGTTTTCTGAAGAAAAACATCAGCATGACAGCAAATGCCATGGAGTTCGAGGCATGAGCAGATGGATATGAGTTACCGCGTTCCTTGCTTTGTTTAAAATCAAGCGCTCGCCTTTGCCATTTACCGTCTTCATGATGGTAAGTGAGTGGAATTGAGTTTAGCGGTCGGACTCTGCCTATGGATTTTTTAATAACATTGGTGGATATGTCTGCAATCCCCATAGAAGCGATCACCAGCAAAATTATGACCATGAATTTTAAGCCTTTCTTGTACACGCCAAGCAGGGTGACAATTGTTATGACAGCCCAAAGTAAAGTTGCTGATGATAGTATGGGCATAATAATATCCATCCAGTGTTTCCTGAAAACCTGGTTGGCCAGTATAAAAATTTGCATATCCAGATGCTGAGTCATAAACGGCATGGTCTCTCCTGAACAGGGAATAGCAAAATAGCATTATTTGGTATTCCAAGTGAATATTGATTCAGTAAAAAAGCATTAGTTTCGTTTCTCTTGGCAAGTCGGCACTTTCAGTCTAACATCACCGCCCGTTACCAGATTACAATACTTGCTGCTTCAGTTTGCGAGTATCAATATAAATTATGTCGGGCAAGGATATTTGCTTTGTCGACATCACTTAATGGACACTGCGCCGAAGTATTTTATGAAAAAGATAGCTATCATCCTTCCCCGTTTCAGTCGTTATGGTGGGGTTGAGCGTTTTGGATACAATTTGAGCGCGGCTCTTGCCTCCGCTGGATACAAAGTTGACTTTATCTGTTCACGCGCTGAGGAAGAAGCTCCGCAGGGTGTGCAAATTATAAACGTCGGCCGTTATGGGGTATGCCGTGCCGGAAAGTTATTGTGGTTTGTTCTTGCAGCAGAAAAACAACGCAAAAAGGGCAAGTATGATCTTAGTATAAGTCTTGGCAAATCGCTTAATCAGGATATTTTGCGCATTGGCGGTGGACCTCTCCAGTCTTTTTGGCGTCTTTCACAAAAAGCTTGGCCTGCTGGATTTGGGCGATCTTTTAAAATGTTCCGTAGGCATACAGCTATGGTTAATTTACTGATAAGGTACATTGAACGGCGCCAATCTTTATCTCCATGCCATATCGTTTGTGTGTCACACAGGGTGAAAGAATGGATGCTTGAGTCTCATCCAGAACTCGCAGGGCGTAAGATTGATGTGGTATACAATAAACCGGATCTTTCGTTGTTTAGCCCACCGGAGGCAAGCATGAGGGACGCAAGCAGAGCTGAATACCATCTTAAAAATGACGACATTCTTATCTCCACAGCAACAACAAATTTTGCATTAAAGGGTGTTTCTTCATTAATTAAGGCTATTGCACAGCTTCCTTCAAATTATCATCTGCATATTGCCGGTGGCCGCAATCCATCTAAATATATTAAACTGGCCGAGCAGTATAAAGTTGTAGAGCGTGTCCAATTTTTAGGCAAAGTAACTGACATGCCGGAATTTTATGGAAGATCAGATATTTTCGTCCTTCCATCTTTTTATGATGCTTGTTCCAATTCTGTTCTTGAAGCTCTGGCATGTGGCCTACCTGTAATAAGTTCCAGAGATAACGGGAGCAGTTATTTTCTGCCTACTGAACAGATCATTGATGATCCATCAGATTACATGGCACTAAAAGATGTCATTTTAAAAACATCCGAACAAAAAAGCACTGAACAATTTGTATGGCCCGAAGACATAGTTTGTGGGATTGAGCCATATTTAAAATTGGTGGAAGACCGTTTAAAGTAGTATCCATAAATCTATTTGGGAATCAAATGAGCCTTTCAAATGAGGTTCTGACATTATTTTTTATTAATCGAATTTTATTGTAAAAGTGAAAGTTGGGTTGTTAGCTGGTTAAGCCAATATTATTGAATTGGTTCAGTAAAAATAAAAGTTCGGCGAAGTTGATATATCAATTTCGCCGAACTTATTTACTAAAAGCTTTCAGACTTGTTAAATCTTGTTAGAAAGATATTTTAATTCGTCTGCGTAATTTATTACCTAGTCTTGCTACCAGCTGTTGCGTGTGCGTACACCTTTGGATTCCATATATTCTTTAATCTGGGGAATAGTGTATTCTCCATAGTGAACAATGGATGCTATAAGTGCTGCTGTCGCGCGTCCTTCGGTTACAGCGTCTACCATATGCTGTGGATGCCCTGCGCCACCAGAAGCGATAACCGGTACACCTACGTTCTCGGCAATCAGTCTGGTCAGCTCAAGATCATAACCGTCTTTAGTACCGTCTGCGTCAATAGAATTGAGGCAGATTTCTCCGGCACCTAAAGCTTCACAGGTTTTGGCCCACTCCAGAGCATCGATGCCCATAAACTTGCGTCCACCATTGATAACTATTTCAAATCCCGAAGGTATCAGTTCAGACTTTTCAACACGCTTTACGTCCATACCCAGAACAATACATTGAGAGCCGAAAGCTGCTGCTCCTTCACTGATTATGTCTGGATTTTTAACTGCGCCTGAGTTTACAGAAACTTTTTCAGCTCCGGCAAGAAGTACTGCACGCATATCTTCAACTGTGTTGATTCCTCCACCAACAGAGAAGGGGATGAATATTTCAGAAGCAACGCGTTCTACAACATCAAGGAAAATACCTCGACCCTCAGATGAAGCTGTGATGTCATAAAAGACGATTTCATCAGCACCTTGTTCATAATAGAGTTTTGCGGTTTCGACTGGGTCGCCTATGTCAATGTTATCTTTGAATTTCACTCCTTTGGTAAGGACTCCGTTCCTCACATCTAAGCAAGGGATAATTCTTTTACTAAGCACCGGAAACCTCCTTACAGTATTCATAGAAGTTGGAAATAAATTTCAGGCCGGGATTACCACTCTTTTCAGGGTGGAATTGAACAGCCCAGAGGCCGTCACGCCCGTGGAGAGAGCAGAATGGGCGGCCATATGTGGTTTCACCTATGATGTATTGTTCTTCTGGAGCAGGATAGTAACTGTGAACAAAATAAAAATGTGCTTCCGGGTCAATACCTTTGAAAAGGACACAGTCCTTTTTGAGTTCAATCTGATTCCAACCCATGTGAGGAACACGAATAGGTACACCTTCATAGTCTTCCCATGAAGGATTGAAAAGACGGCATTCGCCAGGAATCACTGATAATGCCTTTGTATCATTTTCTTCACTGTAGTCTAGAAGGATCTGACATCCGACACAGATACCGAGCAACGGTTTTTTTTGAAGAATGAGTTCTTTGAGCAGTTCGTCCAGTCCGCCGGATGTTAGTTCATCCATGGCCTGTCCTGCTGCACCGACACCAGGAAAGATGATACCTGTCGCATTTGCGAGTTTTTCTTTGTCCGCAGTGATTTCGTTAGGAATTCCAAGTTTATTCAACGCGCGTTGAACACTAGTCTGATTTCCGGCCTTATAGTCAAGAATAGCCAGCATGAGAAGGGCCCCCTTAAGGTTTATAATACTTGTTGAACCGCAGAACTTGTATCTGGAATGAGGGTATTTATTTCGGGAGGCAGGGTAGCTTCCCAAAGAACGGCTGCCGAAATGGCAGATTTTTACGGTTCTGATCTATCTATAGGGGCTAGTAAAAAAATCGAAGGAAAACAAGAGAAAATGTAGAAACAATAGGTTTTTATTTTTTTTTAAATCAGTATGAAGCCGAAAACAGCTATTTTGCCATGATCCGCAGGTATAAATCGCCTTTAAAAGGTCCAAGTTTTCTACCTTGCCCTTTGAGTCTGATAGCTCGCCCGATTATGAAGTCACGCGGCAGGGTAATTTCGAGCGTTTTTGACTTCTTGCGAAGGCCCTGTTGAATTGTAATGCGAATATTTCGTCCGGGGTGCAGCGCCTGTGCAGGAAAATAAACAGTCTGTTCATCATCCATCTGCCCTTTTACCCATGACTTTATTCCTTCGGTAAATCCGGATGAAACATCCACCGAAGTGCTTTTATCACCCCAGCTTAGGTTTAGTTTACGGTCCTGCATGGGGGCAGAAGGTTTTTTGAAAGGTTTGTCTTTGCTTATCTGGCTATAAATATCTTCAAAAACCTGTCTGGCAAAAGGGTCATTGAGGATATCTTTTAATACGTCTTCTTCTTTCTGGAAAAAATAGCGACTTTGCTGGGCTCTTGCTGAATCTGCTTTGCTTGCTTCACTTCGGGCTTTTGACTGTTGTTTCTGGTAAGCTTTAGCTCCGTCAGATGCTGTCTTGCGATCTGTCTGGGGTTTTGAAGCTGTATTCCGGCTGGTGTAAGATTTTTGACCGGCAGAAGTTTTTCTGCCGGACGTATTATTCATGACGTTTTTGAGAAAGACATAAGCTTCATTAAGCTCACGAAATTTTTGAGCAGCATCAGGGCTGGGGTTTAAATCCGGGTGCATACTGAAGGCCAGCTTACGGAAAGAACGTTTAATGTCTCCTTCTGTTGCATCGCTTCCAACTTTTAAAATGCTCTGTGCTTGTCTGGTATTCATCGTGTATTAGTCGTCTTCAGTAATGAGTGCATTTGGGGCTACATCAGGGTCGTGCTGGCGGAGTCCTTCAGATTTTATATATTCTTTGCCTTGTATTACAAACTGCGCATGTCCAGCTTCTTTATTTACGCCTGGGCAGTATTCCTGAATCATTTCCCAGCTGATTTCATCGATGAGATTTCCACGGAAAAAAGGCCACGCCCGGCATATGTCAGGCCGGCCTGGGTGTATACCGCAGCCTTCGTTAAAGAATACGCAATATCCATTTTCTTTGGATTGAAGCCGGATTTTTCCATTAACAGTTTCACTGAACTTATTTACCATTTCATCTTCGGATATCCCGAGGAACTCTGCGAGTCTTTTTCTATCCTTGGCAGTCATGATAATCCCGCCTTCACCCTGGCAGCAATGGCCGCACATTCGGCATTCAAAAGCTTGAGTCATTATTCTTTGCCTACTAAATTTTTATGGTCAATCATTAAACACCTGTCTTCTATGACGGTGATGTCTTTACCGGATAACATCGCACGTGATTCAGGACTTGATATACCTTGCTGCATCCAGAAAACTTTTGGCAGTTCTTTAAGATTTAAACATTCATCTGCATGAAACGGGCAGAAATTTGCTGCTCTGAATAAATCTAAAAGATCAATTGGCTCTGGAATATCCAGAATAGATTTATATGTTTTAAGTCCCCATACATTTTCTCTTTTAGGATGGACAGGAATAACTTTAAAGCCTGCATCAATAAGATAGCGGCCAACTCGATCAACAGGTCGCCCCGGTTTATCAACTGCACCGATTACGGCTATCACCTTGACCTCATTAAGAAGTGAGGCTAGTTTTTTTTCGTCTAATAGCAGCATAATTTGTTCTCCACGGGCAATTTAAGTTTATGCACGTTACAGCAAAGCCTGATTACTTGCAAAGTTCTCTTTCCACATGATTAAAAGAGGTCTTGTCTTATTTTCTTGAAGATCCATAATATTTATAATTTACAATTTCAGGAGTTTATTCCCGATGAATGATATGAATACGAATATAGTTGTGCCCCGTACTGAGCTTGAAGCCCGCTGGGCTAAATGTCGTCGTTTTCTTCCCGAAGTTGCTCCGCAGGCTGGGGGAATTCTTTGTTTTTCACGTTTACAGATTTATTATCTCTCCGGTTCATTTGTCAATGGTGCGGTCTGGCTGCCTTTGGAAGGTGAACCTGTTCTTTTTGTGCGCAGGTCTCTTGACCGTGCGCGTATTGAAAGTACATGTAAAACGATTGTTCCATTCAAATCATTTAAGGACCTTGCTCCTCTTGCTAAAGAAGTCGGACAGCCTTTATCCGAAGTGATTGGAGCTGAAACAGCTGGTCTTACATGGCAACTTGGTGAAATGCTTACTTCACGCATGGCTGAATATCAATTTGTGCCAGCTGATAAGGTGCTTTCTCTTGCCCGTTCAGTTAAATCTGAGTGGGAGCTTGAAATTATGCGCGAAGTTGGTGAACATCATAATATGGCTCTTGTTGAAGTTTTGCCGGAACTGATTGAACCCGGTATGACCGAGATGGAAATTTCAAAATTCATATGGAATGTTTTTTTTGAAATGGGGCATGAAGGTCATATGCGTATGCAGAGCTTTGGTGAAGAAATTTTTCTTGGACATGTATCTGCTGGAGATTCCGGTATCTATCCAAGTTCTTTCAATGGACCTTTAGGTCTTCGAGGTGTTCATCCTGTTTCACCATATATGGGAAGTGCTGGGAAAATATGGGTGGATAATTCACCGTTGTCAGTTGATGCCGGATTTGTCATGGAAGGCTACCATACCGATAAAACACAGGTATACTGGGCTGGTTCAAAATCCTCTATTCCCGGAGATGTATTAGATGCGCACCTCTTCTGTAAGGACATGCAGACTCTAGCCGCAGAAAATCTTAAACCCGGTGTGCTTGTCAGTGATATATATGACATGCTCATGTCAGAGGCTGCTAAATCAGGTTACACAGATGGGTTCATGGGGATAGGCGAGAGCAAAGTACCTTTTATAGGACATGGAATAGGTTTGACCGTTGATGGGTATCCTCCAATCGCGAAAGGTTTTAACCTGCCTATTGAAGAAGGAATGGTTTTTGCCCTCGAACCCAAATATGGTATCCCGGAAGTAGGTATGGTCGGTGTTGAGAATACTTTTGAAGTAACAAAAGACGGTGGGCAGTGTATTACCGGAGATAATTTCGATATTATTTGTATAGAATAAGAGAAGGGGCTTTGGGCCTTTTTGATTATTAATATTTTGTTAAAAATAAAGCTCCGAAGTCTGGCGAACTGGAGCTTTATTTTTTAACTTTAAAAAATTATTTTACGTCGATATTCAGGCCCGTTGATGTCTTCGTTATAACCGGAGCTGGTGTTTGACCTTTCAGATCCATAACCATACGTATTTTATCTTCATAAATTCCAATTCTGAATCGTGAGAATATAGGGTTTTCGGGTCTGAGTATTGTAGGCCCATAATATTCCCAGTTGCCATGGATATCTACAACCAGCCTGTCAGGGTTGCTAAGGAAAAAGGAGGTATATGATAAAGGTGCCCCCCCAAGATCAAGATTAATTCTGGTTTTGTCGGCTACGGCTTTAAAATAGATTGATCTAAGTTTGCCATTTTGCAGACCTGGTTTTTCATTAACTGGTTCAGGTTTTAGATCGGCAGTATTATTTGTTGCCATGTCAGTTGTTGCATTTACTACTTCTGTTCCATTAAATGCCAGAATAGTTTTGTCAGTTTGGTTACCTGTTTTTGTCGCATTTTCAACCATATCTTCAACTGCTGAAACAGTACTATTCTCAAAAATTAATGAACTGTTTGTCGAATTCATAACAGCCATACTTAGCAGTGGCATCTCTGTGGAATTTTGGGCAGGCTCAGAAGAAATTTCGGCAATCATCTCGACTGGCTCTGTTTTTTGTTTTTTCAGAAACCAGTTTTGCGGGTTCAAAAAATGTGGGTTAACTATAGCCAATATTGCTATCAGCCCGACAATATGAATTAGCGCCTGCTTGCTTGTGAAGTAATTTCCGAAGCGGTGAAAACTGCGGCTGCATGATCCGCAAGTGTATGATTTAACAGGGAGTAGTAAAGAAATAAGCACGTCAGAAACTAGTCCTCGTCTGAAATAAAGACGATTACTGTTACAAAACGGACATTGTACTATTTTCTTATTTTTTTTAGCCATAAATATTCCACCTGCAGTGTCTGAACTCCCTATCGTTGTTTATCAAAATTCTTTTATTGTAACCAGTTATATTTTTATAAATGTGATGAGCGAAATGTCAACAGGCAAGATTTTCAAGTTAGTAATATATTAAAAAGAATATGTTATAAAAAGGTCAATAGTGATATTCGCAGAAGTCTAATTTGTTACAATAAATATTAAATTGCAGCAGAGTAGTAAGGCATTTTGGAATATGTGTAAATTTCCAGAGAGCCTGATTTTATTTCTCGGGATTGTACCACTGAATATAAAGACCAGACTCTCCGGATAGTTAAAACATATGTCGATTAACCTGCGATGGCCTCAGAGACTATACATTCGAGATCTTCTTGAGTCATATTGGCTGGTGTACATTCAAATAGTTTGCCCATTGTTTCGAACGCTATTTGAACAAGTTCTGGAACATCTTCTTCTTTTGCACCGTATGTTTTGAGAGATTCATCATTAAATCCGGTCCGTTCAAGTAAGTGACGAAGTCCTTCAAGGAATATGGTGGCACGCATGTTTTCATCAAGAGACTGGGTATCGTAACCCATTGCCATGGCTAGATCTTCAAAACGATCAGGATTTTCGGGAATTAACCTTTTAAAATATGCGATTGACAGCTTTGCCAAGCCCAGACCGTGTGGCAACTCCGGATATTTCGCACTGAGTGCATGTTCCAGTGAATGCTGGGAGATGCAGCGGGAAAGCGTTTCACACATTCCTGCTGCTGTACTTGCCCATGCCATGACAGTGCGTGCTTCAATATTATCACCTTCAGCTATTGCCATGGGCAGATAGTTGCTGATGAGATGTACTGCTTCAAGAGCAAGCATGTCGCTTACAGGCTGGTGTTCTTTGGATACGAAAGTTTCAACTGCGTGGAAAAATGCATCTATGCCGGTATATGCTGTCATCCGTGGCGGCACTGTAAGCATAAGTTCCGGGTCGATTATAGACATTGCTGGAAATGTGGAATCATTACCAAGGCTGATTTTTTCATTTGCCCCGGATTTATTGATAACTGCCCATTGATCTGCTTCTGTTCCTGTGCCTGATGTGGTTGGAATGGCAATAAGCGGTGCTGCTGGGTTTTCCGCTCTAACTCCGCCGCCGGAGCCTGACTGGATGTAGTCCCAGCATTTGCCTACGTTGGTTGTCAGCAGTGCAATTGCTTTGGCTGCGTCAATTGTTGAACCTCCACCAAGGGCTACAATAAAATCGATTTCTTTTTCACGGGTAATTTTTGCTGCCTGATCAATCTGGTCTGATTTAGGATTAGGAGAAATATTGTCGAATACAATTGTAGATATATTCTGTTTGGCAAGAGATGCCTGTACCTTATCGAGATAGCCGTTGCTGATCATGGCGCCTGACTCGCCGATGACAATCATGGCTTTATCACCTTTAGGAAGGTTTGGAGTTGTGGCGAGTTCAGCAATTTTTCCGGGGCCGAAAACTATACGTGTAGGAATAAAAATTTGAAAGTTAAGCATATATTTCCTTTATCTTGTGCTGTTAAGCTAGTGATTGAATGTTGAACCAAGATAGATAGCTGACACTAGACGCGCCGTAAAGGGCTGTGAAGGCCAAAAGGGCAGATAATGAGAAAATCCGGCTGATAATTTTATCTCAGCCGGATTTTTCTTATTCGAGTGTCTGTTTTAAAGCTTCATCCATTTGTCCTGTTGTGTATAGGTCTCTGATAACCGTTGGTGATTTTGAACCGTCGCCAATACTGAATACTGCTGCCAGCGGTATAGATCTGCTGCCTAGTGACCGCAGGAATTGGTCAGCGTTTTTGTTAGGTGCAGTTAGATCAACTTTTATGAAGGTCAGGTTGTATTTTTTCTGCCACCGATTCAGATTCGCCGGAGTGAGTGTGGTTTGTTCAAGAATCTTACAAGATGGACACCAGTCTGCGGTGAATTCCACCAGCATTTGTTCATGGCCTAGTCTTGCGGCAAAGTCTTCTTTTTTGAAATTTATCCAATTGGCATTTCTAACAGGTGGGGTCGCAGCCCAAAATCCTGCGGTAATGCAAATGGCAAGAGCTGCAATACGCAGTATATACATAGATGTTTTACTGTTGCTTCCACCGGCCAGACCCCACATCCATGCTGCAACGGCTGTGAACCACATGAAGATCAGAGTCGGGATGAGCATATTTTCCGGTAGAATGCTGAGCAGGTATATACAGGTCCCTGCAAGGAAAAAACCAGCTACGCGTTCTATCCATACTGTCCATGCTCCCGGTTTAGGAAAGCGTGTTGCGAGAGCAGGAAATAGTGCCATCGATATATAAGGAATTGCCATACCTGCACCTACGCTTAGAAATACAGAGCTTATCACGTAATATTTTTGGACCATCGCCCAGCCTAGTACTCCTCCCAGAAATGGCCCGCTGCATGGTGTTGCCAGCAAAGTTGCCAGTACGCCTGTGAAAAAGGCCTGAGTGCGTGGTCCACTGTTTTTTGTGCTGATTTTCAGGTCTACTATAGGAAGATTGAATAGCCTGAATAGACTTAAAGATAGAGCAAAGACAATTCCGGTAAGTCCGATTACAACTGGTGGCTTTTGAAAAATCTGACCCCAGGCCATTCCTGTCATACCCAGAATCACACTTAGTAATCCGAAGTAGATCAGTATGCCGAGGGCAAAGAATAAATTGTGTTCACGAAAGTTACGTTTTTGCTCTGCTGCAGTTATATGCTGTGCTCCTGCAAGAAGAGTAGATAGTTTGAGGCTGATGACCGGAAGGACACATGGCATGAAGTTAAGTAGAAACCCCGCCAGCAGTCCAAAAAGTATTGCTGTAGTTAAATCTGTTACTTCAAGTCCCGGGGTAAAAGATTGCGGTTTCAGGTCAGAAAAGGAAAAAGAGGTTAATGGAGCAGTTTTATTTTCGTTATCTGTTTTTCCTGTGGCTGACTGAGGTCCTTTTTCCGATTTTGGTTTGATTATAACTTCTGCTTTTGTCTTTGGTGTCAGGGCGGAAATGTTTTTAAGATTTATTTTGTCTTTATTTGTGTTCGCGCGGGACCTTACCAATTTAAGCCACCACGGCTGAGTATTTGCCGCAGGTAATTTTTTGGCAACAATCCCAATTCCCAGAAACTTAAGCTCAGTTTTAAAAGGCTGACAGGCTGTGTCAGAGCACATTAATAACGAGAGCTGTGTCTTGAGTGTAAAGGACTTTGAGGTCTGAGGTACTGGGATCAGTATAGGTGTCTGATCAGAATATGTACCTATTTTACTTCCTTTGTTAAATGGATCGTCTTTAAGTTTACCCGGAAGGTAGAGTGGAGTTAGAATCACTTTATCCGGCATAAGGGTAGCTTTTAATGTTGTCGGCTGTCCCATTTTTCCCGGATTGTGTGAGTATGTATACCAGCCGTTTTTTGTTTCAAGGATCAGAGCTGCGAGTATTTCGGTTTGAACGCCAATTTTTGCCTGATCTTCAAGACTCAGTTTGAATATTTTCCATTTAGTATTTAGATTAGGGTTTTGATTCTGTGCACTCAGAGCATTCTGAGGATAAAGAGTTCCTGTGGCAGAAAATAAGCTTAATAAAACAAATAAAATTAACTTCAAACGCATTAAAGTGCCTTTTTTTTGAAAAAATATAAAAATGTTATTGACATCTGTAGCAATCAGCTCTAAACCGTTTTCTCACGACACGGGTCACTAGCTCAATTGGTAGAGCAGCGGACTCTTAATCCGTTGGTTAAAGGTTCAAGTCCTTTGTGGCCTACCAGAGAATTCAGGGGTTTAGATGAAAATCTAAGCCCCTTTTCTTTTATCAACTTTACTAGCTTCATAGTCTTCCCCATATAATCTAAAAAAATGAAAAAAGTTTGATTAAGTTTAAATTTTTGTCGTCGATCTATCTCCATGCTCTAGCTCTGCTTAGCTAAACTTAATTTAACCACGTTGGAGATTAAGCATGGCTGACTTTCAAAATTATAAATTTACTGGTCTTGAAAGTACAGGATTAATGAAAACTAATATTAATAGTTCAAACAAATCCCGAAAGTCTAAAAAGTCATTTATTACTTCCCCTCTCTCTTTGGCAAGAAGTTCTGAAGGAAGATTTATTGGAATGTTGAATCCTGCCGTTGAATAGACTCTCTAATCATAAGCTGCTTAAAAATTGCTTTAGCGAGCATGAAGTTAGATCAGTAATCAACTTTCGGTTCAGCTTTCTTTCGTTCATTTTGAAGCTATGCAACTGCTTCATACTGGTTCCGGTCTCAAGGTTTGTACCGGGTTAGTTAATGCTGAAATTTATTGATATCATTATTTGGGGTCCAACTGTTTCATGTATCAAGCTTTTAGACTTGGGCCGTGTGGTACCGATACATTTAAACCACTTCGCCGGGGAAAGCATATTCCAAACACGTATTGATTTGCCCAGTAGGTGAGATGTGGAAAATGACGCAGACCGCCTAATTTGCAGATGTGCCGGCAAATAAGTTCATTAACTACACCAACTCAATGTAATAAACCGAATCTTATAGTAATTAATTTAGGTGCCGGACATGAGTAAGCTGAGTCAGGTCCGGCCAGTAGGCATTCTTGAATTTACGCAAAAGCAGGTTTGCAAAGAATATTTCCCCAGCGTTACGAGGATGGATTAATTAGGCAGGCGGGTCTTTTTAATATTGTTTAACGGTGTAGCGAGAAGTCAAGTCTTCTCATATTATACTGATTAATAAAGCAATATCTTTTTAAGAAGAAATAAAAAAATGAGTCCAGCTTCCTGTTTAGGATGCTGGACTCATATGTGCATGCCTCAACCAAAATTTCCTGAATATGTTATTCAGGTAAGAATCATTTACCTCTGTAAACTCTTTTAGCATATATTATTGTGCTGTCAGAGTTGCGCAGCTTGTGTCCGGCGTTAACATGACTGCCGGATTATTTTTTTAGTTTTTTGGTACTGTTTACCTCCTGTATTTTAGTAAGAGCATAGAGTCATGTGGAAAGTGATTACGTATGACTTACTGTTGCAAACTTTGAAATATCTGGTTGTTTTTTATAGAACGACCTTCTTTCGGGCAGTGAGGCACCCGGAAGAAGGTCGTATTTTTAGGCGATTATGTGGGAAAGGGACTAATTATGAAACGCTATCTGATGGGTTCATGTTGTCGGCCTTATCAGCGCTGCTTTTTGCTGCGAAGTACTTTTTAGTTTCCGCAACTACAACCGGGGTTAACATCAGCAGTCCAATAAGGTTTGGGAGAGCCATAAGGCCGTTCAGTGTGTCTGATATGTTCCAGACAAGGCTGAGTTTAGACACGGCTCCAACTCCGACAAAACAGATGAATACAAGGCGGTAGGGAAGCACTGCCTTGATACCGAGCAGATACTCAATCGATTTTTCACCATAGTAACACCATCCGAGAATGGTAGAGTAGGCAAACAAAACGAGGCCGATGGTTACAATGTGCGCTCCGCCGGGGATTCCGGCAGCAAAGGCTACTGTTGTCAGCTCTGCGCCAGTGGCTCCACTTGACCATGTTCCGGTAAGAATCAGTACCAGACCTGTCATTGTACAGACGATAAGAGTATCGATAAAGGTCTGGGTCATAGACACCAGTGCCTGTGTTACCGGACTTTTGGTCTGTGCAGCTGCAGCAGCGATTGGAGCACTACCAAGACCAGATTCATTTGAGAATACACCGCGGGCTACACCCATTCTGATGCAGAGCATGATGGATGCACCGGCAAAGCCGCCGACCGCAGCACTCGGGTTGAATGCCTGTTCTATGATGAATAGAATAGCTGAGGGAACTTCAGTGATATGTGTAATGATGATATAGGCTGCGCCGGCCATATAAAAGACGATCATGATAGGTACAAAGAAACCTGTTACCTGACCGATCTTTTTAATACCGCCAAGAATAACTGCAGCAGTACAGACCATAAGGATGCCACCAGTTATGAATGGTGATATATGGTAAGTTGCTTCTACAGCATCTGCAACTGAGTTTGATTGAACCATATTACCGATTCCAAAGGCTGCGAAGGAAGCGCATATTGCGAATATGGTTCCAAGCCAAGGCATTTTCAGACCTTTGGAGATATAATACATAGGTCCACCGCTCATTTCACCGTGTTCATCTACAACACGATATTTAACGGCAAGAACAGCTTCAGCATATTTTGTGGCCATTCCAACGAGGCCTGTTATCCACATCCAGAACATTGCTCCGGGACCACCAATTGCAATAGCAGTTGCAACCCCTGCGATATTACCGGTACCTACTGTGGCCGATAATGCTGTCATCAATGCTTGAAAATGAGTGATATCTCCAGGTTCGTCAGTTTCTTCCTTGCGTTTAACAAGAGCAAGGTAGAGGGCGTACCACAGTTTTCTAAATTGAAGACCGCGGAGTGAATATGTGAGCCAGAAACCGGTACCTACGAGTAGAATCAACATCGGAGGTCCCCAAGCAAATGCACCTATTTTCCCTACTATTCCATCGATTAAAGTCAATAGTTCCATGTTTTCCCCTTTAACTTTTAATAATAACTCCTTTATGAGCCTCTATAATTGAGCGACTTTTGTTGCTTACAGAACGTTGTCAACGGGGACGTATTCAAGGTCAAAAGCATCTGCTACACCTTTGTAGGTAACCTTTCCGTTTACCATGTTGAGACCGGTTTTAATTGCATTGCTTTCAACAGCAGCTTTTTTCCAGCCTTTATTTGCAATCTGGAGAGCGTAAGGAAGAGTTGCATTAGTAAGTGCCATGGTGGAAGTAACAGGTACTGCGCCAGGCATGTTTGCTACGCAGTAGTGAATTACGCCTTCAACTTCGAAAACTGGATCTTTGTGAGTTGTTGCTTTTGAAGTTTCAAAACAACCACCCTGGTCAATTGCAACGTCAACGATAACAGAGCCGTCTTTCATGGATTTGAGCATTTCACGGGTAACGAGTTTAGGAGCTTTGGTACCAGCTACAAGCACTGCACCGATAACAACATCAGCTTCCAGAACCAGTTCGCGGAGAAGTGCGGGGCTGCTCATCATTGGGAAACAATTTTTAGGCATTACTTCTGAGAGGTAACGGAGTCTGTCGAGGTTCATATCAAGCAGAGAAACTTTTGCGCCGAGTCCGCAAGCCATCAGTGCTGCGTTGGTTCCTACAACACCACCACCGATAACAACTACGTTTGCAGGTGCTACACCGGTAACGCCGCCCATGAGAAGTCCTCTTCCACCGTAGTAGCGCTCAAGGTATTTGGCTCCTTCCTGTACTGACATACGGCCGGCAACTTCACTCATAGGGGTGAGGAGAGGAAGATCGCCTGAGGGGCCTTCTACTGTTTCATAAGCAATTGCGATGGATTTGTTTTTAATGAATGCACGGGTGAGAGGCTCGTCTGGAGCAAAGTGGAAATATGTGAAAACAATCTGACCTTCACGTACCATATCATATTCAGAAGGCTGGGGTTCTTTTACATGCATAACCATTTCACAGTCAGCATAAATCTCAGCGGGGGTTTTAATGATTTTAGCTCCAGCTGCAACGTAGTCTTCATCGGAATAACCGCTTCCTACGCCAGCTGAAGTTTCAACCATAAGCTCATGACCATTGGCGCACATTACTTCAACGCCTGTGGGGGTCATGGCAACTCTGTTCTCTTCAGATTTGATTTCTTTCAGGATTCCAACTTTCATTTCCAACTCTCCTAGGTAAAAATGTTATATCCCGTAATCACACCGGGAGTTTTAAAGTAGAGTCTGAACTCTTGGTTTTTACTCTCTTAGGCAATCCTCATGCCAAGATAGGCCTATGAAAGATTGTGAATTTATTCATTATTTTAAAGTTAGTTAAATCCAGTCGTTACCTGAAATGGAGATTGAAATTAAAATAACTTTGAAACTGAAAAAGGTGTGTGAAAAAAAGGATAAGAAACATAAAATGGTGCTATCTAATACCACTTGTAGCTAATAACTTCTTTAAGTATCTGATATTTATGAATTTATTTGATATGGTATGTTTTGGTTCCATAAAGGAGACTTGTTACCACCGTGCTTAGCTATATTATGAAATAGAAAATACCTATATGTTTTGCCATATATTATTGATAATATCTTTTTAAGACGTGACAGAACCGGAGGGGAAGGCAGTTCAAGTTTAGAATAAAGATGGAGGCTGTATTGTATTACATCTCAACGAGAGGAGATTCCCACATAATATCTTTAGCAGGGATGTGCAGTTCATACTTTTGTATTTTTTTAAGAAGGGCAGTGTGAGATAAGCCTAATTTCTTGGCGGCCTTACGGATGCTTGAAGTGGAATTAAGAGCTTCCAGCAGCAGTTTTGCTTCGTAGATGCCAACCATTTCTTTTAAAATCTTTCTACCAGCGGAGAGTTCGGGCAAGCGGCACTGATTACTACATGAGTGAGGTTTTGTATTGAGGTGTATATTATCAGCAGTAATTTCACTGGATTCATTGAGAATTGATGCCCGTTCAATAACATTCTGAAGCTCTCTTACATTTCCGGGCCAATTATAATTATGGAGTTTGTTCAGAGCTTCAATGCTGATGGTTTGATCTTCTTTTTGTAATTTGTAGTTGAATTGCTTGAGAAACTTGCCGACTAAAAGAGGAATGTCGGACATTCGTTCGCGTAATGGAGGTATCTGTATTGTCAGCACATTTATTCTGTAAAATAAGTCTTCTCTGAAATCGCCTGAACCAACCATCTTACTGAGGTTTTTGTTAGTTGCTGTAATTACCCGTGCGTTGACAGGAATTTCTTCAACACCACCTATTCTGCGTACGAATCCATCTTGGAGTACTCGCAGAATTTTTGCTTGAGGTGCGGGGGGCATGTCACCGATTTCATCCAGAAAAATGGTCCCATTTCCGGCGGCTTCAAAGAGTCCCGGTTTTCCTTTCTTTTTTGCTCCTGTAAAGGCTCCGTCTACATATCCGAATAATTCACTTTCGATAAGAGCTTCCGGCAGTGCTGCACAGTTGATCGGAATAAATGGTCCTTTTTTGCCACTTTCAAAATGAATGGCTCGGGCAAAGAGTTCTTTTCCTGTTCCACTTTCGCCGGTAATTGATACAGTTGTGTCGAGGTCTGCAACTTTTTTTGCAAAGCTGATAAGGTTTTTGATGGCTTTGCTTTCACCTATAAAATCAGCAAAATTAATTTCAATGGGATCCATCACAGCATCAACCATTGCTTTTATTTCTTTGAGGTCTTTTATAAGTAATACAGCTCCCACAAATCTTCCTTGGGAGTCATGAATAGGAGACGCAGAACCATAGAACTCAACTCTTCCGGTTCTAGTAACTGCTGATTTTCTTCTGCTGACAGGGATTTTTTTTTCTACACATTCAAGCAACAAATTATCTTCAGGACTTAATTCACTTACATGTGTGTTCACTATGCTTTCGTATGGCAGGTCCCAAATTCTACATGCTACACTGTTAGCGGTGTTTATGATGCCTTTAGAATCTACTGAAAGTATTCCTTCACTTATTCCGTCGAAAAGTGTGCGGTACCATCTTTCCCTTTTTTCTTGCGGTAATGTATTCAGTGGAGATTGTGATTCAATATTGGGCAGGGTTGCAAAGAGTTTGAGTATTCTATCGGGATCTAATTGATTGTTTCTATCTTCTATTTCAACTGAAATTTCAGCAAAACCTTCTTTTTGTTCAACTTCCATACAAATGATGTTCAGCTTTTGCTTTAACATAAGTTGGGTAATATCGAACACAATTCCTATTCTGTCTTTAAAAATAAGTTTAAATTTTTTGCTTGAACTCATACCGATCCCCTCCTTTTATGTGGAGTAGTTTTCCGGATTATAAATATTAAAGCTGTTAAAAATAGGATTAGAAAGTATGTTGTATCTGTTTTTTATTTGTAAGGTGTTACTTTTTATGGATAATTGTAAGGATAAGAATGAAATAATTAGTTCCGAGTAATAATCAAATTAGAGTTGATGCTTATTCCCGCAACATAAAAAATATCACAAAGAATACATTCTGAAATTTGTTTTTCTTGATTGGTAAATAAAACTAAATAAATAAGTGTGTTGAGCATTATTAATGCTCGTTTTTTTCGTAAAGAGAAAAAAACATGTTTATGTAATAAAAGCAAGTGCGAAAAATCGTATTATTTTATAACGCATGATTATATGAGCTTAACTTATTTAAAATAAACAACTTTTGGATATATTTTTTACCTAAGAGAACTTAAGTTCTTATAAATCTCAGGGTTGATTTCGTAGCTGTGTCAACATGTACATCATTTTTCAATGATTACGATTTATATAGAAGTTGTAAAGAGTCATAATCTTATCCCGTCTGATGTTGCATATCATTTAAGTAGTCACATAAATGTCCTCTTTAATCTTTAAGTACAGTTAGGTTATTTCAGGCTTATTATTTAGATGTTAAAGATCTTAATTCGTTACTGTGTATCGTTTACATTGAGTATTTTTATTACTTATAAGATTACAGTTGATTGTTTGTAACTATCTGAAAACTAATATTTTATTATAAAAAATAAAGGTAAGTATTAGAGTTATAAGGTTAAAACTGAAAAGTTATGATTTATTTTATTTTGAGACTAAACATGCGCCAAAAACTGTGCTAAGGGGTAGATATCTAGGAGTCTGTTTTGTGTTCGCAGCTAAGATAAATATGGACTTTATTGTCCACAACACTGTCTTTCAATTAAACGAGGGGAAGGTGCATATGACTACTGAAAACGAACTTCGCAAGATTGAGAACGATTTAATTGATATTATTGATAGCACTATTTCCGTTACTGATTTGTCAGCTCAGGTTGAGCGGTTTAAGACTGGATTTCCAGCTACGCACCTTGATCGGGCATGTATTATTGGAGATGGGATTTATCGTATCAAATCTAAAGAGCGTGACGAACTCTTAGGCATTTTTGAAGAAGCAGCGTCTCAAGGACGATTTTCAAAGTTTGTCCCTGCTTCAGGTGCTGCAACAAGAATGTTTAAGCATCTTATTTCTAAGTTGAATGTTGAAAAAGATGGAGGTGAACTTGAAGCGAATGATTCGCTGCTTGTAGATGACTTCATGGAGTGTCTGCCTATGATGCCTTTCTACGGTTCACTAAAGAAAGTCATGGCTGAAAATGGGTATGACCTTGAAAAATGCTTCGATAATGCTGAATATTCGACTATTTTGGAATATCTGCTGACTGATAAGGGACTTAGATTTGTTGAGATGCCTAAGGGGCTGATACCATTTCACAGCTATGATGATAGTTATAGGACTTCTTTTGAAGAACATTTGGCCGAATCTCTTGAATATATAAAATGCCGCAAGAACAAAGTTAAAATTCATTTTACTGTTTCTCCGGACCACAAAGAAGCTATCAGTACTCATATTAATGAAAGTATAGCAAAATTTAGTGGTAAAAAATTCGACATAACTTTTTCAGAGCAATCTAAGAAGACCGATACTGTTGCTGTCGATATGGATAATGAAATTTTTCGTACTTTTGATAATAAGATATTGTTTCGTCCTGCCGGACATGGTGCTTTGCTTGGGAATTTACAGCGGATGGGCGGTGATCTGGTTTATTTAAAGAATGTTGATAACGTTGTTCCTGACAGTAAGAAAGGGCCGACTATTGAGTATAAAAAACTTCTGGGTGGTTTACTTGTTCAATTGCAGGATCAAATTTTTGAATGCATAAATATGCTTGAAAATCACAATTGCAGTGAATTTGAGGTCGCTGTGGTATCCCTTTTTGCTGTATCCCGGTTAAATCTTCATCTGCCAATTAATTTTACCCAACTCAGCATACAAGAGCGTGTTGATTTTCTTTTGAAACATATATCCAGACCAGTTCGCGTATGTGGGATGGTAAAGAATCAAGGTGAACCCGGTGGCGGTCCCTTCTGGGTCAAGGGAAGTGACGGCTTTGCGTCACCGCAGATTGTCGAGAAGAGTCAGGTCGATATGACTGATTCAGATCAGGAGGAAATTTTAAAAACAGCAACTCATTTTAATCCTGTGGATCTTGTATGTGGCGTGCGTAATTATAAAGGGGAAAGATTTAACCTTATGAAATTTATGGATCCTGAAACTGGATTTATTTCCACTAAATCCAAAGACGGGCGTATGCTGAAAGCTATGGAATTACCCGGACTCTGGAATGGTTCGATGGCGAAGTGGATTACTGTTTTCGTGGAAGTACCTTTGAGTACTTTCTCACCTGTGAAAACAGTTAATGACTTGCTAAAAAGAGAACATCAAGAATCTGTTTGTTAGTTATTGCGATTCCTTCTTTCGCAAAGTGCTGTTGCTTTAAGAGAGGGCTGAAATTTAATGTCTGAAAACATTGAATTTCGGCCCTTTAATTTTAACAAATATTTATTCCCAGTTAATTAAAAAGGGTATCAGTTCGTTGATGGGCATTGGTTTAGCATACAGATAGCCTTGTATTCTGTAGCAGCCTAATTTTTTAAGTATCTCTGCTTGTTCCTTGGTCTCAACACCTTCTGCCACAACTTTAAGCTTGAGGTTCTTACTCATATCAATGATGGTTTGAACGATACTTTCATCCTCACCGTGATCAGCCATGTCAGTTATAAATGAGCGGTCAATTTTGAGAGTATTAATGGGGAATTTTTTCAGATAGGCAAGTGATGAATAACCTGTACCAAAGTCATCAATTGAAAGTGAAAAGCCCATAGCTGAAATTTGATTAAGTGTTGCAATAGTCTTTTCAGTATTATCCATAAGCATTGACTCAGTTATTTCAAGTTCAATTTTTTTAGAGTGACAACCAGAATTGTCAACAATATTTTTAATATCTTCTATCAGATCATGATGTTTCAACTGGCGACCTGAGACATTGATTGAAATGATTAAGTTGAGGCCTGTTTTTTCAATAATTTCACGTTGAATTATGCATGACTCTTTAAATACAAATTTGCCGATATCAATAATCAGGCCTGTTTCCTCTGCCAGCGGAATAAATTCGGCAGGGGATATTACTTCTCCATTAGGCTGAACCCAGCGTATTAAGGCTTCAAGACCGTATACTTTACCTGTTTTTATATTAACTTTAGGTTGATAAAAAACAGCAAATTCATTTTTATTAACAGCTTGTCGGAGTGCATTTTCAATGTTCAGTCTTCTTTCTATCCGGTCATGCATTTCCTGCTTGAACATGTGGTAGCCGTTCTTGCCTTCTTCCTTAGCCTGATACATAGCAATATCGGCGTTCTTAATAAGTGTGCCGGGATCTTCGCCATCATCGGGGTAAAGGGTAATCCCAAGACTTGTGCTCACATACAGTTCGTGTCCATTGACCTTGTATGGTTTGGAAAATGCTTTAAGCAGTATTTCTGCCTGATTAATTAAATGAAATTCATCTTTTACATCTTCGATCATGATAACAAATTCATCACCGCCAAGGCGTGATATGATATCCTGATTTCCAAATATCTCAGAAATGCGGTTTGCTGTTATCTGCAGTATTATGTCACCTAAAGCATGGCCGAGTGAATCGTTAATGGTTTTAAAATTATCTAGATCAAGATAGAAAAGAGATAGCTTGGTATTTTGGCGTCTTGCTCTTGATATTGCCATTGCAATTCGGTCAATAAGCAATACTCTGTTTGGAAGACCAGTTAATGCATCGTGATGGGACTGATATTTAATTTGTTTTTCTTTGCTTTTCATTTCAGTGATATCATGAAAAACCGCAACGTAGTGTGTTGTTTCATTGGAAGAATCATGAATTGCACTGATACTTAACAGTTCTGGGAAAGATTCACCGTTTTTTCGTCTGTTCCAGATTTCACCTACCCAGTGGCCTGTTTCAACTATTTCTTCCCACATGGTCTTGTAAAAATCTTTGCCATGTTTATTTGATTTTAGAATATTTGGATTTTTACCGATTACCTCATCAACATCATACCCTGTAATTGTTGTGAATGCTGGATTAGCCTTGATTATATTACCGTTAAAATCGGTAATAGTGATTCCTTCCATTGCGTTATTAAAGACTTCTTCAAAAAGTTTGCGTTGGTATTCAGATTCTTGTCGGGTAGCGACTTCTGTACTGAGGTTACATTGTATCCCTTGAAAATCATCCATAAATTTATTGAACTTGCGTGAAAGGACACCTATTTCGTCTGGTGAATTGTTTTTCGAACGGGTGGTCCAATTCCCTTTTGCTGCATCAGAAAAAAGCGCAACAAGCTTATTAATTGGAATAGTTATACTGTTTCCAATTAGTGCACTTAAAGGAAGTGCAAGAACTAAAGATATGAAAATTGAAAAAATAATAAAATATATTATTTGCTTGAGGGGATAATATATCTCATCTGTATACATTGAGGACGCAACAATCCAGTCCATTTCTGGGAGGTACTTAAAGATTGCAATTTTTTCGCGGTTTTTTTTGCTGTTTTGGTCAACCAAGTTATACTTAATCTTGCCATTTTTCTTTTGATAGATGTCAGATAGAACCTGATAGCCAAGTATATCGTAGAATTCTTTCATAGTACCTGATATCCATGGGTGAACTATGACTTCTTCATCTTTACCTATTATGAACACGTAGCCTGATTTTCCGAGTCTTACGGCTTTTATTTTTTCGCGAAAATCTTCAGCATTTACAAGGGAAACAAAATCATTACGGTATGCTGATGCTGAAATGATCCAATCCCACGGTTTAAAATAAGCCATGAACAGGGCTTTTGCTTTTTTATCTCCTTCATTTGGGTTTGCCCAATCGTATTCAATATAGCCAGTTTTAAGAGCTAGCTGCTTTTGTATAAAATCGAAATTATCTACATTAATTCCGACCAGTTTACTGTTAGGATGTACGGCAATACTGCCATTACTGTGTAGGCAGTAGTTGTATCCTTTTTTACCTATTTTTTGATTTAAAATCAGTTTCTCAGCTTTGTTTTTAGCTTCGGCTTCAGTTAATTCACCAGATTTATATTCTTCATAGATCGTTTGAATATTTTGAAGATTCGTTTCAGATACAGCTCGTAAATGGTTGCGGACCGAAACATTAATTGCGGCTTGAACCATATCTGCAACAGTACTGGTTGTATTGATCAGTTCATTTTCAATGTTGTTTTGAACGATATTTTTAACAAGCGGATATATTGTGCCTGCACATAAGATAATTGCAAAAATTGTAATTGCCGAAAATGAAAGGGTGAGCCTTGAGCGTATTTTCAGACGTGTCATAATTATTGATAGTTTCATCATATTCGTATTGGCAGGTTACCGGTTTATAGTTTCAATACGTAATATTAACTTTATCTAATATTATTTGATCATGGTATTATATTAATATCATAGATAGCAATAGTTCCTAGTATTAATTCATTAATCTAAAATTATAACGTGAAAGTGGCGTTTAATATTTGTATGAAAATTTCAGATATTGTAGCGTGTTATTTGCTTTATTAAATAAAAAGGTGTTATCTGTTAAAAAAATGTTAGCTTAACCTTATATATCGATGAATAAAGGTTATTACCTTTTTATCTGTGGAGGGAGGCTGTGAAAGAAGTTATCGCCAAACGTAAATTTGTTGCTCCAGAGTTGATTTTCGGAGTAGGTGCATCACTGCTGGCAGGGCAGTATGCTGAAAATTTCGGTGTAAATAAGGCTTTGATAGTTACTGATCCGGGACTTGTTGAGTGTCGTTGGGTTACTAAGGTCCAAGCCAGCTTGACTAAATCCGGTGTAGATTCGGCTATATTTAGTGATGTTTCTGAAAACCCGCGCGATACGGAGGTAATGAAAGGGGCTGAAGTATATATGGATAACAATTGTGACTGTATTGTTGCAGTCGGTGGTGGAAGTCCGATGGATTGCGCCAAAGGAATTGGTATTGTTATTACAAATAATGCTCATATTCTTTCTTTTGAAGGTGTAGACATGGTCGAAGTTCCCGGTCCACCTCTGATATGTATCCCATCCACCGCTGGTAGTTCTGCCGATGTTTCACAGTTTGCAATTATTACCGATACTAACCGTGATGTTAAAATCAGTATTGTCAGTAAAGCTATGGTTCCGGATGCAGCCCTGATTGATCCCGAACTAACAACGACTATGAGTCTGCAACTGACAGCAGCAACAGGTCTGGATGCCCTTACTCATGCCATAGAAGCCTATGTTTCCAATGCAAACTCTGCACTTACGGATTTACTGGCCCTTGACGCAATCAAGCTTGTAAGTGAAAATCTTGCAGCAGTTATACAAGATCCTGAAAATATAGATTTGCGTGGTCATATGATGCTTGCAAGTATGCAGGCAGGACTTGCTTTTTCAAATGCTATTCTCGGAGCTGTGCATGCTATGGCTCACAGTCTGGGCGGGCTTCTGGATCTTCCACATGGTGAATGTAACGCAATTCTTTTGCCATATGTCATCAGAAAAAATTTTTCCTCTGCTGTTGAGAGATATACGGAAATATCTGAGTCCATGGGAATTAATGTTCAGAACAAATCTTCAGATCAAGTTTGCGATGAACTTGTGCAAAGAGTTATTGAATTGCGAACAGCAGCTGGAATACATAAATCTTTACGTGATTTCGGTTTGAGAGAAGCTGATATACCAAAATTAGCTGAGCTGGCTTTGAAAGATGCGTGTATGGTTACAAATCCTGTTGAACTCACCCAAAAGGATATAGAGAAAATTTATGAGGCGGCGTTATAAGAAAGAAAGCAACGAGGATATTCGCAATAAACTCATAGGGCTCGGCGAAAATTCTATGCGCAAAAGCTATTATCCTGAACTAAGGGAAAGGATTAATGAGCTAGAAAGATTCAGGGCACTGGTAGAGCATGCTAATGATGCTCTGTTTGTGCTTGATGCTTTCTCATGGAGTTTTGCAGATATAAATAAAACGTCTCTTAAAAAGACTAATTATTCGCGTGAGGAATTGATTGATAGCCCTCCAGAATTAGTTTTCCCTGAAGAAACATGTTTTTTACTTCATGAGGTACTTACTGACGATGAAGTCTATTCTTCATGGGATAAGGAAGATGTCTCTACAACTGAGTTGCTATGCAAAGACGGGGCTAAAATTCCGGTTGAGATGACCTTGCGCGTACATTTTGTCGGTGGCAGACTGTATATTGTTATGGTTGCCCGTGATGTTCGCAGGCGTCTTGCTGATCAGCGTGAACTCCGCCGTACACGTAATTATCTGGCAAATTTGATCGATTCAATGAAGTCAATTCTGGTCGGAGTTGATGAAAAGGCCAATGTTGTGTTGTGGAATGCTCATGCAGTAGCAGAGACAGGAATTTCGGAGGTTGATGCTCAGGGACATTTTGTTTTTGAGATGATGCAAGAACTTCGGCGTTTTGAGCACCTTATTTATGGTACTATCCATGGCGAGGTTGAAGGCGGAACAGAAATTTTTCATGTGGATCGTGGAGCCGAGTCCGTTTTTTTTGAAATTGTAGTCTTTCCTTTTAAGTCTGAGGATGAGGCCGGAGCAGTAATTCGTATTGATGATATTACTGCCCGTACCCGTATGGAAGAAGTTATGGTTCAAACTGAAAAAATGATGACTGTCGGCGGTCTGGCCGCAGGAATGGCTCATGAAATTAATAATCCACTGGGTGGGATTCTGCAAGGTGTTCAAAATATTTTAAGGAGACTTTCCAGTGACTTAAATAAAAATAAAATGATTGCAAATGAGCTGGGCATACCTTTTGATAAAGTTTTGCAATATTGTGAGCGTCGTGGAATTATCAATAAACTTCAGTCAGTCCAGCAAATGGGAGAACGCTCTGCCCGGATCGTTTCCAATATGTTGCAATTCAGCCGTCAATCCGGAGGGGAGAAGGTCTGCTCAGATATTGCTAAAGTTGTTGAAACAGCTATTGATTTATCTTTCAGTGGATATGATATTTACCGAAAGTCAGGAGATCGCGGCATAGAGATAGTTCGTGATCTCGATAGTTCCATTTCTAATATTTTATGTTCTCCGTCTGAAATTGAACAGGTGTTGATTAATCTTATTAAGAATTCTGTTCAGGCAATTTATTCTGATCCAGATCGAAATGAAGACTCACGTGGTGTTATTACTGTCAGGCTTAAGCTTGAAAGTGAATTTGTGCGTATAGAAGTAGAAGATAATGGTCCGGGGATGGATAATGAAACCCGTAAAAATGCATTAGAGCCATTTTTTACAACAAAGGCAGCTGGTGAAGGAACGGGACTAGGTCTTTTTGTCTCTTATTTTATAATTACACAGAAGCATGGTGGTCTATTTACCATTGAGACAAGCCCTGGAGAAGGAATGACAGTAATAATTAGAATTCCAATCACATTTTATTGCAGTTCTGAGACTAGAATTTCCTGATAAATTGAGTGATTTTTTTTGCGGGCCGCATGCGTAAAGCATGCGGCCTTTTATTTTAGATTTTTCTTTCGATTAATTCTGCCCGTCTTTCCATATCATCTGCAATTTTATTCAATATTCTGCTTCCGGAAAGGATTGATTCAATTCGGCTGTCTTTGTCTTTGATGCGTCTGAATACCCATTTGGCAATGTAAAATGAGTCATCAGGAGTTTCACATATACCAGCACAAAAAGACTTAATTTTAGAGGTTATACCCTCTTTTATTTTCTCGCGGACAGTTATCGCATCTTTAAGAATTTTTCCGGAATGAGTCGCTCTGTTTTTAGCTGCTACTGAGTTTGAATTCTGGGACTGGTTCAGGTCAGATTGAAAAATACCATTTGCAATATCAACTCTTTTTTCTGCCTTGATATATCCATCCATGGCCTGAATAAGATCTCTATTTTCAGCGATAGCATTTAATATGGCAGCAACATGACGGAGGGGAAACGTGCTCACTTTGAACATCTCAGCCCGTTGTTTTCTTGTCAGTTCACGCAGTTCATATGAATCACCTTCAAGCATAAACTTTCTTTCTGCCAGAATTCCTTTTTCCTCAATAATATCGAGCAGATCAGAATTATATGTTTCATAAAGTTTGGTCAGTGTGCCTGGAGAAAGCAATTCACTCCAGATTTCTCTGCGGGCAGAATCAAGAGACTCAGATTCTGGTGTAAGACCCCGTAAATTTAGACCAAAGTATGTGTTGATGCTTTTAAAACCGGCAGAGCTGTATCCTGCTTTTTGATTATTAGGAATAGATCCCACCGGATGGTAGTTGTCAGCAATATAGCTTGCTAAATTATCTAAGAAAATTTCAGTTACAATAACTTTCTGGATTTTAGTAATTGCTTTACCCGCAGTCATTTCATCTGTTTTGTTTCTGTCGGGTTTGTTTTCTTTTTCATTTGTGCGGTTAGAGCCTTGGCTGTCTTTTTGCGGCTTAGCATCGCTAGTATTATTGGTAGCATTATTATGATTACCGGAACTGGCAATTTTACCTGATATGGGTTGCATACCGCTTGATCCGTTCTTATGAACCCAGGCCGGAGCGTCTACAGGTGCGCTTGTTTTTTTGGCAGTATCATTTTTAATATAGAGAATAAGTGCGATTGCAGATGCAACGAATACAGCACCAAAAATAAGTGCGGGAATTTTGAATTTATTCATTATGAAGCTCCAGTATTTTTACCAGTGGCGGTTCCATGCAAATTTAACAGTGTTTGTCGGGCAGCAGATGCCGGAAGCCGGATTCATAGCTGTAAGATAGACAGCCCCTTTGGCAGTCTGTCTGGTAATTCTTCGTATTTTTGAGAAAAGTTCAAGCTGCTCAACCATTTCGGGGACTGGAATATTACCTTTTCCTCCGGCCGAAAGCAGCTTGGCTTTTAAATCATGATATGCTGATAGCATGTCGTGTATCATGTTGTCGATTTTGCAAAATTCATCAGATGATGGATTATCTGCAATATTCAGTACTCCAAGGCATGAGTTCATGAATACAGATACCAGATCTGCATCAGTACCAAGTTTTTCAAGATCAGGTTTTAGTCTTTTCTTTTCAATTGATGAAGATAAGGCTCCGGCTGTTCTGAAATATTGTAGAACTCTTAAAGCCGTAGCGACCTGTTGTCCCTGAACTTCGGTCAGTGGTCTGGATTGCAGCTTAGCGCAAAAAGATCGTGAAGCCTCAATAAGGCTATTCTGGATTTCTTTATCAGAAGACATTGCAGCATAACTGAAATTAGAATTAAGCCCGTTACGTACTATTGTACGGGTAACTTCACCTATTCGTTCCATTTCTAAGTTCAGGGCATCAATGGCTAGAGTCGGAGTTCCGATAACATTGCTGTCAAGATATTGAGGTAGAGTTCTATCATCTCCTGATTTTGCATATCGCCGATTGATGAAGTCTACAAGACGACTTGTGAAAGGCCAAAAAATGATAACTCCAAGAATATTAAAAATAGTATGAAAGAGGGCGAGAATCACAGCCGGTTCATGCTCAATACCCACCATTTTAGTTAAAAATAATATAGAATTAATGATAACTGGAAGCAGTAGAAGAGCGGTAAGGGCTGTTGCTATATTAAAGATTATGTGTGCTGTAGCTACTTTTTTAGCATTTACAGTTGCACCGATGACGGAAAGAGCCGCTGTGGAAGTAGTTCCTATGTTTGTTCCGATTATTGCAGCTGCTCCCTGATTAAGGTCGAGAAGACCACTGACCGTAGCAGTTAAAACCAAGGCCATGGCAGCACTGGAACTTTGCATCAGTACGGTTAGAATTAGTCCGATACCTATAAAAACAGGTATGGATATAAGTCCCATATTTGCGAACTGTGAGAGGTCAATTGATGACTCTATCCCATTGAAAGATGTTTGCAGAGTTGCAATTCCGATGAGGAACAGGCCAAAACCGGCAAAGGCATCACCAAAAAAAGATCGCCGGGCATTTGGACCGCTAAGACGCATAAGCGCACCTATAGCAATCATAGGCAGGGCAAGACTTTTCATATTAACACTAAAACCAACCGAAGCGACAATCCATCCAGTTATTGTTGTTCCTATATTACTGCCGTAAATTACCCCCACAGATTGTGAAATGGTGATGAGGCCAGCATTAACAAAACCTATAACTGCAACAGTGACTGCGCTTGAGGATTGAACCATAGCGGTTATTATAAAACCTGAAAAAAGCCCTCTGGCAGGGTTTTTTGTCCATTCTCCCAATATTCTTTTAAGGGAACCTCCTGCTGCCTGTTTAAGCCCGGTTGTCATCATCCTCATACCGATAAGGAAAAGTCCAAGGCCTCCAAAAAGGCTTCCGAAAATTGCAAAATTCATAATAATCCATTCGTTTTAATTGAATTTTATGGTGACTATTTAATCCAATAATCCACTGGCTAATTTTAAAAAGCAAGTGAAAGCTGGTTATTAATTGGTTAATTTTGCATTAAGTGTATAAAAAATAAATCCCCCCTGTCATATGACAAGGGGGATTTGTAATCCATAAAAATCAAATAAAGATTATTCAGGTTTGATTTTGATGTCCATTTTATCCATAGCTTCGATGATTTTTGCACTTATGTCTGCAGCTTCGTCATAGCTGATGGCAGATTCAGTAGAGATAACAGCAGAGTATCCGTTTGCTTTGCGGTAATCACTAACTGCTTTGGTGAAACTGTTTTGAAGAGCTTCAACAATTCTGTTCTGTTCAGCACTCATTTTAGTCTGGTATTCGCCAAGAGCTGCCTGAAATTTGCGGGTATTTTCTTCAGTTTGATTACCTGCAAGTTCTTTCTGCATTTCAGTAAATTTTGCCTGAAATTCTTCGCCAGCATTTTTTAAATATTCCATTCCGGCAGCTCCGGCCTTGCACTCTTTGAAAACCTTGTTAGTATTAACAAAGGCAATTTTAGATCCGGAGTTTGTCTGCTGCTGACAGCCTGCAATAAACGCTGCCATAGCAATGAGAAGTGTCAGTTTAAGTAAATTTTTGAACATTTGATCTCCATGTGGTTAGATTATTTTTATTTAAGGTCGATTTTCTAAAAATGGGCAAAGACGCTCTGTAAAACAATTTAATAGCTGTTGGCAAGAAAACTGGCCTTGAAATTATCATTATGGACATTTCCGAAAATTAGGTTATAGTTGTTTTCGGAAATGAACATTTACAGTCAGGTCAGCTGTACGGATATTGGTGAATTTGGGAAGTGGGAAATTTACTCAATAAACAAAACTTGAGGTTAAGAAAATGAGAACCAAAGTTGTTGCTACTCTGGGGCCGGCTTCCGGTAATGCCGAAACTATTACTAAAATGGTTAAAAACGGGGTCAGGATCCTGCGTTTGAACTTTTCACATTCGGACGCTGAAAGTTTTCGTCCACTTATTGCCATAATTCGTAAGGTGGAAAAAGATTTATCCATTCCTCTGACCGTTATGGGTGACCTTTGTGGTCCTAAGATCAGAGTTGGAGTTGTCGAAGGTGCTCCTCACGAGATTGATGCCTATAATGATGTTTATCTCGGACTTCCTGAAGTTGCAGGTGATGTGACTGATCTGCCTTTTATTCCTCTTGATCAGCCTGAGCTTCTGCTTGGACTTAAAGATGGTATGGAAGTTTCATTAAGCGATGGAATGCTTACATTTCTTGTAACTGAAACTATTGAAAAAGATAAACTTTATAAGATTCGCTCTCAAAATGCAGGGATTCTTTCTTCACGTAAAGGAATAACTTTTCCCGGTAAAAATATTGCACTGCCTGCATTTACTGAAAAAGACCGTGTTGATCTCGCCGGATGTATCGATATCGGAGTAGATGCTATCGCAATGTCTTTTGTTCAGACGGCGAAAGATGTTGAAGATGTTCAGGCTGAAATGCAGATTCGCGGTACATGGTTGCCAATTATCGCCAAGATTGAGAGACAGAACGCTGTAGATAATATTGAGTCAATTTTAAAAGTTGCTGACGGTATTATGGTTGCTCGTGGCGATCTTGGTCTTGAGTGTAAGCTTTCTACTGTGCCTGTTATTCAGAAAAAACTTATTCGTGCAGCTCGACATGCTCAGAAGCCTGTTATTGTTGCTACACAGATGATGCTTTCAATGGTTAAAAATCCGATTCCTACTCGTGCAGAAGCAAACGATGTTGCTAACGCAATTATGGACGGGGCTGATTGCTGTATGCTGTCCGAAGAAACTGCAATTGGTAATTATCCTGCTGAAGCTGTCGGCTATATAAAGGAAATTGCTGAGGGTACTGAACCTTACTATCTGGAACGTATAGAAGAACCGTATAAGCCGAGCAAAGAAGTTAATCCGATTAAATATCTTAGTTATTCAGCTTGTCTGCTTGCCGATAATATTGAAAGCCCGGCTATTCTCTGTCATTCAAATAGTGGGGCGTCTGCTAGAGTTATTTGCAGTCGTAGACCTCAGCAGGCCATATATTGCCTGACACCTGATAAAAGTGTTCCGTCCTATTTAAATTTCTTCTGGGGGATGATTCCAGTTTTGACTGATTCTACAATTCCTAATCACAGAGAGCGCCTTGAAGCGTATCTCGAGTCCAGTAAGACATTTAGCAGAGGTAAAGGATATATTCTGGTTTCCGGCCAGCCTACACCCGGCCAGACTGAATCTAAAACAAATGAGATAAAACTTTACTATAAATAAATTAGTACTTTGTTTTTGGTATAAATAAATAATGCCCCTGAAATCATATGATTTCAGGGGCATTATTTATTATCGTCAAGAATATTGTTTTTGATGAGTCCGAAAAATGAATAATTACTGCCCTGAAATTTCCAACCAAGATGTTTAAGACAGTTTTTACAAATTGCAATTTTCCATGTGTATCCTGAGAACCATGAAAATTCAGATGATGGTTCACCTATGCTTGAACTACCTATAGCTGTAGAAAAACACTTGATTTGAAATACGTAGCCACCGGGATTGAAAAAAGAGTGCTCATGGCTGCCGTTGATGTTGATGGCAAAGGATTTGGCTGTAATTTGGAAACCGCATTCTCGACATATAATTTTATTATATTCACGTGTCTTCTCCTTAGAAGACTGGTCTGAATCAGGGGTGTCATGCTGAATGGATGAAGGCTTCGTTTTTAAGAAATACTGGTTGATTTGTGGTAATATTTCCATGCGAAGAATATATCTTGCAAAATAGGATATGAGAAGGGCGGAGACATTATAAAAATAAAAAAGGCTGTTTTCTTTCGAAAACAGCCTTTGAGCTATCTGGCTCCCCGGGAGGGACTTGAACCCCCAACCTAGTGATTAACAGTCACCCGCTCTGCCGATTGAG
>NZ_KE384342.1:575527-699784 GCF_000425265.1 Maridesulfovibrio zosterae DSM 11974
CAGATGTAGTGACACAACCGTTCAAACCTGTTGCTAAAGGAAAAGCAATGAGGGTGGCAATAATTGTTTTTTTTAGATTATTCGACATCGTATTTTTTTCCTCTCTTTCTACCGAGAATAAAATAAGCCAGGCAGCCTAAAAATGGTATAAAAATTGTCAGCTGAATCCAGCCCACTTTTTCCATATTTGATGGGAATTCCCTATTAAAAGCATCCCATATTGCGAAAAGGGTCAGAGCTGCAAAAAGGCCAACACTGCCCAGAATGATCATCCATGTTTCCATGGGCAGAGTGGGAATATTTCCGAAGATCATTAAGTGCTCCTTTTTTTATTTACGGATAACAGGTAAATACCAATTGAAAAAAAGACAAGTGTTATAAATTGAGTAGTACTTATCGGACCAAATGAGCCTCGGTAATCCGCTCTGAAAAATTCAATAATAAATCTGAAAAGAGAAAACAATACCAGAAATAATCCTGTTATTTTACCGTCATTTTTTAAGTACTTTTTGGCTTGGAGTAAAATAACAAATGTAATAATTCCTGCCAGACTATGATATATTTGTGTTGGATGCAGAGGATAGAATAAAGGGGCTACTGAATCTGTGTTTCTGAAAGTGACCGCCCAAGGAAGGTCAGTATGTTTGCCATAGCAGCACCCTGCAGAAAAACAGCCGATTCTTCCAATGGCCTGACCAAGAGCAATTGCCGGAGCAAAGCAGTCAAGCCATGGCATAATATCTTGCTTTTTGGACTTTAAAAATAAAAGCCCTCCAAGTGAACCGAAAATAAATGCTCCTGAAAAAACAAAACCGCCTTGCCAAATATAAAATATTTCAATGATATTATTGACAAATTGTTGCGGATATAAACCGACATAAAGAGCTCTGGCTCCTAATATTCCGCAAATAATGGCAATTATTCCGGTTATTGGGGCCAAAGAGTACGGTAGATCTTTATATCTGGCCTCACGCATAGCCCATCCCATTGCCAGCAGACATCCAGCAGTGAGGTAAACGCTATAGCTATAAATATTTATGGAGCCGAGAGTAAATAGGACAGGATTCATTTATTTATTCCTGTACATTGAAATGATCATAAAAAATGCACCAACGCAAATTGCTATATCAGCCACGTTAAATGCCGGCCAGTGATAAGAGCCAAAATAAAAATCTAGAAAATCAGTTACTTCACCATAAACTATTCTATCAATTAAGTTTCCTAATGCACCGCCTAAGATACAGCCTAGGCCTATAACTTGGAACCTGTCATTATCTTTTACTGATTTTAACAGGAAGGATATGGCACCAAGCGCAACAATGGTGACTGCAATAAAAAATGAGCGTTGCCATGAAATATCACCGCGGTTAAGAAAACCGAAGGCAGCTCCTTTATTGATCACATGAACAAGATTAAAGAATCCGGGAATGATCGTATCAGAAGCCCACAAAACCATTTTTTCACGTATTGCTATTTTTGTGAGCTGGTCTAGTATCAGCGTTACAACAGTGATTAATCCGGCGATAGTATATCTCTTCATTACAGACCTTTTTGCAAATATGCCCCCGTCCTCATGAGTGAAGGCGGGGGCATTTAATTTCATTGATAGATTAATAAGCTGGACTTACTAAGCGGACAGAACCGCTGCACAACGTGGGCAGAGTTCAGGATGATCAGTATTCGTCCCCAGAGTGTCATATCTCCAGCAACGGCTGCATTTTTCACCTTCAGATTTTTCAACCTTAATACAAAGCCCTTCAAGCTCTTCAGGTTTGACTGCATCGTCTCCTGCTTCTGCAAGAGGTTTGACTTCAACACCTGAAACAATGAAGTACTCGCGCATTTCAACTGGTTCAAGAGCTTTGAGGATCTCATCGTTAGCAAAAAGAGTTATTTTGGTATCAAGAGAGTGACCAATAACCTTTTCACGGCGTAGAGGTTCAATTGCTTTTGTAACTTCGTTACGTACGTCTACGAGAAGTTCCCATGTTTTGCGCTCTTCATTACTGATGGCAGGATCAAGAAGATGAGGGCGAATAGCAAATACAGTATCTACACCACCTTTCATTTCTTCCGGTAAATGCGAAAATGCTTCTTCGGCAGTGAAAGAAAGGATAGGCGCCATATCTTTAAGCAACATCAGCATAGTCTGCCACAGAACTGTCTGTGCTGAACGGCGTTCAAGGCTTTTTTCACCCGAAACATACAGTCTGTCTTTGATTATATCAAGATAGAATGAGGATAGTTCAGTAGTACAGAGGTTATGCAAGGTGTGGTAAACTTTATGGAATTCAAAGTTTGTGTATGCCTTCTGAATAACTTCATGCTGTCTTTTGACCAGGTCCAGTGCAAAATGATCGATAGGGAGCATTTCACTTACTGCTACGGCATCAGTTTCTGGGTTAAAACCGTTAAGGTTGCCGAGAATATAACGGCAGGTGTTGCGTACTCTGCGATAAGTATCAACCATACGATTCAGAATTTCATCAGAGATGCGCACATCTTCCTGATAGTTAACTGCCGAAACCCACATGCGTAAAATTTCAGCACCGTGCTGGTCGATGATTTCCTGCGGAGCTAAAACATTACCGATAGATTTGGACATCTTGCGTCCGTTTTTATCAACTACGTACCCATGAGTAAGAACAGTCTTGTAAGGAGGTACATCACGATTACCTACCGATACAAGTAAAGAACTGTGAAACCAGCCTCTATGCTGATCAGAACCTTCAAGATAAAGATCAGCTGGGAATCTATGTTCTGGGCGTTTTTCCACAACGGCAGCAAAGCTGGTGCCGGAGTCAAACCAGACATCAAGAATGTCATCTTCTTTAGCCCAGTGATTGCCTCCGCATTTGGGGCATTTAAGTCCTTCAGGAGCAAGCTCTTCAACTGATTTTTCAAACCAGTAGTCACAACCTGTTTCGTGTTTTTCAAATTCGTCTACAACTGAGAAAACCCAGTCAGAGTCATTAAAAACTTCATCACAATCCTGACATATCAGGGCAATGATGGGTACTCCCCAGTTACGCTGACGGGAAATACACCAGTCCGGTCTATTTTCCACCATGCTGTAAATACGGTTTTCACCCCATGCCGGCAGCCATTCTACATCATCGCGGATGGCTTTAAGTGCTTTTTTGCGAAGATCGTTTTCTTCCATGGAGATAAACCACTGTGTGGTTGCACGGAAGATCACGGGTTTTTTACAACGCCAGCAATGCGGGTAGGAATGGGAGATTTTTTCCTGACCAAGCAAATTTCCTATTTCTTCCAGTTTTTCAATAACCTTGGGATTAGCTTCCCAGACGTTCAGCCCTGCGAAAAATTCTACATCTTTCAAGAAAACGCCATCGTTATTCATTGGAGAGTAAACTTCAAGGCCGTAGCGGAGGCCTGTTTCAAAGTCTTCACGCCCATGACCTGGGGCAGTATGGACGCAGCCAGTACCACTGTCGAGAGTTACGTAATCTGCCAGAACAATGGGAGATTCTCTGTCATATATTGGATGTTTGGCTTTTGCACCTTCAAGCTTTGCGCCTTCAACCGTTGCAAGAACATTCCACTTATCCCAGCCGAAACTTTCAGCACAGACAGGCAGCAGTCTTTCAGCCAGAATGTAGAAGTCACCGTTAACTTCAGTGATGCAATATTCAAATTCAGGATGAACAGCTACGGCCATATTGTCAGGAATGGTCCATGGTGTGGTAGTCCAGATGCATACGAAAGTGCGGGACAGGTCCACTTTTGAAGCTGCTTCAGCAGGAAGTGCTTTCAGAAGTTTTTCATCATTAAGTGGGAAGCGCACATAAATAGAAGGAGAAGTATGATCTTCGTATTCAACTTCTGCTTCAGCAAGAGCTGTACGGCAGTCACAGCACCAGTGAATCGGTTTTTTACCACGTACGACAGAACCATTTTCCATGAAACGTCCAAGCTCACGAGCTGTGGCTGCTTCATATTCAGGCTTCATGGTCAGATATGGGTCTTCCCAGTTACCCATGACACCGAGTCTTTTAAATTCTTTACGCTGAATATTAACAAATTTTGCAGCATACTCACGGCACAGTCTACGGATAACTGTCGTAGGGACTTCTTTTTTCTTCTTTTTAAGTTCCTGTGCAACCTTATGCTCAATAGGGAGGCCGTGACAGTCCCATCCGGGAACATATTCGGCTTTCTGCCCTTGCAGGTTACGTGACTTAACGATGATATCTTTGAGCACCTTATTCATGGCGGTACCCATGTGAATGTGTCCGTTTGCATATGGAGGGCCGTCATGCAGAACATATTGCTCGGCTTCAGCATTTGCTTCGACCATCTTGCCGTAAGCGTCGATTTCCTCCCAGCGTTTGAGCATTTCAGGCTCGCGCTGTTTGAGGTTTGCCTTCATGGGAAATTTTGTTTTTGGCAGACAAAGAGTCTCTTTATAATCGCTCATCGCTCGAAAAGTCCTCCGGAACTCTCTAGGGTACTTTTTATGATTATTGATAGTGGATGTTTAGAGCAGAATTTTCTGAAAATATTTTTCCAAACATAACAGGGATATAAAAGAGTTGTTTATCCCTGCAACAATTCAGGTGAAATTCTAAAACAGTCCGTATGGCGTATTGGTGAAAAATAAAAACGCTCAAAAATGAGCGGGATCATATTTAAACAAGGATCGATGGAAGTCAACCCGAAGTATTCTTGTATCTTATAAGGAGATGAGTCCTTCAATGGTTGCAGCTTTTTCGTATATGGTCACAATTTCATCTGAAGATTCCGCCATGATGTTGACTGTTACGCTGGTATATTTGCCTGTTTTTGAGTCTTTTTCAGAATGAGGTATACCATCAAGCATTGATTTGAGCTCGGTAAGAGCTGTGCCGGGAACAATAAATTTAAAGGTATATTCACATGGCCACTCATGATGTTCATCCAGTGTGGTTTTGAAGCTTTCCATTGATTTTGACATACTTAACTCCATATATAAAAATATTTCTACTTAGATCTCTCGTGAGAGCATAGTTAATACTTAATGTGCAAAAAGCAAAGTTTTCTATATTGAGAGCAAAACTGTCTGTCAATGGTGTGAAAAAAAGATTGATTCTCAACCTAAAGGATTATTAAGGGTGGCCGATATGGAACATAGGTAGCCTCACTATTGTAGGAATTGTTAAAAGGACTTATAGAATGAAAAAAAGAACTATACATGCCACAAATTTTAGGAAAGTCTTAGAATTATTCCGTAACAATCGTGAACAGGATGCTGAAAAACTGTTAAAGATTATACAGGAAGAGTATTTGGAACTGTATAATGAGAACAAGGAACTTCGTTCTCAGATAAAAGAGGTTGCAGATATACTTGACCTTGCATCATGTATGGAGTTTGACGGGCAGAAGTATTGGATTGATGAGGATACAGAAAAGTCAGGTCCGTATTGTCAGGTTTGTTATGATAGAGATGGCGTTCTAATCAGGTTGCAGGAAAAGGAAAAGCATTGGGAATGTTATTCGTGTCAGAATTTGTTTGTTAAGATGCCTACTGGTAATGTTATTCATAAGAGCAGTCTTAAAAAAGAACCCAAACCACCTTTGCAGCTGTTTAAATAAATTATTTAAAAATTTCTTTCAGTCCTTAATCACCGAAGGGACCTTGATCTTTTTTAGATCAAGGTCCCTTCACCCTTTTCAGTACTTTTTCATTTAGTTAACTTTAAAGTTTTACAAAATGTAACAGTAATGTGGTAGAAGACCTTGCGGCTTTTAAGTATGGCTCCCCAATGTCTTTTAAGTTTGTTTTCCGTTCTTAAATCAATGGAGTAGTGTCAATGCTATTAAATGAACGCCACATGCAGTTTTTAAAACATGTGAAAAGTTATGGTGGAATAAAAAGATTTCATGGCCTGCTTCCCAAGCGTGAAGCTATATTTTACGAAACGGAACTGGTAAATGAATTAATTGACATGGGATTGGTAGAAGAAGGCAGCATCTGTACCTCATGTGGAAATAACATGGAAGGCTATAGGATTTCCCGTCGGGCTGAAAAGGAGTTTGAGCGAAAAGGGATTGATATCAAGGATAATGATTGGGATAAATTTTGCTGTGTTGATGTTGAGATGAATGAATATCTTGATAAAGAGCATATCAGGGCTTTAATGGATATTTATTATTTATCAAGAGTTTCTGTTTTTGGTGGAATAGCTCCTAAAAATATTCTTTATGATTGTTATACGGTAGATGTTTTAGGAGTGCTTCTGGATGTAGGGTTTATTTATAAAATTTCCTTGAAAGGTCCGACCATCCGGTACGAAAGTGGATTTGTTTTATCAGATAAAGCCTCGCTCATGCTTCAACAGGTCGGCTATGTAAAATAGCTTGCTTAACAATAATCATCAGTTAGACTACTTTTTTTTAAAGTGGTCTTTTTTTTGTGTTTATTTTATATAATTATAAATCTCTCTAACAATATAAGAGGCATCTTTTACAATTAATTTATAATATTTCCTTTCTGTTGGATTTAGGAATCGCTTTGAGTTAGTCTACAAGAAAAAACTATTTAATATTGTGAGGTCTTGATAATGGCAGATAAATTTTTATGTATACATGGTCATTTTTACCAACCTCCTCGTGAAGATCCATGGCTGGATATGATCTTTCCTGAAGGCAGTGCTGCTCCCGCAAGACATTGGAATGAAAGAATCTGTAAAGAGAGTTACGGACCTTTGGCATGGGCTCGGCGTATGGGAAGTGATGGCGTTTTTGACATAATTAATTGCTATGAGTGGATGAGTTTTAATGTAGGCCCAACTTTATTTCGTTGGATAGAACGCTCGGAGCCTGAACTCTATGCCAGATTATTGGAGGCCGATTCCCGAAGTTTGAAACGTTTAGGGCATGGTAATGCCATTGCTCAGATTTATCATCATGTGATTATGCCTCTTGCATCAGAGCTTGATAAACAGATTGAGGTGGCATGGGCTGTTGCTGATTTTGAGTCAAGGTTTATGCGTAAACCTGAAGGAATGTGGCTTTCAGAAACAGCCTGTGACACTGCTTCACTGGAAGCTCTTGCAGCTGAAGGAATTCTTTACACTTTGCTTGCTCCCAGACAGGCAGAGGCTGTTGCTGATATTGGTTCCGATAATTGGAATAATGTTGATGAATATTCTATCAATATTAAAGAGCCTTATCTTGTCGAACTTCCTTCGGGTAAAAGTATTTCAGTCTTTTTCTATGATGGCGGATTATCACAGTCTGTCGCTTTTGAAGGGTTACTGCGTAACGGTGGCGATTTCTGGAATAAACTATCGAGTGCTTCTGCAGAAGGACTGCTTTCTATTGGTACAGATGGCGAAACTTATGGACATCACTTTAAATTTGGAGAGATGGCTTTGGCCTATGTCCTTGAGCAGGGTATAGCTGCAAGGGATGGGGTAACCCTGACAAATTATGGCGCATATCTGAAGCAGAATCCACCAATGCGTAAAGTCAAGATACATGAAAATTCATCTTGGAGCTGCTGTCATGGCATTGAGCGATGGAGGAGTGATTGTGGCTGCTGCACTGGCGATCACCCTGATTGGAATCAGCAGTGGAGAAAGCCTTTGCGTGAAGGATTAGACAACGTAAAAGGCCTGATGGATAGACATTATTTTAATCTTGGTTCCAATATTTTTAAAGATGCACAAAAAACATTGCTTGATTATGGTTCTGTACTTAGCGGGCAAGTCTCCGAAATTGATTTCTTCAAGAAACACTTTAAGGTTTCAGGAGAGTCGATGGAGGCTGATTTAGGATGGAAGCTCCTTTCCATGCAGAAGTGGGCGCTATCTTCCTTTGCCAGCTGTGGATGGTTTTTCGATGATCTAGCACGGCTTGAGCCTTTAAATGATATGTCGTTTGCTCTTCGTGCTATGGAAATTGCGAAAGACACTGGTCTAATTGGGCTTGAAGAGAAGTTTATATCAATTATTTCTGAAGCTTATTCTAATGAAGAACGTTATGGATCTGGTTCTGATCTTTGGAATAGTTCAGTAAAACCACAGAGTGAAACTCCGGGTAGCTTGATAGCGCAGGCTATTGTCAGGCTTTATGTTGAGGGAGCATTTCCAGTATCTGGAGAATTCGGAAAAGTAGAATGGCCCGGGGCATCAGTTACACTCGAAGCAGGGGACACTTCAGTAATCATGGCTAAAGGTTCGGCTGAAATTAAATGGACCCTTGAGTCAGAGATTAAAAAATTTGATTGGAAGTGGAAGAAAGGTGATCGGGTTATTTCTGGAGAATTGGAAGTTTTTGACACTTCTTCTGATTATCGGGAGTCCGTCGATTTTGTAGATATTTCATGGAAGAAAAAACAATCATTATCTCTTGCTTGGGTGGATAGGATTGCCAGAGAATCATGGGATATAAAAATTAAATCATCTGGATGTGGTCCATCTCTTTTTGGTAAATATGAAGATTATCAGACATCTCAGACATGGGCAGGAAAGTGGAAAGAGTTGTGGGATGGCATGGTATGGAATTATTTATTTTCTGAAGATGATGTCAGTGATGATTTTATTGATTTCCTTAAAGAAACGGGAAGTGAACACCCTGACATAAGTTTTTTTATTGAACAGATATCAAATACTCTTAGTGATATGCTGCAAAATAAAACTTCATCATGGGGTAAAATTTGTTTTATAATTAAAAAAGCAGAAATTATAAATCTACCTATAGATATCTGGAAGCTTCAGAATGTCTATTGGGCTAAGGTTCAGGAAGGATATAGTGATCTGGAATTAAGTCGCGTGCTCGGGTTTGACTTGTAAATATAAAGCTAAGCCAAAAAGGAGCGGCCCGCTGAATTAATATTCAACGGGCCGTATTTATATTACGAACTCAGCTGTTGATGAGTGATCAGAATTGGTAGACAGCTCCTGATCCCATAGGTAGAACTTCGCATGATAAACGATTTTTGAGGAACTCATATCCATCATCCCCGGTACAATGTCCCGGAGAAACCATCTCAGGGCTGAATTCTTCGATTATTTTAGCTGTATTTTCAAATTCCTTCCCATCTGAATGAAAAAGATGCAGACCACCAATGATTGCATGAACAGAGTCAAGACCTGTCAAATCTCTCAAGTGATATAAGGAGTTACCCAAACCACTGTGACAGCAACCTAAAATAACAATTGGTCCTGCTTTGCTCATGAGCAGTAGAAAAGCATCATCAGGAACATGGTCTGTTTTCGTAAGATCTTGATCAGTGTAAAGTCCTTCGGTTGCTTCAAAAAAGCCTTCACGCCTAGGAATTTCGGTGATCATATAAAGTCCATCATCAAGCTCAACATAGTCACGGACTATGATCGTTCCGGGATATTCACATGGAAATGATATATCTTGTGCTGAACCGTCATCCTCTTTTGCATATCTTTTAGTTGCAAAATCAGGATGAGCATAGACAGGCCCCATGAAACCGGCTTTCATAAGATCGTCCATACCACCTGTATGATCCCAATGTCCGTGACTTAGAGCCATAGCCTTAGCTTTTTCAGGCTGTATCCCCATCTCTTTTGCATTTTTTAGAAAAAGTGATGTGTCAGCACAGTCCAGCAGCCAAAGCTTGTCCTGAGGCAATTCAATACTAATTGAGAGCCCCCATTCTTTGCCTAAAGTTTCTCGTTGTGAATGGTTATCGCAAAGAACTGAAACTTTACAGACATCGGTCAATGGCTGATTTAGCGTGAGATTGGCCATTTTTGTGGGTCATCCTTGAATAATTTGTAATTAATTGAGTCAACCAGGGCCTGCCAACTTGCTTCGATAATATTATTACTTACTCCCATGGTCGTCCACTGATTTTTACCGTCAGTTGATTCGATGAGAAGGCGTACATTAGAACTGGTTCCGGCTGCCTGACGAACGGCTCCAGATAAAACCCTTACTTTAAAGTCCTGAAGACGTACATTGCGTAAAGAAGGGTAAAAAGGTTCGAGTGCCTTACGTAAAGCCTTATCAAGAGCGTTAACAGGACCGTCACCTGAAGCGGCGGTGTGGTTTTCCTCCCCATGAACTTTTACGATCACAGTTGCCTCGGAAAATGGCTCTTTATCTTCTTTGCGTTTAGCATCAACTACAAAAAAGTTAATAAATTCAAAATAACGTTTAGACCAGCCCATGGCTTTGAAAAAAAGCAACTCAAAAGAGGCTTCTGCCGCTGAATATTCAAATCCGATGGTTTCACGTTCCTTAATGGTCGCAAGTATGGTCTGAACGGCAGGATCATTTTTATCTAGATCATAGCCGTACTGCTTAGCCTTGTAGAGTACATTGCTTTTTCCTGAGAGATCAGAAAGCAGAACACGGCGGTCATTACCAACAAGTAAGGGGTCAACATGTTCGTAGCTGGTAGAATCTTTGAGCACTGCACTAACATGTATTCCACCTTTATGGGCAAACGCTGCCTGCCCGACAAAAGGTTGTCTCAGGAACGGCCGTAGATTGGCAATCTCTGTAATATAGGTTGATGTGCTTTTCAGTTTTATCAGTTTTTTCTTGCCTATAGTTTCGTAACCGAGCTTTAGCTCAAGATTGGGAATGATGGAGCAAAGGTTCGCGTTGCCGCATCTTTCGCCATAACCATTCATTGTTCCTTGAATCTGGACTGCACCGTTTGCTACAGCTGCAAGTGAGTTTGCAACAGCAAGTTCACAGTCATTATGAGCGTGTATCCCTATCTGACAACCTGGAATTCGGTCCAGAACGGTCTTACAGGCTTCAGCAACAAAATCCGGCATGGAACCGCCGTTTGTATCACATAAGACCAGAACATCTGCTCCAGCTTCGTGGGCGGCTTTAAGGCAGGAAATAGAGAACTCCGGATTTGCTTTAAATCCGTCGAAAAAGTGTTCCGCATCAAAAAACAGTTCTTCTACATGAGAACGCAAGTAGCTTATACTGTTACTTATGAGTTCAATATTTCTTTCAAGCGTTACGCCTAGAGCATTGGTAGCGTGGAAATCCCATGTTTTGCCGAAAATAGAAATGACTTTAGCTCCGGATTCTATCAGAGCAGCCAAATTAGGATCTTCTTCGGCTTTAAGGCGATTCATATGTGTTGAGCCAAATGCCGAAATTTTACAGTTTTGCAGCTGATAATTGCTGATTTCCTGAAAAAATTCTTTATCAGTGGCATTTGATCCTGGCCATCCTCCTTCCACGTAATGAACACCTAGTTCATCAAGCTTGCAGGTGATGCGAATTTTATCCTGTACGCTTAAGTTTATTTCTTCAGATTGGGTCCCATCGCGCAGTGTGGTATCATATATTTTAATTTTTTTCATTGTTACAGCATGTTTTCTTCGGACCTGTTTTTATCAAGCCCGAACGTGTTATGGAGCGTTCTTATGGCAAGTTCAGTATATTTTTCTTCAATCAGACAGGTAATTTTAATTTCAGAAGTGCTGATCATCAGGATGTTGATATTTTCATCACGCAGGGCTTGAAAAGCACGGGAAGCAACACCTGAGTGATTGCGCATTCCGACACCGATTACGGAAACTTTGCATACATTCTGATCGTAGAGCACTTCTTGAGCACCAAGTGATTCTTTAATGCTGTCAAGGATTTTCAAAGTTTGATTAAGATCTGCACGGGGAATTGTGAAAGTCATATCAGTTCGTCCGTCACGACTGGGGTTCTGGACAATCATATCTACCAGAACTCCTGCTTCCGCAAGCGGGGTGAAAAGAGTCGCAGATACACCCGGTACGTCCTGCACTTTTGCAAGGGTTACGCGTGCCTGATCTTTATCATATGCAATACCGGAAACAAGTACTGATTCCATGTTTTTATCCTCCTGTGTGACATATGTTCCTATCTCGTCGCTAAAAGTAGAGCGGACATGAACTTTTACATTGTATTTTTTAGCAAACTCAACTGAACGAATCTGAAGTACTTTTGCGCCCATGCTGGCCATTTCAAGCATCTCATCATAGGAGACAGTATCAAGCTTGCGGGCTTGTGAGCAGATATTGGGGTCAGTTGTGAATACACCCGGAACATCAGTGAAAATTTCACAAACATCGGCGCTAATAGCTGCAGCAATAGCAACTGCAGAAGTATCTGAACCTCCACGGCCAAGCGTGGTGATTCGTTTTCCTGCATCACATCCTTGAAAACCGGCAACGACCAGAATGTCATTTTCTTCCAGCAGTTCCATCATTTTTTCATTGTCTATATCAAGAATTCGCGCACGTGAATGAGCTGAGTTTGTTTTAATTGGAATTTGGAAGCCAAGCAATGACCGGGCTTTTATTCCACGATCTTTGAGCAGCATGGAAAAAAGAGCTATTGATACTTGTTCGCCAGTTGAAACCAGAGAGTCCATTTCTGCAAGATCCGGAGTGTCAGACCACTCATTTGCAAGATCAATCAGGCGGTTTGTTTCGCCGGACATAGCTGAAAGGACTACAATAACTTTGTTGCCTTTTGAATAAGGCACCATGACTTTTTCCAGTACTTGCTTCATGCATTCGAGGTTCCGGACCGAGGTTCCACCGAATTTCTGTACTACGATGTTCATTTGAACATTATCTCCTTACCACAATAGTTCAACGGATGTTATTGGAATGACTTGAGAAGTGAGGCAAGCTCTTCATAGAGGGAGGTCGTTGAACCATGCAGGGTCAATTCTATTGTTCTGCCGGATGCGGCAGGTTTCCAAGTGAAGAGCAGTGCATTATCAGGCCAGAATTCAGGTCTGAGATACTGAATCCACTCGACAACTGTCAAAGTTTTTTTATTGTTTAGCTGATCAAAAAAATCGTCATCTGGTGTTTGCCCTTCTAATCTGTACAGGTCAAAATGATTAACCTGAGGTTTTGTTGGGTAAATATTAAGAATATTGAAACTTGGACTGCTTACTTCTGCGTTTTGCGCACCAGGAAGAGATTCTACCAATGCTCGAACAAAAGTTGTTTTTCCTGCTCCAAGGTCTCCATTCATAAAAATCGGAGGTAAATCTTTACGATTTAAAAAAAACAAAGCCAAAGTGGAGCCGAGTTTTAATGTCGCCTCCACATTTGGCAGATTAATCATCAATCTTTTGGTGGTCATTTTGTCTTCGTTAATATCTTTAATACATCTTCTTTACCGACAACTCCGATGAGTTTTCCATTCTCAACAACAGGCAGAGTATAAAGCTTGCGCTCTACCATTAAGTCGGCAATTTTCTCGATGCTTGTTTCAGGAGTTATAGTAACCGGATTTTTTGTCATTGCCTGCGCTACTTTTGTTGCAGCAATTTTATTAACTTCTTTTTCAAGATCATCGCTTGATGAAAAAGAAATAAAGCCATCCAGAATTGTGAAAAAAGAAGGCATGGAAATAGATTTTTGCTGCGCTACCAGATCGCTCTGACAGATAACTCCAACAAGTTTAGAGTTCTTGTCAACTACGGGAACTCCGTTCAGGTGTTTATCAAGCAGGAGTTTGGCAGCAGTTGTCACATCGCTCTCGGGTTCAAGTGTAAGAGCACCGGATGTCATGATGTCTTTGGCTTTAAGCATAATTCCTCCTTGAGTACTAGTGGTAATATGTCAGCAATTTCAGTTGCAATATTTCCGCGATAGGGAAATTTTTTACTCAGATACAGTCCAGCCAGTGCATGCCAGTATACTCCCATACACGCACTTTGCATAGGAGGAATTCTTTTTGCAAGTAAAGCTCCTATAACTCCTGCAAGGATATCTCCGGACCCTGCTGCAGCAAGGTTCGGGGCAGAAATAGGAGAGATTGCAGTGCTTCCGTCCGGACAGCCTATAACAGTTCCTGCTCCTTTGAGAATGAGAAAAATATTTTTTGAAACGGAATATCTTCTTGCTATTTCAACCCTATCTGATTCTACTTCCTGAATTGATTTCTTTATCAACCTGCTCATTTCTCCAGGATGCGGGGTGAAAATGGAATTCTGAGCGATCGACTGCATAAGGTGTGATCGGGAAGCCAGCGCATAAAGAGCATCAGCATCATACACAGCTGGGGGATGACCATTTTTTACGACTGCTTCTACCAGATCAAGAGCTCCTTGATCTCGTCCCAGTCCAGGACCTATGACTAAAGAATCGTATTCCTTAATTTTGGAAAGCAACTCTATAATCATCTGATCATTCCAATGATCACCGGAGCCAAGCCCCATAGTCATTAGTTCTGGCTTTCCTGATTTTACTTCCGAAGCTAAACCGTCCGGGCAGGCCATGGTAACCAAACCAGCTCCGGATCGCAGTGCAGATATACCTGCAAGGTGGAGAGCTCCGGTAAGTCCCTTAGATGCCCCCACCAGCAAAACATGACCGGAAGTTCCTTTGTGCATTACAGGATTTAGTCTCGAAAGCGGTGTCAGAACATTTTTTTTGATAATATGATTAGTTGCAGGGTAGGCATGTTTTACAACTCCCGGTATTCCAATAGGAGTGACGATAAGATTTCCTGTGTATTTGGCAGCCGACGGTACGGCCAGACCTAGTTTTGCTTCTTCAAAAGTTACGGTCGTGTCTGCTTCTACAGCTATAGGTTGTGGTTTACCTGTGAGTCCATTTAATCCTGAAGGAATATCAACTGAAAAAACATAACCTACAGCAGAGTTAATTTTTTCAACAATTGCTTTAGCAAAAGGTCTCAATTCTCCCTCAAATCCAGTCCCAAGAAGAGCATCGACAATAATATCACTAGGTGGCAGTGCAATATTTTCTGTTGCCTTGAAATACTTAAGCTCAATACCAAGTTTTGATGCAATCTTAAGGTGGTACGCAGCATCTCCCTTATATTTATTTTTGGGAACAGTATGAAGCACCATCACTTCGGCAGCTAAGTCAGCTAACAGTCTAGCCATTACAAAGCCGTCTCCTCCGTTATTACCAGAGCCTGCAATGATCAGAATTTTTTTACCTGAGACCGCTCCATATTCTGAGACTAGTGACTTTACGGCCTCGTGACCTGCGTTCTCCATAAGAATTTCGCCTCGAATACCTATTTCATTAATGGTGATACGATCCCATTCAGACATTTCCAGCGGAGTGGGTAATGGAGAAAACATAAGATGCTCCTTGTAGGAGTTAGTGTGTTAAACACATTTTAACTAAGTTGTAGATACAATTGGTTATTTTTCTAAAATAACAACAGCTGCTGCGGTGTCACGGCCATGAGTTATGGAAAGATGAATGCTTTGCACACCCATTTCACTACTGCGCGCTAAAGCCTTACCTCGAAAAATAAGCTCGGGGGCACCTGAATTTAATCTGGAAATCTGGATACATTGGAAAGTTATTCCTTCAGCAAAACCTGTTCCCAGTGCTTTTACAGCAGCTTCTTTTGCTGCAAAGCGTGCAGAAACGTAAGGTACAGGATTTTTATCTGGAACAAGTTGCATCTCTTCTTCTGTAAGAATTTTTTTTATAAAGCGCTCACCAAATTTTTCCAGCGAGCGCTTTATGCGGTCGAGTTCAGTAATATCAATTCCAAGACCAATAATCATAATTTAGTTCACAAAAGTTCTGATGAGTTTAAGCATGTCACGTACAGCACGGTCAATCCCGAGATAGATAGCGCGAGCCATAATGGAATGACCAATAGAGTATTCACAAATACCGGGAACCTCAGCAAAATCAAGAATATTGGTGTAATTCAAGCCGTGTCCGAGATTCACTTTAAGTCCAAGGTCCTGACACAATTTAATGCCGTCAATTATTCTAGATAACTCATTTTTTTGATCAATGCGTGTCTTTGCATCTGCAAAATGCCCAGTATGAATTTCAACATATTCAGCACCGATAGCTTTAGAAGCTTTAATCTGGTCTGGGTCTGCATCTATAAAAAATGAAGATCCAATGCCTTGCTCGTGAAGAGGGGCCAGATATTCAATAAGTCTTTTTTCCTGACCGATACAGTTTAAACCGCCTTCAGTGGTGAGTTCTTCACGTTTTTCTGGTACGAGGCATACTGTGGCAGGTTTTATACGCAGCGCAATCTGTTGCATTTCTTCTGTTGCCGCCATTTCAAAATGAAAATCAGTTTGAATAGTCTGGCTGATGAGATTTATATCTCGGTCTTGTACATGTCTGCGGTCTTCGCGTAGATGCATTATGATTCCTGCTGCGCCAGCAAGTTCACACATAGCTGCGGCAGTTACTGGATCTGGTTCAATGCCAAGGCGTGCTTGGCGGATAGTGGCAACGTGGTCTACATTGACGCATAAGACTGGCATATTTATATCCTCCGATAACTTATGTCATGATTTTTTGCCGTTTTTTGAATAAAATATTAGTGGTGTATTTACTTGTTACGGCTTGGTAGACTTACAATATAATTAATGTTCATGGTTGGCAACCGTCATCTCTTTGTAACCCCTGAATAGTTGACAATAAAATAGTATTGGAGTTATCGGCTCAGTAACTAAGCAAATGAGATTGGCAAATAGAAATTGCCGTCAAATTATAAATGAAATTAATCATCGAGAGAATTACTAATGAATATTTGTATAGTAGGGACCGGCTATGTAGGCTTGGTCAGTGCAGCTTGTTTTGCTGAGATGGGTAACCATGTCTGGTGTGTGGATAATAATCCTAATGTAGTAGAGACCCTTAAACAGGGTAAAATTCATATTTTTGAGCCAGGGCTTGAAGATTTAGTTAAACGTAATTTTGAGGATGAAAGACTCTTTTTTACCACTGATCTTAAAGAAGGACTTGATAAGGCAAAATTTGTTTTTATTACTGTTGGAACTCCTTGTAGTTCTGACGGTAGTTGTGATTTGCGCTATGTTGAAACTGTTGCCCGTGAAATAGGTCAGGGAATGACTACCCCCAAGATTGTTGTTGATAAATCTACGGTTCCTGTTGGAACTGCGGATAAAGTTCGTGCAATAATTAATCAGGAACTGGATAAAAGAGGCCTCAAAATTGAATTTGATGTCGCATCTAATCCTGAGTTTTTGAAAGAAGGTGATGCCGTCAGTGATTTTATGAAACCTGACCGTGTTGTTGTCGGAACTGAAAGCGAGGGCACACGTAAAGCTTTTGAAACTTTGTACGCTCCTTATGCGCGCAGCAGAGAAAAACTTATTTTTATGGGTACCCGCAGTGCTGAAATGACCAAGTATGCGGCAAATTGTATGCTTGCTACCAAAATTTCGTTTATCAATGAAATCTCCGGTATTTGTGAAAAAGTAGGCGCTAACGTTAGGGAAGTAAGAATGGGTATCGGTTCTGATCATAGAATCGGATATTATTTTATCTATCCCGGCGTAGGTTACGGGGGATCATGTTTTCCTAAGGATGTGAAAGCCTTGATCAATACGGCGAAAGAAGTTGGTGCTAATCCTGAACTGGTGAAAGCTGTAGACTCGGTAAACAATCGTCAGAAAAAAGTTTTGGCTAGCAAAGTACTCGATTACTTTGACCCTCAGGGAGGAGTTAAAGGTAAAACTCTTGCTTTGTGGGGACTTGCATTTAAAGCTAATACTGATGATATGCGTGAATCGTCAGCTCTTTCAATTATTTCAGAACTGACTGCTGCTGGTATGAAAATTAGAGCTTTTGATCCTGTTGCTCATGAAAAAGCAGCTGAAATTCTACGTGATAATGATCTGGTGGAGATTGTTCATAATCAATATGATGTTCTGGAAGGAGCTGATGCGCTAGCTGTTGTTACTGATTGGAATCAGTTCAGAAACCCTGATTTTGAAACAATAAAAAAATCTTTGGTAGCGCCGCTTATTTTTGATGGCAGAAATCTCTATGACCCGATATCAATGGGAGAGAATGGTTTTGCATACTTCTGCATAGGCCGCAGACCTGTAGGTAAATAATAAAAAAATAAGGCCCGCTTAAAGCGGGCCTTATTTTTAGGGGTCTAAAGTTTTCATAGATGATCGAAGTTGCAGTTCCTGCAAAATCAATCTTTCATATTCTGGACTGTACTGAATATTTTCCTGAATATCTTGATCTAACATTTTGGCAAGAAATTGAGTTTCTTCCCAAAAATCTAGAAGTTCTTCGTTTGCTAGAGATTTAATCTGGTCTTCTAATGTTACATTTTCTGTAGGGGAAAACTGAGCCATGCGAGTTCATACCCTCCTGAATCTTCGCCTTTCATTAAGCACGTATTTGCTATACAATATTTCTAATAGTCATTTCCTGTCTAGTAGTCAATTTTTCAAAAAATAAAATAATTGAAGATTTGTCTTATAATTTGATGATTATCTTGCAAATATTTCAGATCAATAATAATATACTTTTTAATACAAATATATTTCTTTATTATTAATTAAATACTGGGTAAATACGGCTTGATATATTATAAAAGCAACCAATAGGGGGCAATTTATGGAAGAAGGTAAGAAAATAACACTAGATGCTGAACTTATTCAGCTAGTTACCTTCAGTATCGGGGAGGAGGAGTTTGGTGTAGATATCCTTAAGGTACAGGAAATCATAAGAACTATGGAAATCACCAAAGTTCCTAGAGCTCCTATATTTGTTGAGGGTGTCATCAACCTTCGCGGTAAGGTTATCCCCATTATCGATCTTAGAAGTAAATTTGGTCTGCAGACTATAGAACACGATCAGAATACACGTATCATTGTTATTGAAATTAATGATATGATTGTCGGATTTGTTGTTGACTCTGTTTCTGAGGTATTAAGAATACCAGCTTCTACAGTAGAACCACCGCCGGCTGTTGTATCAGGGCTTGAATCTGAATATATAAGTGGAGTTGGCAAGCTTGAAGATAGGTTGCTTATTCTGCTTGATCTTAACAGACTTCTGTCTAGTGATGAACAGGAACAACTGGCTCAAGTATAGTTAGAAGTTTTATCTTTTTATAAAGTATTTATCAAACTCTAGCTTTTTGAATGTCTTAAATTCAAACTCTTTTTTGTACTTTGGGCAGTATATGTTGGTTGAAGCCGATATTTGCTGGACATCAGTGTACATTATCTGCAAGAAAAAGTCGTTCTCTGGTTTTCATCAGGGGACGACTTTACTTTTTATCTATTTTCGGAGTTAAATTGTCTTTACCTTCCCAATTTACTGCTTTTGCCAATGGCAGCGGTGAAAATATACGTGTTTTCAAAAGTGGTCATGGCACTCAAGCGTTTTCTGCACATAATCTTCACTCTCGTGGACAATCTGTTATTATGGTTGCTCCGGGAGCCCGTGAATACTCAGAACTGAAATCTTTACTTACTCTTTTCAGTCGTAATAACGGGCAGGAAAAGGGTAAAATTATTCCAGCATGGGAGCGAGACTGGGTCTTTTTACCTCCTTACCTGTGTAAAACTCCAAGTGCATCAGAATGGGCTGAACGGTGGACTGCGCTTCACGCATTAACCAGGGGAAGCAAACAGTCTGTTTTAATGACCGCAGACAACCTGCTTCCTAAATGGCCTTCACCCACGGTACTAGAGAACAATTATATTGTTCTTTCTAAAGGTGAAGAAATGGACCCAGAACTGCTTATGGAGCAGGTCGTTACATGGGGATATTCCAGAACGAAACTGGTTTCCGGTTATGGCGAAATGGCCATGCGTGGTGATATTTTGGATATTTATGCTCCGGGATATGATTTACCTGTCAGACTAGAATTTTTTGGAGATATCATTGAGGAAATTAGGGTTTTTGACCCAGCTTCACAACGATCCAAAGCTGATCTTGATGAGGTGACTCTTCTTCCTGTTGCTCCTGCAATGCTCAATGAAGGATATCTTGAAAGCGCAGCACTGTTGTGGGAGCAGCTGAAGAAAACCGGAGAAATATCAATAGAAGGTTATAGGCAACTAATTGAACGAACAGAGAATATCGACGGTATGATCTGGCCTGGTCTTTTTTATCCTGAAGCTGTCGATCTAAAATCTTTTTTTCCTCTAAAATCAATTTACATACTTTCATCTGCGTCGAATTTACGTTCAAAATTACAGGATCAGGGGTATGGGTGGAAAAAATTTCTCCATGATCAATCTGCTCATAATGGATGTAAGTGGCCTGTTAATACTGTGTGCTGGAACGAAGAAAAAGCACGCTCTACGTGGCGTGATGAGCGCCAAATTGTTTTTGAAGATCTAGTTATAGGTAGAGAAAAAGATGGAATAGATCTTTCGGAGAGGGCCATTTCTTCATTCTCAGATATCTTTTGGAAACCTGAACAGATGAAGCGTCCGTGGGCAGCACTTGTTGCAGCGCTTAAAGAATGGAGTTCAGAGCGGTTTCAGACTGTTTTAAGCTTTCGAACAGAGAGGTCCCGCAAAAAATTTCTATCTCTTCTTGAACAAGAACAACTTACTATTTCAACTGAATATTCTCCTTTAAATAGAGGAATATATGCTCTTGTTTCTCCCCTTAAGCTAGGGATGGAACTTGAGTGGAATCAGACTATGATTCTTGGTGAAGAAGTTCTTCAGCCTGAAACAACCCGTGGCACACGCAGTCGGGACAAAGCTTTTGAAGGAATGACCAGTTACGAAGATCTTTTGCTTGAAGATCTACTGGTACATCGCGATTACGGACTTTCCCGTTTCGGTGGGTTGCATCATATGAATGTAGGAGATGTGTCAAATGATTATCTCCTTTTATATTTTGACAAAGAAGATAAGTTATATGTCCCTGTTGACCGCTTAAATCTTGTTCAGAAATATAAAGGCCCTGAAGGAACTTGTCCTTTATTAGATAAACTTGGTGGATCGCGTTGGTCTAAGACTCGGGAAAAGGCCCGTAAGGCCATTGAGAAAATTGCCGGAGAGCTTGTGGAAATGTATGCCTATCGCAAAATTGCGAAAGGATATGCATACGGGCCTCTCGATGAAATGTATTGGGAGTTTGAAAGTACTTTCGGTTTTGAGGAAACTCCTGATCAGGAAAAAGCCATTCAAGATGTTTTCAGAGATATGGAAAGTTCTGAGCCTATGGACAGGCTTGTATGCGGAGATGTTGGCTTCGGTAAAACCGAAGTGGCTCTACGAGCTGCTTTCAGAGCAGTTCTGGACGGTAAACAGGTTATTTTACTTTGTCCCACAACTGTTCTTGCAGAACAGCATTATCAGACATTTGTACAGCGTATGGAAGGGTTCGCTGTCTCGGTTGGAATGCTTAGCAGGTTTGTGCCTAAAACCAGACAGAAAAGAGTTGCAGAGCAACTTGCTGCAGGTGAACTTGACATCTTGATAGGGACACATCGGGTTCTTTCAAAAGACATTGAAGCACCGAATCTCGGTCTGCTTATTCTCGATGAAGAGCAACGCTTTGGAGTGCGTCATAAAGAACGTATCAAAGAGATGCGTAAAAACATTGATGCCCTTACTTTAACAGCTACTCCTATCCCAAGAACTTTACAGTTGTCACTTTCCGGAGTGCGCAGCCTCAGTACAATTGAAACTCCTCCAGTAGATCGCAAACCTGTTGAAACAGCCATCATCGAGCGTGATGAAGGTATGCTGGCTTCAGTGGTCAAAAGAGAGCTTGAACGAGGCGGACAGATTTTCTGGGTGCATAACCGAGTGCAAGGGCTTGAAAGAGTAGTAGATTTTGTTAAAAAGCTTGCTCCTGATGCGCAAATTGGAATGGCGCACGGGCAGATGTCTGAGAAAAGTCTGGAAGAGACTATACATAAATTCTGGCACAAAGAACTCGATATACTCGTTGCTACAGCTATTATTGAATCTGGACTTGATTTTCCTAATGCGAATACATTGATTGTTGATCAGGCTCAGATGTTTGGACTTGGGCAGCTATATCAGTTGCGGGGAAGAGTCGGACGCAGTACCCGGCAGGCCTATGCATATTTTGTTGTTTCTTCGCTTGATTCACTTTCAGAGAAAGCAAAGAGAAGAATGCAGATTATTTTGCAGCTTGATTATCTTGGTGCCGGCTTTAAGGTCGCTATGGAAGATTTACGATTGCGTGGAGCTGGTAATATTCTGGGCGAAGTACAGTCAGGACAGATGGCCAAAGTAGGACTTGATCTGTTTCTTGAAATGCTTGATGAAGAAGTTCGCCGTATCAAAGGCGACGAATCAAGTGCTGTAACTGATCCAGAAATGAATTTTGTGTTTAAAGCTCATTTGCCGGAAGATTTCGTTCCTGATGCCCGTGAAAGACTCCGTTATTACCGGGCATTGTCCTCTGCAGATACTGAAGCTAAAATTGAAGAGCTTGGAGCAGAAATTAAAGATCGTTTTGGACATTTTCCAGAGGAAGTTGAGAATTTTATATCAGTCCTTTATCTGAAAAGAACCTTAGCGCGTCTGGGCGTAAATCGTGCAGACCTTTTTCCGACGAGAGTTATTTTGACGTGGGCAGAAAAAAATAATCCGGTTGATCCTGCAAAGCTTATTGGTTTTGTTGCTGAGCAGGGTGATAAGGCTAAACTAAAACCGCCGGCGAGTTTGGAAGTTCGTTTTGATCAGGAAAAGGGTATTTCCAAAGGTTTGGATGAAATTTGCAAGAAACTTGAACCATTAGTTTAAGTTTTACTATTCATGCAATAACATGTGGAATTTATATGAAAAAATTATTATTAGCGCTTTTACTAGGTTCATTGATACTGACTGGTTGCAAGAATGAAAGTGAAGACCCTGGAGTTATTGCACGAGTTAATGGAAAGCCAATATATTTGAGCCAACTTGATTACAAATATGACCTTATGCATGAGGGAAACATCGGATTTGTTCCGTCCGTCAATCAGGTTAGAGAAGAATATGGGCAGATTCTTGGTGATATCATAGTGCAGGAGCTGGTTTCACAAGAACTCAAAAATAGAGGTATTCCCGTTACCGACGAAGAAATGAAAAAAGCTGAAGATGATGTCAGGGCAGATTATCCTGATGATGCTTTTGAACAGATTTTAATAGAAGAATATATTGATATCAACGCATGGCGCTCACAACTTAAATATCAGCTGGCCATGGATAAGTTTTATCAGCAAATTCTACGTCCTGAGATTAAAATTGATTATAAGAAAGCTGAGGATTATTACAGAACTCATCTTTCAGATTTTTATATGCCAGCAGGATATAAATTTATTATGGTTAAAGGGCTCAGTAAAGATTTGGTACTGAAAGGGGTTGAATTATACAGGGCCGGTTTAAAGCCTGCGGATATTGCTCAGAAGCTCCGCAAAGTTTCTGTAAGAGATGTCTGGATAAGAAATGGACAGATTCCTACTACGTGGGAACCTTTTGTTAAAGATCTTCAAATAGGTGAATCTACTTCTGTTATCAATCAGGGAAAAGAAGTCCTCTGCCTAATTCTTAAAGAAAAAAAAGCAGCAACACTACTTACTCCTTTACAGGCTTATCCTGCCGTTGAAAAAGTTCTACTCGAGAAAATGCTTAAGAACCAATTTGAGCTTTGGCTGACGAATAAAATGAAAATGTCGAAAATTAAAATTAGTAAAGAATTACTTCCTGCATCAAATAAAGAGACGGATGTTTCTGAGCAGGAAACTAATGAAAAGTAGTCAGGTGAACTTCATTATTAGCTGTCTTGCATAGTTGAGGGAAAGAGTTTAGTTAGGCAGAGGAATTATTAAAGCTTTGAGCTTTTTAGTTTATATATTGTTTAGATTAAGTTCCATTTTATCGGAATTTTATTTTAGGGAGATTTTCAATTGAAGCGTATTTTTGCAGGAATTTTGGTCGCTTTGGCCTGTTTTTCAACAACTTTAGCCTCCGCAGAGGAAAAAGTTGTTGATGGCATTGTTGCCGTTGTTAACGGTGACATTGTGACTATGTATGAATTAAACGCCAAAATGGCTCCGATCATGCAAAGATTTAAAGGGAAAGAACTTTCTGCTGCAGAAGCTGAACAGATTAATAAAATTCGTTCTCAAATTTTAAACCGCCTTATTGATGAAATGATCATTGATCAGGAAGCTAAAAGACTTAAGATTAATATTTCTGATCAGGATATAGATAATGAAGTTAAGCGTATCAAAGAGGTTAGTAAGCTCAATGACGAAGAATTTGAGCGTCAGCTTGCTCTACAAAAAACAACTTTGAAACAGTTCAAAGAGAATTTAGGAAAGGATATCCGTAAGCATAGACTGCTTTCATATAAAGTTCAGAATAAGGTAGTTGTTACTGATGAAGAGATTCAAACTGCCTGGAACAGCACTCGTACTGCTGAAGATGAAACAGCAAAAAGTGTTCATCTAAAATTGATACTTTTTGCTGAAAATGTGTCTGCTGAAAATATACGGGAACAGATCGTATCCGGTAAAACAACTTTTGAAGAAGCTGCTGATAAATATACTATCGGTCCCGGAGGGGGGAGCGGTGGTGATCTTGGTGTTCTTGAATGGGATGATCTTGCTAAAACCTGGCATGATGCGCTTGATGGGCTTAAGCCCGGTGAAATAAGTACTCCTTTTGACGTACAGACCTCAAAAGCGTTGCTCAAGCTCGATTCATATGCCAATGCAGAAAAGGGTTCATTCGAAGACAGCAAGGATGAAATTTATGAAAAGCTTTACCGCCAAAAGCAAGATAGTGTTTTTGAAGATTATATGAAAAAGCTTAAAGAAAAAGCTGTTATTGAGATTAAATAATTCGGGGAGAACTGTAGCGGAGCATCAGGCTGGGATTATTTCTGCCTGTTTTTCATCGACATCTCCGGGAGTATATTTCCGGACTTTACATCATGATCTATTAAAGAGGGTCGTATGGATTTGAAAGAGCTTGGTTCCCGACTGAGGGCGGAAAGAGAACGGCAGGGGTTTACTATAGAGCAAATTATGGAACTCACTAAAGTTAGCCGTGTGAATATTACTGCTATTGAAAGTGGTAACCATAAAGAATTCCCTCATCAGGTATATGCGAAAGGTTTTATTAAAAATTATGCTAAAAATCTTGGACTTGATGCCGAAGAAATTGGTGAAGAATTTACAAAAATTATAACTGAGTCTCCATATGATGAAGATGTACTTGCATCCGAGAGGGCAACGCACAGTGAATACTCTGCGCCCAGAAAAGGAGGATCATTAGGAACTATTGTTTTAGTTTTTGTTTTGGCAGTTCTTGTTGGTGGTTTAGTCTATTATCTCCATGATAATTCAAAGACTGAACTTGGGCAAAATGGACAGACTGGAGCTGCTTCAGTAGAAGACGTTGTCAAGGATACTTCAGTTGTTGCACAGTCTGAAAAGTCTGAGGTCAAAGAAGATACTGCTCAGAAAAGTCAGCCGGCATTGGAGGTTGATAAAGGTGGAAAGGTTATAGAAACTTCAATTGAAGAAGACAAAACCGCAGAAGTGGCAGAGCAAAATGCTAAGGTTGCTGCCTCTGATTTAGAAACTGCCCCTGTTGCTCCTGCTTTGAAAAATGTTGTAGTGATTACTGCAAAGCCCGGTGAAACCTGCTGGCTGGAAGCCATTACTGATGGTAACAATAAAGAGTATATAGTTCAGGAAGGAGAGTCCTTGTCTTTACCATACAAAAATAATTTAAAAATAAAGCTGGGTAATTCCGGCGGTGTTAAAATTCTTTCTGATGGTAAACCTGTTGAATTCAGTTCATCTAAGGGTAAAGTTAAAAACTTGGAATTTCCTGCTTCAAGTTAAGCATCTCATGTTCAGCTAATGGAACTTAATGAACGGGTTGTAATACTTAAGACAGGAAGATTTAAGGAGAATGATCTCTGGGTAAAATTTCTTTCAAGCTCCAGAGGTGTTCAGAATGCCTTTGCTTTTGGCGGCAGCAGAAGTCGGCGAAGATTTGGTGGATGCTTAGAGCCGTTTTCACAGGTCCTTTTTAAAACAGGAACAAATAAAACAGGAACCTATCAGGTCTTGCAAGAGGGGAGTCTTGTTAAAGCATACCCCGGTATACGTTCTGATTTACGCAAGATCGGATTGGCTGCAAATTGTTTGAAATTTGTTGAATCTGCAATAATAGGCAGTGAAAATAGCCGTAGAGTTTTTGAGTTGCTCATTGAAACACTTGATGTGATTGAAGACTTTGATCCTGATGATTTTTTTCCATTATTCTTTAGAGCTAAGGTCGCATTTGAGCAAGGATACAGTCCGGACTTTACAATTTGCTCACAATGCGGCAAACCTCTGTTCAGTTCACGTCCTGTTGTATTTGATATAGAAAAAGGTCGTATCAGCTGTGTTGACTGTGCTGATGTTAGAAAGGGGGAGTCTGTGAGTGTCGGAACTATTCGAACTCTTGCCTGGATTCAGGATACAGGGCCTTCAAATTGGGCATCGCTTACAGTTCCTGTTGAAATTCGTCAGGAATGTTTTTCCATCATGGACAGGTTTATGGCCTATCATTTGGGGCTGGTCTGGGAAGGAAACAGTTACAGGAAAGTATAAATTTTGCTCTGCCTGCTGCAGGCAGAGGTTGTTACGCAGATTTATTTCACGCTGAAGTCAGTTTTTTTATCTGAATGTAGTCTGGACTTTTTCTGCATTAATTTGTTTATAAGTTAGGCGTTTATTGTTTTTCTCGCGGTGAGCGAAAACGATAAGCGAATCGATAGAAAATTTCGATTTTTTCTAGACACGAGGAATTTTAATGAATTTTCAAGATGTTATTCTCAAACTACAAGACTTCTGGTCTGATTATGGATGTTGTATTGTCCAGCCTCTTGATATTGAAGTAGGTGCTGGAACATTCAATCCTTCAACCTTTTTTCGTGTAATCGGTCCTGAGCCGTGGAAAACTGCTTATGTTGAACCTTCCCGCCGTCCTACGGATGGACGTTACGGTGAAAATCCCAACCGTTTGCAGCACTATTTTCAGTTTCAGGTTATCCTGAAACCATCTCCTGATGATGTTCAGGACATATATCTTAAAAGCCTTGAAGCGCTCGGCCTGAATGCGGCTGAACATGATATCCGCTTTGTGGAAGATGACTGGGAATCTCCGACCCTCGGTGCGTGGGGACTTGGCTGGGAAGTATGGCTTAATGGAATGGAAGTCACTCAGTTTACATATTTTCAACAGGTTGGTGGTATTGATCTTAAGCCCGTTTCCGTTGAAATAACTTACGGTCTTGAACGCATCAGTATGTATTTGCAGGGTGTTGAGTCTGTTTACGATCTTAAATGGAATGACAAGGTTACTTACGGTCAGATATACCACCAGAATGAAGTAGAGCAGTCCAAATATAATTTTGAGCTCAGTGATGCCAATATGCTTTTAGACCTGTTTGACAAGTATGAAGCAGAGAGCAAAAGGTTGTGCGAAGAAGGACTTCCCCGTCCCGCATATGATTATTGTCTTAAATGTTCTCATACATTTAATTTGCTCGATGCCCGTGGAGCAATATCCATTACTGAGCGCGCATCATACATCGGCAGAGTTCGTAATCTCGCTTCCAGTGCTGCTAAATTGTATGCACAAGAACGTGTGGATATGAATTACCCCATGCTTGAAAACGATTAAAAAAACGGAAACTAAAATGGCCGATTTTATTCTCGAAATTGGAATTGAAGAGATGCCCGCTCGCTTTGTTCCGCGTCTTGGCATCGACATTAAAGATATATTCAGCGAATTGCTTGAAGAAAACATGATTGATTGTGAAAGTGTTGAAGCTTTTGCAACACCGCGTAGACTAACTCTTTTTGTTAAAGAAATGTCAGCTATGCAGCGTCAGATTGTGGAGGAAGTCTCCGGACCTCCTGCCAGAATTGCATACGATGCAGATGGTAATCCTACGAAAGCTCTTGAAGGTTTTGCTAAATCTCAAGGTATTGCGATCGAAGATATTTACACTCTTGAAACAGACAAAGGTGATTACCTGGCAGCAAAGAAAACAGTTGGCGGTGGTAAAACTATTGCTATTCTACCTGAGCTTTGCACAACTGCTATAAAAAAACTTTCTTTTCCCAAGAGAATGAAGTGGGGTAATCTTGACTTCGCTTTTGGACGTCCTCTGCGCTGGATGCTTTGTCTTTTCGGGGCAGATGTTGTTGATTTTGAATTAGCAGGACTTACTTCTGGACGTAAGACTTTTGGTCATCGTGTAATGGGAGCCGGTCCATGGGATGTTGCAACAGCTGCTGATTACTTTTCTGTGATCAAAGAAAAATGTTCAGTTGTCATTTCTCCTGATGAACGCGGTGAATTTGTTCGCAGCGAAGGCGACAAACTTGCTTCTGAACTGAACGGTTCAGTTGTCTGGAAAGAGTCATTGCTCCAAGAAGTAAGCAATCTGGTTGAATTACCGATGCCTATTATTGGAAATTTTGACGAATCTTTTCTAGAACTCCCCAAAGAAGTTCTGCTTACAAGCATGGAAAGCCATCAAAAATGTTTTGGTATTCAGAAGGATGATGGAGAACTTCTTCCTCATTTTCTCTGTACACTGAACCTTATTCCCAAAGACATGGATCTGGTCCGTAAGGGATGGGAAAAAGTTCTTAAAGCAAGGCTTGAAGACGGTCGTTTCTTTTGGAAAAAAGATCTCGATACAGATTTCAGCGTATGGCTTGAAAAACTTGAACATGTAGTGTTCCTTGGACCTCTTGGTTCCATGGGTGATAAATCTCGCAGACTTGAAAGACTTGCAGCTCTTATTGCAGGTAAAATAGATGCGTCATTACAGACTGAAATGGCTCGAGCAGGCCGCATTGCTAAAGCTGATCTAGTTTCTGAAATGGTTAATGAATTTGACAAACTTCAGGGCATGATGGGCGGAATATATGCTTCCAAACGCGGTGAAGATGAAGTAGTCTGTAAGGCTCTCTACGAACAGTACCTGCCTGCCGGAGCGGAAAGCCCGGTTCCGTCCACTATCGGTGGAGCAATTATTTCTATGACTGATAAAGCTGACACACTGGTCGGCTGTTTCGGTCTTAACAAAATCCCCACTGGCGCAAACGATACCTACGCGCTTAGGCGCGCCGCTCTAGGTATCGTGCGCATGATTATAGAATTCGGTTTTAGAGTTGATATAGTTGAAATCATGGACATGGCTTACGATGGCTATGCCAAAAACATCAAATGGAAACTTGAAAAAACTGAAGTGATTGAGAAGCTTGGTGATTTTATCTCCAGCAGACTCCGTGCTTATTTTACCGGTCAAGGCTATGAAACAAGAGTTGTTGATGCTGCTTTAGGTGCCGGTTTCAGAGATGTAACAGCTCTCAAAGCTCGGGTTGAAGCTCTGGCTAAATTTGCCGAGACTGACGGTTTTGAACAGTCTGTGCTGACTTTTAAACGCGCAGCTAACATTATTAAAAAGCAAGATAGTGAAAGAGAAGCGACACTTACTGGCGGGTTTGAAATAGATCGGCTGGTTGAGAAGCAGGAAATTGAGCTTGCAACTAAGCTTGACGAAACTGCTGACCGTTTTGAAGAACTGTGGGAAAATGACGAGTTTGGTAAACTGTTCGCAATCCTCGGCGAACTCAGACCCGTTGTTGATGCTTTCTTTGATAATGTTATGGTTAATTGCGAAGATAAAGGCCTTCGTTTTAACCGTCTTAACCTGCTGCAGGCGCTTGTTGACCGTCTCAGTAGACTGGCTGATTTTGGCGCTCTCCAAGTCTAGGTCAGAAGCCTTTTTTTGGCAGATTAAGTTAATGCTGTCTTTTTGTGTTTTTATCATGAAAAAAATGGTATTTAACTTGACAGTTGCAGGTGTTTTTAGTTAAAGACACTCTTCGTTTGCACGTAATCCTGTGTAAGCAGGTTAAAAAATAGAAATTTAATTTAAGGAGAAATACCTTGGCGAATCATAAATCCGCACTCAAAAGACACCGTCAGAGCCTTGCTCGTAATGAGCGTAACAACATGGTACGTACCCGTATCAAAAACGTTGTAAAAGAAGTTCGTTCTGCTGTTGAAGCTAACGATACTGAACTTGCATCATCTGCTCTCCGTAAGGCAACTGCTGTTCTTGATAAGGCAGCTACTAAAAAGGTAATCCACGCTCGCACAGCAGCTCGCAGGATTTCCCGCCTTCACGCAGCCGTTAATAAAATGGCTTAGTGTCTTAGATTTATTTTACAAGACATTTCAGCCCGTTGCATTTTTTGCAGCGGGCTTTTCGTGTTTATTTTTTTTCTTTATTTTTTGAATGTGATTATAGTTGTTCATTCTTCAATGTTTTTTTATTTATGGATGGTGATGTTTGAGAGCAACATTGTGCTTTATGATTCTTCATTTACAAACTTTTCTAGTTAGTTGATATATTTTATTAACAGAGTATAGAGCTATTTGATGAATATTATCATCAGACAGTGGTAATGTTGCTGTAATTCAGCTATCAGGTTATAAGCAAATACTGATTTCAACTGTATTTTTTATACTTTAAATATTGGGTGTAATTCTTACAAGGAGTAGTTTTTGAGAGTTATAATAGTAGGAGCCGGAGAGGTTGGGTTTAATGTAGCCAGACGTCTTTCCGGAGAAAATAAAGATGTTGTTGTGATCGACAAGGATCCGAAAGCTCTTAGTAAGGTCTCAGATTCACTTGATGTTCAGACTATTCAGGGGTCAGGTTCAAGTCCGGAAATATTGGAGAAAGCAGGGGTAGAAGAAGCTGATATTTTTCTTGCAGTTACAGATAAGGATGAGATCAATCTTTTAGCAACTTTTTTTGCTAACCGTATGGCTCCGAAAGTTATTAAACTCGCTCGTATTAGAAATGAAGATTATACTAAATATTCAGAGATGTTCACTAAGGGTGATCTACGGATAGATACTGTAATTAACCCTGACGAAGAGGTTGTTGAGTCTATTTTGCGGGTTATGAGTATTCCAGGTGCGGTTGAAATTAATGATTTTGTAGGTGGTAAAGTTCGTTTGATCGGTGTTAAATTGCCAGATCAAAGTCCTTTGGTCGGGGTAGCTCTAATGAATGTCAGAGAACACTTAGGTGATGTTGATGTTGTTATTGCTGCTTTAGTGCGCGATGACAGGCTGATTATTCCCGGAGGTCTGGATACAATCGAGCAAGGGGATATCGTTTATTTTACCTGCATCCGTGACCATCAGGATATGTTGTTGCAGCGAGCAGGTATTCTTTCTGATCCAATACGTAAGGTTATGATTGTTGGTGGTGGTAATGTAGGCTTTTTATTAGCCCAGGCATTGGATAATAAAAACTATCACACCCGCTTGCTCGATCATGATGCCGAAAGGTGTAGTGTGCTTTCTGAGTTACTGGACAGAGTGATCGTTCTCCATGGTGATGGTACAGATCAAGATCTGCTTAGAGAGGAGAATGTCGGTGATCTAGATATGGTTATTGCTGTTACCGGTGAGGAGGAGATGAATATCCTTTCCTGTCTACTGGCAAAGAATCTTGGAACTCGTAAAACTATTACCCGGATTAATAACTTTGCATATATTCCACTCATTCAGCCTATAGGTATTGATCATCTGGTATGTCCAAGACTCTCTGCTATTAATTCTATTTTGCATTTTGTCAGGCAGGGGAAGGTTATTTCTGCTGTTTCAATTAAGGGAGAAGAAGCAGAAGCTCTTGAAGCCATTGCTCAGGAAAAATCAGGTATTGTAGGTAAGCCTATTATGGATCTGGATCTGCCTAAAGGGACTTTGATACTATGCTTTCAGCGCGGCGAAGAAGTTATTATTCCTACCGGGTTGACTATTATTGAACCAAACGATCGTTTACTGATTATTTCTACTCATAAGAATATCCCTAAGATTGAAAAGGCCCTTACCACCAAGTTGGAGTTGTATTAATGCGTTGGCAAGTTGTTCTGAATATTATTGGAGCACTGACTCTGTGTGTAGGGCTGACAATGTTTTTTCCTCTAGCATTCTCACTTTATTATCAGGATGCAGGGATATTACCTCTTGTAAAATCACTGATAGTTACGTCAATTTGCGGGCTGGTTCTGTTTTTTGTTTTCAAAGGAAAAGATGAAAATAGGGGACTCAGTCACCGTGAAGGTATGGCTATTGTTGCTCTGGGCTGGGTCTCTGCCGGATTTTTTGGAAGCCTGCCATTTTATTTCGGGGATGTTTTTGTAAATTTTGTGGATTGTTTTTTTGAATCTCTTTCAGGTTTCACCACCACTGGCGCATCGGTGATGATGGATATTGAAAAAAATGCCAAAGGTATTCTTTTCTGGCGTAGCCTTACTCACTGGCTGGGGGGGATGGGAATTATTGTTTTGTCTCTTGCAATCCTTCCTTTTCTTGGAGTGGGGGGAATGCAGTTGTATAAAGCTGAAGTTCCAGGTCCTGTTCCAGATAAGCTTAAACCTCGCATTAAAGATACAGCACTGGTTCTCTGGAAAGTTTACCTGCTTTTTTCTGCCATTGAAGCAGTTTTGTTGATGTTTGGCGGAATGGATTTTTTTGATTCACTTTGTCATACTTTCGGAACACTTGCTACGGGTGGATTTTCTACCAAAAATACATCTGTAGCATATTTTCAGAGTGCGTATATTGATTACGTCATTACAGCATTTATGATTGTTGCAGCGATTAATTTCAGCCTGCATTATCAAATGATTAAAGGTCGTCCGCTTCTTTTATGGCGAGATCCTGAGTTCAGATTTTTCGGTATAATTACGCTGGTAGTTACTGCGATAATAACTGCCTCTGTTTATTCGGCTACTAATTATGATTCTTTTGCTGACTCTTTCCGGTATACATCATTTCAGGTTGCATCCATTATGAGTACTACTGGTTTTGCTACCGCAGATTATGAAATATGGCCTGCTGTTGCGCAAGGTCTGCTTTTGCTCTGTATGTTTCTTGGCGGCTGCGCTGGATCAACAAGCGGAGGGATGAAACATCTACGTATTATGCTCCTGCTGAAACAGGCTTATCAGGAAGTTTTTAGAATTATTCATCCGAGGTCTGTAAATAGGGTTAAACTAGGCAAGACAGTCGTTAAGGCTGAGACAATGAACGATATCCTGGGATTTTGTGTTCTTTGGCTGGTACTTTTTGTTGTTTGCGGACTGATTGTAGCCGCGACCGGTGTTGATGTTGTTTCTTCTTTTGCCGCTTCACTTGCATGTATAGGGAATATAGGCCCTGGTATAGGAAGCGTCGGACCAACTGAAAATTATGCTCATATACCTGAACTTGGGAAGTGGGCTTTAATATTTGCAATGTTGTTGGGAAGGCTTGAAATTTATACTGTGGTAGTGCTTTGTGTGCCTGAATTCTGGCGCAAATAAGAATAATATAAATAGTTACTTAACAGTCCGTTCAAAATATTTTGAGCGGACTTTTTTATATAGTAAAGCCTTTTTCTTTCATTGCATTAGCATTAATGAAGGCCGCCATTCCTGTTTTCATTTTACGGAATTTCTGTTTGGCATAAAAATTTTCTTTTCCGGGAGCTGCGTATAATATTACGTTACAACCGGATAGCTTTTCCATTAGGGCATCCATGAGTGTCTTTCCAAGGCCCATTCCTTGATATTCAGGGATTACAGCCACGTCATAGATGGCCGCTTGATATGCTCCGTCACTGAGTGCTCTGCCAAATCCGATCAGCTGGTTGTCAGTGTATATGAATACCGTAACATAACTGTTTTCAAATGCTTTTTGATGAGTATCATTATCGAAATATGCCATTCCTACATCTTTCAAAGTTTTTGTTACAACCTGCCAGTTAATATCTGTGCAATCGTATTTGATCTGAATATCCATAAATCAGTACTCCATAGATAATTTTAAAATAAATGGGGAGGCTTTAAAAAGCCTCCCCATAAAGAGTCTTTTGTAAATGGTTTAATCTATACGATAATGACATCCGATGCTTTTTTTATTTCGCAGGGCTGCAATAGTTACTATCATAGCTGATTGGCAACCATGGAATAAATCAATAATTGGTCTGCTTATAGGAGTTTCTTTGTAAAATGATCTTAGATTCCTGTTAAGGTTTTGAAGATCATTAATTGCTCTATTCAGTCGTGCCGTTGATCTGGTTATACCAACGTAGTTCCACATTACACTGCGGATAAATGTCCAGTCCTGTGCAATCAGAGCTGGGTCTTCATTGGCATTTGTTCCGGGGCTTTCCCAATCTGGGATAGCATTCAATACTTTTTTGCTGATAGCTGATTTTTTGGATGCTCTTAAGCCGATATCTTCACCGGCTGTGTATCCCCATAGCATACCTTCAAGCAAAGAAGTACTTGCAAGACGGTTTCCACCATGAACTCCTGTACATGAACATTCTCCGACAGCATATAGTCCATCAAGAGTTGTTTTACCCTTTTCATCCACAAGAATACCGCCGCAAAAATAATGAGCAGCCGGTACAACCGGAATCGGTTGTTTGGTTATATCCAATCCGGTTTCAAGACACCTTCCGTAAATAGTAGGAAATCTAGTAGTTAGATTGTGTTTAACATGATTAGCTGCATCAAGATACACGCACTCTTCTTCTGTTTTAAGCATTTCTTCAAGTATGGAGCGGGTCACAATATCACGCGGTGCTAGATCTGCACGAGGATCGTAACGATGCATGAATGCTTCACCTGAAGAATTTATCAATTTTGCTCCTTCGCCGCGGACTGCTTCTGAAATCAGAAATCTACGCGTAGCGCGGGAGCGAGTCCCCTGATAGAAAGCTGTCGGATGGAACTGAACCATTTCAGCATTAATCACTCTTGCTTTAGCGCGGTTAGCCATTGCAACACCTGACCCTATTGATCCGGTAGTATTGGTGGTATGCAGGTAAACCTGACCAAGCCCTCCAGTTGCAAGGACAGTGTGATCAGCCAGAAGAGTTTCAACAACATCTTTGGATTCATTATAAACATATGCACCAAGACATCTATTGCTCAAAGTATACATAAACTCTGTACCCATGGCATGGTGATGATTGGTGAGTAAATCAATTGCTGTACGGCTGCTGCAGACGTTTATGTATGGATGCTCAGCAACGCTCTTGCTAAGAATTTCCATAATTGACTGTCCTGTGTGGTCTGCACAGTAAAGAATACGCGGGACAGCGTGTCCTCCTTCACGGGTCAGACTGTATTCTCCGTCATCTTCTTTATGAAAAGGGACCGGATATTTTTCAAGCAGTAACTTTTTTAAAATATCCGGACCGTTTTTAGATATAGCACGCACAGCTCTTTTGTTGTTGTAATTCCAACCTGCTGTGTAGATGTCCTTTTCCAGTAATTTAGGAGAATCACCTGTCCCGGTATACACAATCCCGCCTTGAGCGAGTCGTGTGTTTCCTGTAAAAAGATCTTCTCCCTGTGTTAACAGCGTAACTTCTATACCTTTTTCTGCTATCGTCAGAGCTGATATACATCCGGCGATTCCTGATCCGATTACTAAAACTTCTGTTTTCATTCGGTTTTCTTGCATGCCAATATATCTCATAACTTACGGCAGCCTTTTCAGGTTCCGGCTAAAGATTTAACTAAACTTAAGCACAGACTTGGAGCATTCTTTCGAGAGCTGTTTTTGCATGCGCTCTAATTTCATCGGAGACATCTTCATACTCAGAGGTGTCTAGATTTATCAGGAGATCTGCAAGATTTTTTTCATTAATTTTAGCCATATTACTACAGATACTGATTCCAAGAGGGATAATATTTTTTTCAGGGAACATATTTTTCAATCTGTTAACCAGATTGGTTTCAGTTCCGATAACAATAGTAGCTCCCTCAGGAGATTCATTAACGTACTTGATCAGATATGACGTAGACCCGTCACCGTCAGCAGCATGTACTAATTCCGGCGGGCATTCTGGGTGAACAATGATTTTACAGCCGGGATATTCTTTGCGAAATTTTTCAATCTGAGAAAGTTTAAATCTCTGATGAATAGCGCACAGTCCGGGCCAGATGAGTAAATCTTTATCCACTGTTTTCTGAGTATCAATCTTTTCACCTTTACCACGGATATCAAGGAGTATTCGTTTTTCATCAGGAATACCAATTTTGTCCGCAGTGTTTAGAGCAAGATTTTTATCAGGCAGAAAGAGTACTCCGTCGCCTTGCTTTAATGCCCATTTGAGCATCTTTTCAGCATTGGCTGATGTGCAGACAGAGCCTCCATGTTTACCGCATACAGTTTTCACTGCAGCAGGGGTATTTACATAAGCTAGCGGAATTATTTTTCTTCCGGTCTCATTAAGTATTTTGGTTAGGACTTTATCAACCAGCCATGCCGGTGCCATATTTGCCATTACGCAACCTGCGCTGGCATCCGGGATATATACTTTTTGATTATCCCTGCGCACGATAGCTGCTGATTCGGCCATGAAATGAACACCGCAGAATACAATATATTCTGCTTCAAGTTTCTCAATCTGACGGGCAAGTTCAAGTGAATCGCCTTTAAGATCAGTATGCCTGATGATTTCATCAGACTGGTAATGGTGTCCTAAAATTGCCAGCCTCTTACCGTATTTTCTTTTTTGCTCAGCAATAATATCTGAATACATCTATTGTATTACCTACATTGATATAATCTTCATGCTCATATCAGAGTATTTAGCAGAATGAGTGATTCTTCCCACTGAAATGTAGTCCGGACCAGCTTCTGCAAGTCCAGCAATTGTTTCAAGGGTCACATTTCCACTGATTTCTGTTTCAATTTCATCAGGAATGGTTGCAATTGCAGCTTTAGCTTCTTCAAAAGTCATATTGTCGAGCATAATGCGCTCAACTTTACAAGCAATAGCTTCGTTGACTTCTTCCTGGTTACGGCATTCAACTTCAATAGGAGGGCATTCTTCGTATTTTGCACGAAGTTTGTCGACCGCTGAAGTAATAGAGCCTGCACGATCGATGTGATTGTCCTTAAGCATAAGCATTTCCACAAGATTGAGTCTGTGGTTTTGCGCTCCGCCTACAAGTACAGCATATTTTTCAGGATAACGCAGTCCGGGAAGGGTTTTACGAGTATCCAGAAGAATGGTTTCGCTGTGATCAAGAGCATCAACGTACTTACGTGTTTCTGTAGCAATACCGGACATGTGAGCAATGAAGTTGAGGATTACCCGTTCCGCTTTAAGGAGCAGGGCTGCAGGCCCTTGAATAGCGGCAATGAGCGTTCCAGTGGAGATTTTTTCACCTTCATCTACATTTAAATGCACCTGACACTTATTTTCCTGATCTGCAAATTCAAGAATCAAGTTAATTAACGGCAAACCGGCTACAACAGTATCTTCTTTAGCAATGATTTGAGCTGTAGCAATATCTTCAGGTTCAAACAGGCCCAGAGAGGTCAAATCAGGACCGTCTTCGCTTAAAGCTATTCTTATAGTGGCTAGAAGGAACATTTTCGCTTCTGCCTGAAAAAAATCATTAAATGTGTTTTTAGTCATATTAATCCTGTTAAGATTTTGTAACATTAAGTTTGAGGTCATGTTACGAATTTCCGTATCCCGTTTTATCAAGTAATACAAGGACTGAGAAGGATTTCACAAAATGTTTTTTACAATATATCCTAGTCATAAATTTTGACCTTTCGGGCTATTTAAGATAGTTGGTTCGCCATGAGTAAGGCAAAAGGAATACCCGAACCACTTAGAGAGTGGCAAGAGAGTGGACAAGGACTACCTGGTGAAGTTGACCAACTAGTCCTTGAGGCCTTGCACCCTGCGGATACTGCTGACCATATTGAAGAACTCGGCCTTGAAGAGCAGGTTAAGTTTATCAAACAGCTACCAATCCGTGATGCAGCTGACTCCATTGCAGAAATGGCGAAATACGACCAGCGAGATCTTATTGAGCGACTCAATGTGGGAATTGCTGCAAGAATTCTTGAATATATGTCGCCGGATGATGCGACTGATATTCTTGAAGATCTTGATGACGATTTAAGGGAAACTCTTCTTAGGCAGATCAAAGCGGAAGACCGAGAAGAAATTTCTACACTTCTGACCTTTGATCCTGAAACAGCCGGTGGTGTTATGACCACTGAAGTTGCCATTGTACGTGACAATATGACTGTTGATCAGGCCATAGCCACGATTCGTAAGGAAGTGGAAGATAAAAGTATTCCATACTATGCCTATGTTGTGAATCGTCGCAATCACCTGGTTGGTGCGGTTTCAATGCGAGATCTACTAATTTCACGTCCTGGAAAGACTCTGTCCGAGCTGACAGATAACCAGCATCTTATCTCTGTTACATATAATGTGGATAAAGAAGAAGTTGCCCGTCTTATTGCACACTATAATTTTCTTGCCATGCCTGTTACTGATTTTGATCATCGTTTTATCGGTGTAGTCACTGTTGATGACGTTATTGATATTATGAATGAAGAAGCCAGTGAAGATATGCAGTCTATGGTTGGTGCGGGTACTGATGAAACAGTTGATTCCCCATGGAAATATTCTGTAAGAAAAAGACTTCCATGGCTGGTCATAAATGTTGCTAACTCGGCTATTTCAGCATGGGTTGTTCATCTTTTTGAAGGTAATATCGCTAAAATGGCCATACTCGCTGTTTTAATGCCTATTGTTGCTAATCAGGCCGGTAATACAGGTCAGCAGGCGCTTGCGGTTATGATTCGTCAGTTCGCAACTGAAAAATTTGATCGTAAAAAATCTTGGGAAGCGGTTTTACGTGAATTTAAAATAGGTCTTGCAAATGGAATATGCATAGCACTTCTCGTTCTGCTTTCAGTTTTTATGCTGACGAATAATTCTGTCCTCGCCATTGTTATGTCTGGAGCTCTTTTTATTGATATGGTGCTGGGAGCCGTAGTAGGGGGAGCAATTCCTATTATTTTGAAAGAATTTGGACGAGATCCGGCACAGGCATCATCTATTTTTCTGACAACTATAACTGATAGTTTCGGTTTCTTGTCACTGCTTGGGCTTGCCGGTATATTTTTGTTGTAGTTTATAGTCAAAACTGGCGTGAATTTTTACGGCGCATAGTGATAGGACTGATCGAAAATAAAAATATTATCCTTAAAAATATTCAGTTATTGTTTTGAATAATTTAAAAACTTAAATTTTGGTAAAATATAAACGGATAGCCACTGCAAAACATTTTCCAGTGGCTATCCGTTTATTTTGTAAAGAGTTTAAACTTTGTAATGTTTAAGAATTAATTTCAGTAGGATTTCCTATCTCAAGTTCTATGACTTTACAATCCGGAGCAAGATCAGCGCAGTTTTTAATAAATGATTCCGCGTTCTGCTCAAGTATTGGAAAGGTTCCATAGTGCATGGGGATCACTTTTTTGCATTGCAGCATTTTGCAGGCATAGGCTGCATCTTTTGAATCCATAGTAAACCATCCACCGGTTGGCAGCACGGCTACATCGATGTCATGAAGTTTACCGAAAAGTTCCATGCTGGAAAAAAGTCCGGTATCACCTGCGAAATAGACGCAAAAATCATCCGGATAGGTTATTATGAATCCTGCGGGTGCTCCTGATGCAGAGGAATGCATTGCTTGCACCATTTTTACTTTAATACCGGACACTTCTATTGTTCCACCGATGTTCATACCTATGATTTTATCACCGCTGACACCTTGAGAAATCATGTCATTTATAAAATCAAAGATACAGACCAGTTCCGCTCCTGTGGCATTGCATATTTCCGCAGCCTGACCAACGTGATCGCCATGATCGTGAGTGACTAACACTGCGTCCGCTTTCTTAACAGTATCCCATGAGGCACATGCTTTGGGGTTTCCTTCGAAGAAGGGGTCAAGAAGAATAGTTTTATCATCGGACTGAATAGTGAAATTAGAATGTCCATTCCACGTAAATAGGTGTTTCATAATTTACCTCTGTGAATCTTCGCACCAGCGTTTATAAAGGTTATGAGTAATATTAAGTTGTTCCAGAATTCTTCCGGCCATGTGAGATGCAAGTTCGTCAATACTTTTGGGAGCGTGGTAGTAACCCGGTGAAGCGGGCATTACTGTTGCTCCGGCAAGAGTGACAGTTTCCATATTTCTTATATGAATCAGGTTAAATGGTGTTTCTCGGATAACGAGTATTAATTTTCGACGTTCCTTGAGACAGACATCTGCTGCCCGATGAATAAGATTTGAACCTAATCCTTGTGAAATTGCCGCAAGTGATGCCATAGAACACGGGCAGACAATCATGCCGTCATGCTTCCATGATCCGCTTGCGGGTGGCGCAGCAATATTATCTTGTTCATAAATAAAATCTGCATGTTCAGTCAGATCTTCAACTTTGAACTGTGTTTCAAGTTTCATGACTTTCAAAGCTGCACTTGAAAGGATAAGATGAAGTTCAATATCATCCATTTTACCCAAATAATGAGCTAATTTTTGTGCGTAGATAGTGCCGCTAGCTCCTGTTACAGCTAGAACAATTCTTTTTTTATTCATAAAATAGTAAACTTCCAATTAAAATTCTGATTCTAAAACATTTAAATAAGTACAACAGCATCGAAATGTTGACAATAGTTGCTGCAATACTTGGAAAAATTATCATAAATATAATGTTGTGCTTTAAATTTCTTGAGTTTTAAGGCTTGTTATGAGAGTAGAAGCACAACTTTATCTTCATTCCTTGAATATTTCCTATCATAAAAAAAAATCACGGAGAAAACTATGGTCACTTTAGGTACTGCAGGTACTTCTTCTGCTCGCAAGATGATGCTTCTTGGCGGCGGTGAACTTGGCAAAGAAGTTGTAATTGAAGCTCAGCGCCTTGGTGTTGAGGTCATTGTTGTAGACAGATATGAGAATACCCCAGCCATGCAGGTGGCTCATCGTAGTTATGTCATTTCCATGCTGGATGCGAACGCTCTTCGAAGCGTGGTTGAAGCTGAGAAGCCAGATTTTATAGTACCTGAAATTGAAGCGATTGCTACAGAAACTCTTCTTGATCTCGAAAAGGAAGGTTTTACCGTCATTCCTACAGCTCGAGCCACTCGTTTAACTATGGACCGTGAAGGTATCCGTAGACTTGCCGCAGAGGAAGTTGGTTTGAAAACTTCTCCTTATAAATTTGCCGACACTAAGGAAGAGTATCTTGCAGCTGTTAAAGAAATAGGTATCCCCTGTGTGATCAAGCCTGTTATGAGTTCCTCAGGCAAAGGGCAGAGCACTGTTAAGAGCGAAGCTGACATTGATTATGCCTGGGAGTATTCTCAGTCCGGCGGTAGAACAGGTGAAGGTCGCATCATCGTAGAAAAATTTGTAAAATTTGACTATGAAATCACATTGCTTACAGTTCGCCATATTGGAGGAACATCCTATTGTGCCCCAATCGGCCATAGGCAGGAGGATGGTGATTACCGTGAATCATGGCAGCCACAACCTATGACCGCACCAGCGCTGGCTAAAGCTCAGGATTATGCGTTGCGCATAACTGATGCTCTTGGAGGAAGAGGACTTTTTGGAGTTGAGCTTTTTATCAAAGGTGAAGAAATATTTTTCAGTGAAGTCTCACCTCGTCCTCATGATACGGGACTGGTTACCGTTATTTCTCAGGATCTCAGCGAATTTGCATTACATGTAAGAGCTATTCTAGGTCTTCCTGTTCCGGCAATTCGTCAGTATGGGCCTGCTGCATCCAGTGTTATTCTTTCAAGTGGAAAATCAACATCTCCTGCTTTTGTTAATGTAGACAAAGCCCTTGAAGAAAATGACACTAAAGTTCTTATCTTTGGTAAAGGGGAGTGTGATGGTGTGCGTCGACTTGGTGTTGCTCTGGCTCTTGGCTCTGATGTAGAAAATGCTAAATCTCGTGCTATCAGAGTTTCATCTGCTGTAAAAATTGAATATTAGTAATTAGTTTATAGATTTTAATTCTTAGCCTCCTCTTGGACTTATCCAGTTCAAGAGGAGGCTTTTTTGTTAAAGTAGTTCTTTAAGTAATTGATTGCGCTTTTCGTTGACATAATGGTTAAAGATGAGCATTTATATTGTTCTTACAACGGAATGAGGAAATTTAGCCATATAATTGGTTGGTTTTAGGGAAATGGTGCTTCTTTTTTAAATTTTAAAGAATAATTTATTGAGGGCATTCACCTAAATCTATCTCAAACTATATGCATAACTTCTTATATAAGGATATATACCTATGAAACAGGAAGAGAATGGTCTTGCATTGGCTCCATTGGGGTTGTTTTTAGTTATTTTTATCGGAACGGGAACCTTCCTTACAATGGATGGAACCAGTATGGCTTTTTATCAACTATCTGCAACTGTTGCCATTTTACCTGCAATCGCATGGGCTGTATGGATGGGTCGCGGTAAGATTGCTGATAAAATAAATATTTTCCTACGTGGTGCAGGAGAGCCGGGAATCATTACCATGTGTATGATTTACCTTCTTGCCGGTGGTTTTGCATCCGTTGCTAAATCTATAGGTGGTGTTGAGTCTACGGTTAACCTAGGATTATCTATTGTTCCTGCATCCATGGTTCTTCCCGGACTGTTTGTTATTGCTGCGTTTATCGCAACGGCTATGGGTACATCTATGGGTACAATTGCCGCAATCGCGCCTATTGCTGTTGGCGTTGCAGGCAAAACAGATATTTCTTCAGCGGTGCTTATGGGGGCAGTTGTCGGCGGTGCAATGTTCGGTGACAACCTTTCCATGATTTCTGATACCACGATTGCAGCAACCAGAACTCAGGGCTGCCAGATGAGTGATAAGTTTAAAATGAACTTTCTTATCGCATTACCTGCAGCGATTCTAACAGTTATTATTCTATATTTTGTTGGAGAGGGCGGTCAGGTTGTACAAAATGGCGGTTACAGTCTGCTTAAGGTTCTACCATACATCACTATTCTTGTAATGGCTGTAATGGGGATAAATGTATTTGTCGTACTTGGTGCCGGTATTATTTTCACAGGTGCTGTCGGCCTTGCTTCTATGGAAGCATTCAGTCTGCTCAAATTCTCGCAGGATATTTATTCAGGTTTTACTGGCATGCAGGAAATATTAGTTCTGTCACTGCTTGTAGGCGGCCTTGGTGAGTTAATAAAATATCATGGTGGTATCGCATACATCATCAAGTTTATTGGTAGACTTACTCGTGGTACAAAATCAAGCAAGGCTGGAGAATTCAGTATAAGTGCTCTTGCTGTTTTATCTGACCTGTGTACTGCAAACAACACTGTTGCCATTATCCTTACCGGTGGCATGGCGAAAGAAATAGCTGAAAGTCACAATGTTGATCCTCGTCGCAGTGCAAGTCTTCTTGATATCTTTTCCTGTATAGTACAGGGAGTCATCCCTTACGGAGCACAAGTGCTTCTCGCTGGTTCTATATCAAAGCTTTCCCCTTTGGAAATCATTGGTAATATGCACTATTGCTTTATTCTTGCTATTGTCGCTGTTTTGAGCATTATGACCGGTTTTCCACGTGGTAAAAAATCGTAGAAAGTTTTATTACTTTTTGATTTAAGTTTTTTAAATTACGCTTTAAGTCGTGATACTAAATCCGGTTTATTGTAATTAAAACAGCTTATTAAATTTGAAAATTATTTAATACATGAATGGGCAGGCTCTGATAGATACCTTCAGATCCTGCCCATTTAAATTTGATAATAGCTCTATCTTTTTCAAGTAATGCTTGATGATGGCATAAGAAATAGCCCCGTTGTCTATGACAGCAGGGCTATTTCTTATTAGACTGTGTAACTTAGGTTACTTTATTCCTTCGGGGTGACATGCTGAATTAACACATCCGGTCATTTCTTTGTCTTTACCGAATTCTTTTACGTGACAGGAAACGCATGAAGGCCGTTTCGGGTTGTTACGTTTATAATGCATTGCCTTAAAGTATGATTTGTAGCCTTTAACAGGAACAGGCTCAAAGTTATTATGGCAAGTCGAACAACTGGTTGGTTTACCGGTTTTTTTAATGTTATGATGACAATCAACACATTCGTAGTCCTCGTGACTGGAATGATTGAAAACAACGCCAAGATTTCTTTTACTGTTGCCCTTGATATAATTGATGAGTAATCCATCATCGGGGGCAGTGTATTTTTCCTGCGCATTGGCTGCCATAGATATGATTGTGATGCCCATACATAACAGGCACATGATCAATAATTTTTTCATTTTATCTCTCCTTGTGTCTGTTTATGCTTTATTTTTCTGGCCAAGAGCGGCAGTAAGGAAGCTGCGTCTTGAGCTCTTGGGGGCAGTCGCCTTATTAGCCATAATAGTCTTGCGCTGCTGAGCTGATGCCACGAGTGTTTCGTGATAGTTTTCAGGCTCAGATTCACAGAGGTAAATCACACGCACATCCTCGGGATCGGCGAGGTAAGCGTCCGGTTTAGTCTTCTGTACTTCTGCAAGACGTCTTTTAGCCATTTTGAGCATATCTTCACGGTCACCGAAGTTCATAGTTCCGGTCGGGCAGCTTTGAACACATGCGGGGAGCATGCCCATTTCAATGCGGTCCAGACACATATCACATTTGCTCCAAAGTCCGGTTTCAGCATCCTGACGAGGCACATTATAAGGACACATTTCCCAACTTTCCAGCTTACCTTTACGGATAATTGCTTTGTCAGTCATTACAACTGCGCCGGTTTTAGGGTCCTGTACAACGGAACCGGGAGTATACATATTGGCAATGTATTTACACGGTGGCTCAAGGCAGTGTCTACACTGTTCAGGGAAGAAGAGCCATTTGAGTTTGCCGTTTTCATCGTGTGCCTCATTGAAACGCACGAGACGGATGGTTTTTGATGACAGATCCTGGGGATTCTGATGTGAACCAACATTACGGGTCTGTTCTGCCGGCAGCTTTTTCCACTGCTTACAGGCTACCTGACAACCGCGACAAGCGGTACAAAGGGTGAGGTCTACAAAGAAGCTTTTACCAGACATTACTTATCACCCTCCTTCCACTTGCGAACGTTCACCATAAAGGCTTTGTATTCCGGAATACCAGTGTTGGGGTCGCCAACGTTTGGAGTTACTATGTTTGCTGAATCACCACCGTTAACCGGAGTTACCCATCCATAATGCCATGGCATGCCGACCATATGAATATCAGTTCCGTTAATATTGTACGGCTTGATACGTTCGGTAACCATTGCAATAGCCCAGAGTGATCCACGTACGCTTTCAACAGTAACTTTTTCACCGTTTTCAATACCGCGCAGCTTAGCCAATTCAGGACTGATTTCTACGAACATCTGCGGTTCTGCTTCAACAAGCCATGACTGCCAACGAGTCATAGAACCGGTCTGCCAGTGTTCGGTAATACGGTATGTTGTGCCGACAAAAGGATAACGCGGATTACAGACAGCCTTTTCTTCACCAATGATCTGCACAGCTGTGGGGTTATGCAGTGTCTTGGAGAATGGGTGGTCTGATACAGGACATTCCAGTGGCTCATAGTATTCAGGCAATGGACCGTCTGCACGCCCGGGCCCGAAGAGCTGACCGAATCCGTTCTTACGCATAATGAATGGATGTTTTGTTCCGGGCTTCCAGCCACCGTCAGGAACATCACCAATCCATTTGGACCCATTCCATTTGATAACCGCTTTCTTTGGATTCCAAGGATTACCTTTTTGGTCAACAGATGCCCTGTTGTAAAGGATGCGACGGTTGACAGGCCAGCACCATGTCCAGTTAGGGAAAAGGCCTATGTTTGCCTGTTCCTTGGTCTGACTCGAATCATGACGTTCGGACTTATTGCCTTCATCAGTTACAGAGTTACAGTACAGCCAGTTACCGGAGGTAGTGGAACCGTCTGCCTGCAAGTATGCGAAACTGGGAACCTGCTGTCCTTTCTTGAACTTTTTGCCCTTGACCTCGACATCACGGGTAAACCAGCCGTTACAGAGTTTGGCTGTTTTCTGGGCACTGAACTGATAGTGACCGTGCTCATTCTGTTCACACATGTTGTTGAAGCTGAGATGAGTAATAGGCTCAGGATAGACACCACCTTCTTTTTCATAAAGAGCAGCAAGTTCTTCCCATATTTCATGGAAGTAGTGCCCATCAGTCTTAACATCACCAAATGTTTCAGGACCTTTGTAACGCCATTGCATCCAGCGACCTGAGTTTGAAACAGAACCTTCTTTTTCAATTGAAGACGCACAGGGGATGAAAAAGGTTTCGGTTTTGACTTTTTTAGGATCCATATCAGGACCTTTCCAGAAGTCACTTGTTTCACACTGGAAGAGGTTAACGTTAACCATCCAGTCTAATTTACTCAGAGCTTTACGGGTCTTATTTGCATCAGAACTGGAGCAGGCAGGGTTCATGCCCCAGACTAAGCCACCTGTGAATTTGCCGCGATACATACGATCAATGAGTGGAATCCAAGAATATACGCTGGCCTTGTGATTATCGAGGCGAGGCAGGTACTGATAACCCTGATCCGGGGTATCTTCAGAGTACATGGCCTTGATAAGGCTTGCAGAATATTTTGGATAATGCTGCCACCAGTTCGCACTTTCCGGATCGCTGCTTTTTGGAGTGTACGTATTATTGTACTGTTCCAGAGTGTCCTGTCCAGCAAGCGGTGTTTTCAGATAACCGGGTAAAATGTGATAGAGCAGGGCATAATCAGTGGAGCCCTGAACATTACATTCACCACGAAGTGCATTAACGCCGCCACCGGCAACTCCGATATTACCAAGCATAAGCTGGATCATTGCCATGGCGCGGATATTCTGTACACCAACCGTGTGCTGGGTCCAACCCATGGCGTACATAATAGTTCCGGCTTTATCCGGTTTTCCTGTGGCAGTGTATGTTTTATAAAGCATATCCAGATCATTAACTGATACGCCTGAGATGGAGGATACTTTTTCAGGAGTATATCTGGAGAAATGCCTTTTCATCACCTGAAAAACACAGTTATGATCCTTCAGGGATTTGTCCTGCTTTGGAATACCTTTTTTATCCAGTTCAAAAGCCCACTTGGATTTATCGTAAGAATTTGTCTTGCTGTCGAATCCGGCAAACAAGCCGTTATCGAAGCTATAATTTTTATTTACGATGAAAGAAGCGTTGGTGTAATCCACCATGTACTTCTCAAAGTAACGCTTATTTTTGATGATATAGTTGATCATACCGCCGAGTACAGCGATATCAGTGCCTGAACGCAGAGCTACGTATGCGTCAGATCTTGCGGAAGTACGAGTAAAGCGGGGGTCAACATGGATAATTTTTCCACCGCGTTTTTGTGCTTTTACTGCCCATTTAAAAGAAATGGGATGGTTTTCGGCAGCATTACTGCCCATTATCAAAATACAATCACTGTTCTGAAGATCATTCCAGTGGTTGGTCATCGCACCGCGTCCGAACGACTCTACCAGAGCCGCAACAGTTGCGCTGTGTCAGATACGTGCCTGATGCTCTACGTACACCAGGCCTAAAGCTCTCATGAAACTGTGCATGGCATAACATTCTTCGTTATCCAGCGCGGCGGAACCAAGAGAAGCAATCCCCATAGTACGGTTTACAACCTGACCTTTGGCATTCTTCTTCTCGAAACTTTCATCTCGTGATTTTTTGATAAGCTGGGCAATACGTTTTTTGCAGAAGTCCCAGTCTTTTTCTTCCCATTGATCAGCATATGGTGCTCTATACAGAAATTTGCCAGGCCGTTTCGGGTTCTCTGTCATCTGGATAGTTGCAGCACCTTTTGCGCAAAGAGCTCCTTCATTAATCGGATGGTCAGGATTACCCTCGACGTTTACAGCCCTTTTGGTTTCAACATCAGTATTAACCAGAAGCCCGCAACCGACTGAACAGAATGCACATACGGATGTAGTTTGTTTTGTCCATTTAGGACTGAGCTGTCTAGCACGTTCCTCGGCTGTGTTCGCAAAAGCCTTTCCAAGGCCTCCGAACGCAGGAACGGCGGCAATACCTGCCGCAGCTACAGTCGTCATTTTCACAAAATCTCTACGATTAATTCTCATCATCGCTCCTAAAATTTTGTTTGTGTTATCTTCCACGAATTTCACGCCCAAGGGTTAAAAGGAGTTCATAACCGGAAAATCCGGTAAAAGCTGTGTCGACAAAAATATCATTTAAGCGGCATTCACATACAGGTTTCTCACTAAACCTGATCTGCATTTTACCAGCCGCGTCAGCACAAGCTTTTAATGAAATCCCAAGACCGCTAAAGGGCAGTTGTAAAAAAGCGTCCCCAACTTCTTTTCCGGAAATTTCCATGGGTTACCAGATCTATAAAAAAGTTAACGTGTACCCCAATCAGCCTTTGACAATGACGAAAATGAATAATCATTTATATTAATCAGGATAGAAATAATTTTAGCCGTCCTGATTCTTGAGAAGATTATTTCATTTTCTTAAATACAAACTATATATGAAAACTGGAAATTGAAAAAAAGAATTGCTTGTTGAACGAATGACACAACTTTATTTATGTCTAAAAAGAAATAATACAGAGTTGCTTTTTAAGTTATTGTTTTTTTTGGCTTTTTAATAAAAAAGAAACAAAGAGATATTAGTTTTGAATTTAATGGAGAGATAAATGATAAAATATTCAATAGAGTCTGGAGGCTATTAAGTATTCGAAATATTGTATTTAATTTAAACTATGAGGAAGCTGTTAATAAGCATTAATCGCTATTATAGCTTTTTAGACATAATACTATGAGATTAATAGAATTAAAACAGCTCTTCTCAATATGAGAAGAGCTGTGCTTTATTATTTTAGCTACTTAGTAGCTATGACCGCAAATTCATTACTACCGGTTTGGTACAAAGTTCCAGCTACATCAGACAGCAGTTCAATAGTATGGAATCCAGCTTCATTAAATTCACGTATAAGTTCAGCTGGATCGAAGTATTGAAGCCAATTGTATACTTCTTTTGTACCCATGCTTTCAACTATAGTATATTTATCAAGCCCAACTTTTTCCTGTTCATATTTAAATGAATTTAAAAATCCATGATATTTATCAGCGGACCAAAATCCATTCATAAGATTGACTTCGTAAACAGAGCGTTCACTGAGATTTTCAAAAGCGCTAAGTGAGAAAGCATCAAGGAGTACCTGACCACCAGGCACAAGTAGGGAATAGAATTTATTCAGCATGGTTTTACGCTGATCTGGGCTTAAGGCACAAATATCACACATGATCATGGTGATGAGGTCGAAGTTCTTTTGAGAACTATATTTCAAGTAATCCTGATTAATATAATCAATGCTTAAATTGACACTCTTCGCAATTTTCTTAGCATAAGACAATGAATTACTTGAAAAATCAATACCAGTCACTGCTGCTCCTGCTTTTGCGAAAGCAGTTGTATATAAGCCGGGGCCACAGCCAAAATCAGCAACTATTTTACTAGTTGACAATTCAAAATTATTAATAATCCATGCTTGAGATTTAGCGATAAAATCGGCGTTACGAGACGCAGAATCAATGTCAGGATTTAAGTGAAAACTAAGCATTTGCTTAGATATATGATCATCAGTCCAAAGGTCTGATGCAGAACAGATTTCAAAAGGAAGGGGACGGGAATGAATTTCTTCCAGTACTTTAAACATAACAAAACCTTAATATCCTTAATTAGAATATCATGTGAATAGGTTGAATTTACTGACTTTTAAATTCAGTAAAACAACGCAAGAGCCAATAGGTCTTTATATTGATTAAAGCTGGTTCATGAAGAAAACAGTTAGGGGAAGCACAAATAAAAGTCAACGAATATAGTATTCTCAGAGATGTAGACATACAGAGGCGCACTTAGTCAAAAAGGCTCCTTAATGGTCGAATACGTTTTCGTTTCATATTATCGGCAGGAATCGTTTGAAGAAAATTTATAATTTTATTAGCTGGAGCTATTTTTTTTATAGTTTGAAGTACTTTTTCCTGCTCTTCAAAACTCAAAACACCAAGTAAAACAACAGTATTTTGCACAACTTTAAGGGAAAATTTTGATGAAGGATAATCTGGCTCAAGTATCCCTTTAAGTTTTAATTCGAGATTTGAAATTTCTCCTTTTATATCTTGTTTTATAGGTAGGTAATAACTGAGTCCACTAAAGTCCGGCATTTTTTTAACGTTCTCAATGAGTACATTTCTTTGCACATCACTTTTGACAGTCCCCACTAAAAATGCATGTTTCAAATAAACATAGGGACTTACACTTAATAAACTGGACGGGGAATTTATAGAAAGTGATTTGCGTAGTTTAAGGCTTAGTCTAGTGTCCTGGGTTTGCGTCAAGTATGAACGCTCATCCTGAGTAGCCTTGAAAATTCTACCATAAGGCATGAATCCAGCATGAGCAGGGCCAATTGTAGTATAGATTAGACAAGCGAGTAGAATTAAGGGCAAAATTATTTTCATTTGAGAAAACCTAAATTGCTATAATTATATTGAAAAGATCTCTGAAATAAGCCCTCTTTATCGAACAATAAAGAGGGCTTATTGTTTTCGTTGATTGGTAATATTAATCGAGCTTTTTACGAGCAGTACCTTCGGTATAGAAAGGTAATTCAGTTTTTTTAGCTTCAAGCTCTTTTTTGCCGGTGTTGATAATAAAAGCTTCAGCTTCAGCAACGTCATTGGCTACATAGGCCAAAGCGATGGAATAGCCTAGGCTTGGTGAGAAAGAACCACTGGTTACAACGCCGACTTCTTTACCGTCTAAAATAACCTTGTCACCATGACGTGCAGCGCGGCGTCCTTCAATGCTCAATGGAATAAGAAGTTCTTTTCCATCTGTATATGCATCTGCGGGAAGCAGAAATCCGTAACCACCTTCACGGGGATTGTGTTCAGTATCAAGATCATGTCCGTAAAGAGGGTAACCAAGTTCAAGGCGCAGAGTGTCGCGAGCACCAAGGCCGATAGGTTCAACTCTTTCATCGGCAACAATTTTTTCCCATAAAGACTGTGCCTTGTCAGCAGGCAGATAAAATTCATATCCGAGTTCACCTGTGTACCCTGTACGGCTGACAATAAGTTTATAACCGTCAAATTCTGTTTCTTCAAAGTTGAAATACTTAAGATGTTTGAAGTCACGACCGAAAACACTCTCAAGGACATCTAAAGCTAAAGGGCCCTGAAGGTCAATTTTAGCTGTTTCGTAGGAAATATTATCGAAATCTATTCCTTCTGGAAGACGGGAATTAATCCAGTTAAAATCTCCTTCTTCACAGGCTCCGTTTACAACGAGCATGTATGAATCTTCAGCAAGGCAGTATATGATCAAATCATCGAGCACTCCGCCTTTATCATTAGGCAGAAAACCGTAGCGGCATTTACCCGGAGCCAGAGTATCCAGATTTTGAGTCACCAGCTTGTTAAGTGCGTCCTTTGCTCCTTTACCGGAAAGCTTGAACTCACCCATATGGCTGATATCAAAAACACCTGCTTTTTCACGGGTATGTTTATGCTCAATAATTATTCCTTTATACTGAACAGGCATTTCAAATCCTGCAAAAGGAACCAGTTTTGCTCCATTTTCACGGTGCCACTCAGTAAGTGGGGTAGTACGCAGTGCTGACATTTTTTCTCCTATATGAGGCGAGGGGAAATTCTTGAAAAAGATACCCTCATATTTTTTTAAACCAATCCGCTAATACTGGCCCCTTCTTCATAAAGGGAGCGGCTTTTACGGATAGATCTGAATTCGTCCATAATAACAACCAGTCGGCCGTATAGTTTTTTTACTTTGAGTCCGTAATTTGTAAGATCTTCATCTGGTTTTGAAACATAATTTCGTCTTAAATATGAATCATTTAAAACTCTGTCACCGATATTAAGTGTCGTTTCAACCAGTTTGTCAAAGTAGTTAACAATTTCAAATTTAAGATCATTCAGAATCTCTGTCATTGTTTTAAGCATTTCAAGATATGAAATTGTTTTACCCCGATACTTCCTTTCTTTGAGGTCTTCAAGAGTTTTGAGCTTTCTAGCCTGCTGAATAAAACTGTATTTTGACCAGACCTCCTGATACAAATCAGAAAGTTCATTGAACGGCTCATAATTATCAGGGGCAAGAAGGTAGCTGTCCAGAACTTTGACCACACTGGAGTAGAATTCATCAGAGTAACCAATGATACGCCGCTGATGTTTAGAAAGCCATGCAAATAAAAATTTTAATCTCTTTTCGTGGGTATCAGTATCCTGAATCAGTTCATTGCGTTTATATACAATGTCCCCATTATATTCACCACGTACAATATCGTTGAGCAGAATAGTCATGCTCGAAGCATCTTTAATTACATTAAAATTATAAGAGCATTCCCCTGTAATAGGGTGAATGATTTCTTGCTTGTAGACGGACAAAGCGCGGTCTTCACGAACGTTTTCCATATTAAATTTATGCTGGCGATATTTAACTTTAAGGATAACGACACGTTTTTTTTCATCAACAAAAAAACCGCCTTTTTTGAGCCCGGCTATAGCTTCTTTGTTATCACGGCTGACTTGCACAAGAGCAATTTTTTCTACTCTTGGATAGTTCTTTGCCTTACGGTGTGAAAAAAGAGATGTAATTGTGCGGTCAGATTGCCCCAGAACACGTACCATAAATTTTTCACCCATCCTGAAAAGGCGGCGGGCAAAGAGAGCTGAAGATGTACGGCGTTCAGAAACAATTGGAAAACCGTGCAATTCCATAAGAAAAGTATAAACAAAAAGACGATTATACTCGTAAAGCAGATTATCTCCGGGCTTGAATTTTCCAATCTTGATACCAAACCTTTTTAACTCTGTATCAAGATCTGACGGAAAAGATCCAAAAATACCGGAGAGGTAAAATTTACCGCTATTATCCTGTGCCATAACATGGGCACGTTCAATTTCGAGCAGATGCGGCAATGTTTTGCCATAGTTTTCAATGGATGAAATATCTAGATTGCCATACTCGCTTTTAAAATTTTCATGTGATCTTTTGGGAAGTCTGCTTTCAAAAGTTTCAACATTAGTTCGCAAAATGGAATCAATAAGAGGACACGCTTTGTCTGTTGTTGAATCATCAAGCAAAGTTGGGCTGTGCAGAATATCAAACTGAAAGATTTCCTGAAAAAAATTAAGAGGCCGTTCCAGCGCGACCATACTGAAACCGGGAAGTTGCTTATATTCATATAAATCAACTTCAAAAGATGGGAGTAACTCTCTGGAGTCTACAAGAGGGTACTGATTTTTCTGCTCAAAATAAGGACGCAAAAGGCAATTTTTTATATGCACATGGTCAAGGTAAAGTCTTAGGCCGTCAAGAGATTTGAGGTCATAGATTTCGCCATTTAAATCTGCGTTAAGGTTTTCACCTGTATACTTTGAAAAAGCGTCCTGCCACATATATTAATCCTGCATGCCGGTGTAGGATTCTAAACGTACTTGTTTATTAACTCACACAAAAAACTACTTAACAATTCATCTATATTATATGATATGGTTATCTTGAACCGTAAATAATTACAATATAAATTTTCTAGAAATTTTATAGAATATTAATCTTTTCATATAAAAAAGACTCTTAAACCAGAAAAAAAGCAAGGCCGACTTAACAATTAAAATCTACGTATATATTTTATCTATAATATAAAATTGATTCTGCTTAAAATTTAAAAATAACGTTTCTCAAAACCACAATATGTTGACCGACATGCGTCTTTCAAATAAGACTGAAACGGATTTCATTTTTTGAAAATTGAACTCCTTTAGCTTAAATAGAAATAAGGAAAATAATATATGAGTAAAACAATATGTGAACGTCAGGAAGGTGGTAATGACAACTGTCCCTGCACGTACTCCAAGTGTTCAAGGCATGGCAACTGCTGCCAATGTATTGCTTATCATCGCGGAAAAGATCAACTCCCTGCTTGCTATTTCACTGCTGATCAGGAAAAGACCTACAATCGTAACATAGATTATTTTATTGAGTGCAGGACGAAGTAAAAAATGCCCCGAAATGAAATATTAATTAACATATTAAGTATTGTCTGTAATGTGTTTGAAGCTCATACGGTTGTTCTGTATCTGCCAGATGGACTGCATGGATATGCGCTCTCCACTTATTTCAGTCTTGGCGATGATGTTTCACCTACAGGAAGTCCTTTAAAGAAAAAGAGTCTTGCCGGCATTGTTATAGGGAAAAATGAGCCGCTTTTTATTAATAATATGGATAGAAAAGGCTCTACGACTCTTGGGTATTATGAATCTCGTGAAGAAGATAAAGTTAAGGCTTTTATGGGAACTCCTCTTGATCAGTCTCTTGGAGCAATTTGCCTTGACAGCAAACGGACATATTCGTTCAGTACTAAGGATCTGAAAATTCTTTCACAGTTCGGCAAGATGATCACTTCTATGCTTTCATGTATTCGTTCTGCTGATGCAGACGGCAAGAAAAATGATTATTTTATGACCCTGAAGCTCCTTCATGATTTGAGAAAACGTCAACCTAAGTGGAATTCTTTTTTGGATAATCTGCTGGGTATGACATCAGGAACAAGCGGTTTTTCGCATACATTTTTAACTGTGATTGATCAGCGCGGAACTTCTTTTTATGTAGAAGGAGAAAATAAACCTATTCTTCATAAAAGAGATTCAAAAACAATTGCGTTTCCCCTTGGAAGTGGGCTGGTAGGATGGGTGTACAAGAATAATGATCCTATTTTCATTGATGAAAACAGTACGGGACAGGCATCATCAAGCCTTCTTGGAGCAAGTGCTGCAACCAAAGATTTTATGAGTATTATTTGCCTTCCTCTTATTTTTCAGCGTAAGACAAGAGGGGTATTGGTTCTTGCTAATGAGAATCCGATGCTAATTGATGAGGACTTAAAGGACTTTTTATTTATGGTGTCAGAATACCTGACACAGTTTCTTGAAAATCTCTTTTTAAAAAGCAGACTAGCTGAAGCACGGACTGCATTGCAAAAAGTGAGTCCTGCTAAAACTAATCCGGTATTGATAAATGACAATTAACCGCTTCACACAAGAGGTTTAATTATATGATATGGGCTAAATTAATGAGTTTTCTAGGCAAGGATCTTGCCATGGATCTCGGTACAGCCAACACTTTGCTTTATACCCCCAAAGATGGAATTATTCTTAATGAACCTTCAGTCGTTGCGCTGGATGCTCGCGATGATTCGGTTATTGCAGTTGGGAAAGAAGCTAAAGAGTATTTGGGTAGAACCCCTGATAAGATTAAGGCTATCCGCCCTATGAAAGATGGGGTTATAGCTGATTTTGAAGTTACTAAAAAAATGATTTCTTTTTTTATTAAAAAAGTTATCAGCGGTAGAAATTTAGTTAAACCTAAAATTATTATTTGTGTTCCAACTGGAATTACACAGGTTGAAAAGCGAGCAGTGATTGAATCCGGACAGCAGGCCGGAGCTCGTGAGGTCAGGCTGATTGAAGAACCTATGGCAGCTGCTATCGGTGCTGGGTTAAATATTCATGAGCCTGAAGGAAATATGGTGGTTGATATTGGTGGAGGTACTACTGAAGTTGCGGTAATAACCCTTTCGTCTATTGCTCATAGCCAGTCTGTGCGTGTAGCCGGAGATGAAATGAATACTGCAATAATGCGTTACGTTCAGGATGAATTTAAGCTTTTAATCGGTGAAAATACCGCTGAAAGGGCTAAGATTCAAATCGGATCAGCTATAGAGTTACCAGAAAAATTGACCATGACTATTTCCGGTCGAAACCTTGTTGACGGCAAACCTAAAGCAATTGAAATTAATGACTCTCACATCCGTGAAGCTATTGCTGATCCTGTTGCAGCTATTGTAAATTCAGTCCGTATTGCTCTTGAAAGAACTCAGCCTGAGCTTGTAGCAGATATCGCAAGTAATGGCTTGCTTCTTGCCGGTGGTGGAGCTCTTCTTAAAGGTCTTGATGTTCTTATTAACAGAGAAAGCTCTCTTAAAGTTATCATTGATGATGATCCTCTTACAACCGTTGTTCGAGGTACAGGATTAAGTCTTCAAAAAGATAAGGGTTTTGATAAGGTATACATTAATTAAGATGAAAAATTTGTTAACAAAAGCGACCGCAATCGTCACAGAAGCTGGTAAAATAATAAAAGAAAATTCACATAAGCCTAAAGATATTCAGCACAAAGGGCGTATCGATCTCGTTACTGAAACAGATTTAGCTGTAGAACAATTTCTTAAAGAAGAACTTTCAAAAATATTACCAGATTCATCTTTTCTTGCAGAAGAGACTTCCGGAGATGCTGATCTTGTTAATCGAACATGGATTATTGATCCTTTAGACGGAACTACAAATTTTGCACACGGGCTGCCAATGGTGGCAACATCTGTAGCCCTATGGGAAAATGATCAGGTTGTTCTTGGAATTGTAAACTTGCCTATTCTTAATGAAGTTTTTACTGCACTCAGAGGCGAAGGTGCGTTTATGAATGGGCAGCCGATTCACGTTTCTGATTGTGATAAACTGGAAAATTCTCTCATTGCTACTGGGTTTCCTTATGCGATTGAAGAACATACAGAATTTATTTTATCTGCTTTGGGTAAGGTTTTATTACAAACGCAGGGCGTTCGTCGTCCCGGAGCTGCTGCTCTTGATTTAGCTTATCTGGCTTGCGGTCGATATGATGGATATTACGAGAACAGTCTTAAGCCATGGGATACTGCTGCTGGCTGGCTTTTAGTGGAGGAGGCAGGTGGTACGGTAACAGAATATGGCAAAGGTAATTACGATCTATTTTCAAAAAATATTCTGGCTACCAATGGTAGAATGCACGACTTACTTGGTAATATTCTTATAGATGCAGTTAATTCTATTTAACGAATAAAACGTTCTCATCATGTAAAAAGACAAGTGTGGGAGTAAGAAGTTCCCGGTATTCTTTTATAAGCCATTCAAGTTCACTGTCAGTATAAAAATATCCTGATTCAACTGCATCAGGATTGGGTGAAGGTACAGTGTTTGTTTTCTCAAGTGCATAGACAGTTATAAATTCATATCCAGTTTCAGAAGATGCCTGAATTTTTCGAATAAGCTGTAAGTGTCCACTTTTTATGCCTAATTCAAATTCGAGTTGTCGTAATGCGGCTGACTCGCATGATTCTCCGGCAAAAACATGCCCACTGGCAGAAATGCTCCAACGCCCCGCGTATAGTTTTTTGGCTGCATTTCTTTTTTGTAAATAAAGCTTTCCCTCACTATCATATATTAATATGACCACTGAGCGATGGCGAAGTGATTGCCGATGGACTTCAGCTTGTGGCATAGTACCGATAGGGCGGTTCTCTTTATCCACCACTTCAATGTTGTTAATATTTTTTTTCATTTTTATTCAATCAGTCGAGTTTTATATAATTGCTGTTCTTTCAATTCGCAAAAATTGCGTGTAAAAGAATTAAGTTGACCTTGGCTGTTAACTTCGCCTTCTACCCATGTTTACTGGAAGATACTCTAATTATGAAATGCATAGAAGTCACCCTTGGTGATGACAAAATATTTGAACTGGGCTGCGAGTTTATTTCTCAGCTCAGGGAACTTGAATCATCCTGTTTTGAATACCATTGGAGTGAAGAGCAGTTCCGGCTGGGGCTTGAAAAGAAAGCTTTTTATGTACTTGGATATGTTGAAAATGGTTTTCTTGTCGGGTACCTGGCTTATTCATTGGTATTGAAGGAAATGGAGGTTCTGAATCTGGGAGTACACCCGGATTTCAGGCGAAGGGGTATTGGAAGGGCGCTTATGCTGAATCTTATGCATAAGTGTCGGCAAATGGAGATTAAAAGAGGATTGCTGGATGTGAAGGAAACAAATCATCCTGCTATCAGTCTTTATGAAAGTCTGGGCTTCAAAAAAGTCGGGGTCAGAAAAAAATATTACCCCGATACCAGGGAAGATGCCCACCTTTACGATTTGGATTTTGACGGCTTTTAAACACTAAACAGCTAAAAAAACGGAGTGATTATGCGCTTCATTGACCAACTTGACATTGCAGGTAAAAAACTGCTGATGAGAGTTGATTTCAACGTCCCACTGGACGGTGAAACTATTACCGACGATAACCGCATTAAAGCCGCAGTGCCCACCATCCGCTATGCTCTTGAGCAGGGCGCCGCAATTATCGTAATGGCACACCTTGGTAAGCCTAAAGGAAAAAGGGTTGAAGAATTAAGTCTTAAACCTGTTGCCAAACGTCTTGGTGAATACCTCGACATGGAAGTAACTCTTGCTCCAGATTGTATCGGAGCCGAAGTAGAAAAGATGGCTGCCGGACTTAAGGCAGGTCAAGTGATGATGCTTGAAAACTTGCGTTTTCATGCAGAAGAACAGGCAAAAACTGTTGAAGAAAGAGGTGACTTCGGTGCGAAGCTCGCCGCTCTGGCAGATATATATGTTAATGATGCCTTTGGCGTTGCTCACAGACCTAACGCATCGGTTGTTGATGTTCCTTACGCAGCAAAACAGTGTTGCGCAGGATTTCTGCTTAAACTTGAGTGGGAATATCTTGGCGAAGCTTTAAAGAATCCTAAAAGACCTTACATTGCTGTGTCTGGAGGAGCTAAAGTTTCCAGTAAACTCGGTATACTCAACAACCTTATCGGTAAAGTAGATCATTTTATTATCGGTGGCGCTATGGCCAACACCTTCCTGCTTGCTCAAGGAAAAGATGTTGGTAAATCTCTTGTAGAGGCAAGCCTTGTAGATACTGCTAAAAAAATAATTACTAAAGCAGAAGGATCAGGCACAACACTGCACCTGCCTGTAGATTTTATCTGGGGCAAAGATATTGAGAATGCCGGTGGAATCTGTGATGCAGACAATGTCCCCACAGATGGTATGTTGCTTGATATTGGCCCAGTAAGCGCTCAGAAATTCTGTGACGTCATCAAAGAAGCAAAGACTATAGTATGGAACGGTCCTATGGGGCTTTTTGAGCAACCTGCTTTTGCTGAAGGATCTTTGAAAGTTTGTAAAGCAATGGCTGACTCTGACGGCACCACAATTGTTGGCGGCGGTGATACTGATGCTGTTGTACATCAGGCCGGACTGGCTGATAAGTTCAGTTTTATTTCTACTGGTGGTGGATCTTTTCTCGAATTTCTCGAAGGCAAAGAACTTCCTGCATTTAAAGCTTTGAAGGAGAATATAGACAAATGAAAAAATTAATGGCTGCTAACTGGAAAATGTATAAAAACAGAGCAGAAGCAAAAGCTACTGCTGAAGATTTAATTAATAGAATTGCCGGCAAACTTCCTGAAGATCGTGAAGTTGTCATTGCTGCACCTTATACAGCACTTGAATCAGTAGGTGCTGCTCTTGCCGGACAAGCAAGATGTTCGCTTAGTGCTGAAAATCTCTATCCTGCTGAAGAAGGTGCGTACACCGGTGAAATTTCACCGGCGATGCTTAAAGACGTGGGGTGTACTTACGCTCTTGCTGGACACTCTGAACGCAGATCTATTATCGGCGAAACAAGTGAGTTTGTTGGTGAAAAAGTTGCTTTCGGTCTTAAAAACGGTCTTGCCATGATTTTATGCATTGGTGAAACCATTGAGCAAAGAAAAGCCGGAGAAGTGCAGAAGGTTATTGACGAGCAGCTAGAGGCTGGCTTAAAAGATGTTCCTGCTGACTTTGCTCCAGAATCAGTTGTTATTGCCTATGAACCTGTATGGGCAATCGGGACTGGTGAAGTTGCAGGAGAAGACGAAATAATCGAAGCGCATGGATTTGTTAGAAAAAAACTAAAAAATATTTTTCCTGAAAAATTCAATGAAATGCGCATCTTATACGGTGGGAGTGTCAAGCCTGGCAATTGTGCTCAGATAATTGCGCTTGACAATGTAGACGGTGTATTGGTAGGAGGCGCGAGCTTGGACGGCGAAAGTTTCAGTCAGATTGCGCTGGCCTAAAAATCACGCCTTAATCCTGGTGAAAAAAAAAGGAAAAAAAAGCTTTGCAAACGCTCGTAATTACTGTACACATTATCGCCTGCGTCTTTCTGATCATCTTCGTTCTTTTACAGAGCGGTAAGGAAGATATGGGCGTAATCTTCGGCGGAGGAAGTGGTTCTGTTTTCGGTAGCACCGGAGCAGGTGGAGTTCTTGCTAAGATCACAGCATTTCTTGCAGCGGTCTTTTTGGTAACTTCTCTCAGCTACAATGTTCTTTCCGGTAATAAAATTGCAGATGATTCTGTGATGCTGGAAGGCGATACTATTATCACTCCCGAAGTTGAAAAGCCTGCGGTTACTTTTGAAGAGCCTGTTGTTGCTCCTAAAAAGGAAGAAACAAAAGCAGTCGCTCCAGAGAAAAAAGAAACCAAATAGGTTTTTAAAAAAGCTTTAAAGACTTTTATTAAGTTCTTTAAAATATAGCTCATATTTCAGAGCCGAGGTGGTGGAATTGGTAGACACGCTGTCTTGAGGGGGCAGTGGAAGAAATTCCGTGGGGGTTCGAGTCCCCCCCTCGGCACCATCTGAAAAAGAAGGTGCTTTCGAAAGAATAAACCTAAATATTATGAGCAATTATTTGCAAAAAACACTTGCAAATTAGTTTAAATATCGCTAGTTAATTCCTCAGCGAAACGATCTTTAAACAAGATACCTCAGCCGAGGTGGTGGAACTGGTAGACACGCTGTCTTGAGGGGGCAGTGGAAGAGATTCCGTGGGGGTTCGAATCCCCCCCTCGGCACCATGCAACTTAGAAAAGGTTGAAGCGAAAGCTTCAACCTTTTTTGTTTTTCTATAAAGTAAGAGAATATGATTTAGGTTTGCGTATACGTTAGAAGTATTGTTATTTATACTACATAAAAGTATAACTCTTAAACAGCGCCTACAATCAAGTTTTACTATAATTATGGAGGCTTGGTAGTAAAATTTATTTCTGCGTTCTAAAGCATTGTTTTGAGATAAATATTGCTATTTCGTTCTTTAGAGTCATGAAATGTCAATTCTCAAGATCTTCAGATGAAATTGTAACTAAAGAGATTTCTAGACGAAGCAGGGCGGTTGTTGTCATTGAAAATAACCGCGAGTTGGTCGAAAGTGTAGAAGATGCTGAAATATCCTGTATAGAAATTGATGCTACTGAAGATGATTTTTGACGTTTGCCGCTCTTGGGAATGCTAAAACGTTTATTACCTCTTCTTTCAGGTGAAACTGTCTATGTGATCTTTATTGCCAGTCAGTTAATTTCAAAATTGAATATCATTACCCACAGTAATAACTAAATCAGTATCTTCCGTTTATAATTTGCAGATAGTAACCAAGTTTCATGATTCCCCCCACTTTTGGGGCACGTATGGCTGGTCGTTGCTGACTCCACTTATGATAAAGTTAATCAATAATGAAAAGTGCTCTCTAATGAGTTTTCTTGACGCTTGATTTTATTAATAAAAATAGTCTAAATTTTATTTTGAATTATTTTAAAAAACATCTTGCCAACACGCGCGAAGCTCTGTAGAAACTTCTTCAACGAGACGTTCTCAGGAACGAAACGTTCACCTCATGCCGAGGTGGTGGAACTGGTAGACACGCTGTCTTGAGGGGGCAGTGGAAGAGATTCCGTGGGGGTTCGAATCCCCCCCTCGGCACCATGAAACTTAGAAAGGGTTAAAGTAAAAGCTTTAACCCTTTTTTTGCGCTTACTATATATATTAGCTTATATTTTATATGGTTTTATAGTTGTTGATCAATATAAAATAGTTTTATATGTATAAAGAATGTTTTTTAGAATATAAAACATATTTACGTGTATAAACATAGGCTATGAAATGATTAATATTCTTACTTGCTTAATGCTTACTCTCCTCATATCAATTCCGATGCGCGTGAATGCTGAGCAATTTCAATACTTGCGACCTAAAGATGGTGATTCATTTTCTGTTATGTTACGCGGACTTGATATAGATGTACGACTCATATCTGTGGATTGTCCTGAGTATAAACAGGAGTATGGACAAGAGGCCCGTGTATTTACAGATCATTGGCTTCGCAAAGGTAAAGCCTATATTGAATATGATAACCGAACACAGGATAGATATAAACGTGTGTTGGGTTATGTCTGGCGAAAAAATGAAATGCTAAATTATGAACTTGTTCGACGTGGATACTGCATAGCTGCATACTATCCTGAGACAAATATGTACTACTCTGAAATAAAGCAGGGAGAAGAGTTGGCTAAACAAGAACAGCTAGGTATTTGGAAAAAAGGGGGATTAAAAATGACTCCAGCAGAATTCAGAAAACAAAGACGACTAAGGCATACTACTGCGAGATAATAACTAATTAAAAATAGCCGCCAATAATCAGGGCGGCTATTTTTAATAGGATTTAAATTCAATTATTTTTAGCAGCTAAGTATTTTACATATTTTCTATCTGTATTATTGATATGATTAATAATCCAATCTTGTAAAAAAGAATCAACGCTATCGGGGAAAATGTATCTTTTATCTCTGTTAAGCTCCATCACTTCCCGAGTTATCCTTCTATGTTCCTTCATATGAATTTCAATATCAGGATATTCTCGTTTTTGCATGAATGCCTCTTCTCGGGCAAAATGACTGGTAGTATATTCAAGTAATCTATCAAATAATCGAGAAATAGCTTCATGTCCCTGGCCTTCCTGTAAAGCTGTTTGGAAATCTTCAGCATATCTCACCAACACTCTATGCTCAGCATCTATTGATGGAATTCCTAATAGTAAATCATTAGACCATTTAATTTTACTTTGTAATTTACATGCGGGATCAGAGTTTCGAACCAGCATTAGAACTGAATCACCATGTACAATTTTGAGTTCTCCATTTGGATTTTCAATATCGGTACCATCTTGGCGATGCAATACTAAAGCATTTAATGCTTGAGTCCGTTGTATTGCGTCCGAGACCTTGAGAGGATTCTCATCATAGTGCGGAAATATCCTAAGACTATAGCCCATAACCTCATGCACAGCATCTACCTTATCATTTTTGTCAGATACTCCGGCATGCCGTGCGAGGATATGTGCAATCTGTTCACCTCCAAGTGAAAGAGGGTAAACTACCGTATTGGCTCCAGCTCGCAACATACGATATTCAATGGCAGGATCTGAACCTCTTGCCACAACAAATATATCTGAATTCAGCTCACGGGCAGCAAGGGATATATTAATGTTGGTAGCATCGTCATTAATACATAAAACAATAAAGTTTGATCTGCGAATTCCTGCTGAAAGTAAAACTCCGTCAACAGCAGGATCTCCGTGCAGAATCAGGTATCCGCGTTGCTCAGCTTCAGCAAGTTTCTCTTCATCTATATCAATGACGACAAAATCAAGTCCTAATTCAAAAAGCTTGAGAGAAATAGCTCGACCAATATTTCCATAACCGCATACAATTGTATGTTTTTTTAATTTATTTATTTTGTCATTCATCTTTCTTTTCTCATATAAATTTTTAATACCAGATTGTACTATTACTTTGGTTATCTGTGTTAAGAAAACAGCTGCCAGTCCAAGTCCTGCAAATATAAGCAGTATTGTAAAAAATCGCCCGTTCGAAGATAAATCATGTATTTCACCGAATCCTATTGTTGTTATGGTTATGACGGTCATGTATAATGCATCAAGGACCGTCCATCCTTTTTCCAACAGGAGATAGCCTCCGGTACCGCTAATCAAAACCATAAGAAAAGCTACAATTAACTGAATATTTTGTTTTGTACTTGATTTCATAGAAAATAAGATTTTTAAAGGTATATTATTTTAAAAGTAAGTAATGTTTATAAAAAATGCATCAACGTATCAATGTGTCGCTGTAAATTAATAAAAATATCATGGTACATGATTTTAATATCTATAGATATTGCTTAACTATTTTGTTATTCATCTACATGTATTCCTAATTTTATAAATTACAATCCTGCGGGGTAACTCATGCTTCATAATGTCAAAAAAAAGAAAAAAAATACTGATGACCGCAAAAATTTTATACTGCCTGTTTATGGATCAAGAGATTTGGAAAATCCAATTCCGAAATATTCACTTCCAGAGCAGAGCATTGATCCCAGACATGCGTACGCGCTGGTCAAAGATGAACTAATGCTGGACGGTAATTCTCGTTTAAATCTAGCTACTTTTGTCACAACATGGATGGAGGATGAAGCGCGTCAGCTTATGACTGATACTTTTGATAAAAATATGATTGATAAAGATGAGTATCCGCAAACAGCAGAACTGGAAGAACGCTGTGTACACATTTTGTCCGACCTTTACAATGCACCAGATGATGATCAAGCTTGCGGCTGTTCAACTACGGGGTCGAGTGAAGCTGCAATGCTTTGTGGTATGGCTCTGAAATGGAGATGGCGTGACCGCATGAAAGCTAAAGGAAAAACTGCTGATAAACCCAACTTGATAATAAGTAGCAGTGTTCAGGTTTGCTGGGAAAAATTTTGCCGATATTGGGAAGTAGAGCCACGCCTTATCCCTGTATCAGATGGTTGCTACAGTATGAAGACTGAGGATGTAATTAAAGCATGCGATGAAAATACAATTGGGGTTGTGGCTATTCTCGGAACTACACATACTGGAGAATTTGAACCTGTCAAAGAATACAATGATGCTTTGGAAAAATTGAATGCTGAAACAGGTTATGAAATTTCATTGCACGTTGATGCGGCAAGTGGAGGATTTATTGCCCCGTTCCTGACTCCAGATTTAAAATGGGATTTTCGTCTGCCACTGGTAAAGTCTATAAACGTATCTGGTCATAAGTTTGGACTTGTTTACCCTGGAGTAGGCTGGGCTATCTGGCGCAGTACCGAAGAACTTCCGGAGGATTTAGTTTTCAGGGTAAATTACCTTGGTGGAGAAATGCCAACTTTTGCCCTTAATTTTTCACGTCCAGGCAATCAGATTGTTGCTCAATATTATAATTTCATTCGCCTTGGCCGTGATGGTTACAGGCGAATAATGCAATCATGTATGGATACAGCTGAGTTTATTAAAGGTTCACTTGAAGAAACAGGTGTCTTTCAAAGTTTAATTTCTGACCTTAAAATGCCTTTGATTACTTTTCGTATTCGAAGAGATATCAAAGTTGAATTTGATGTATTCAAAATTTCAGAAATGTTACGTCACAGAGGCTGGCTGGTTCCCGCCTATACTATGCCAGAAAATTGTGAAAATGACTCTGTTCTAAGAATTGTGGTTAAAGAAGGCATGAGCATGGATTTAGCTCATTTACTAATGGAAGATATAAAAAGAATTCTTGAAAAATTTAAAGATGAACCTGAAAAATCAAAGAGTACCAAATCCACAATGAAACAATGTTAGGTTTATTTATTCATAGACATCTATAAATAGTGACAATAAGGTTCAATTTGTCTACTTGACCACATTTTTTTCAAAGGAGATTGATAATGGGTGATATTAAAAAAAGCGTCGATTATATTTTTCATGGGCTTGATGCTCTTGATATATTGCTTTGTTCCAAAGAAGCTGAAAACCTAGATGTGCGAAATATTGTAGGATTACTGCATCCAATTTTAGATGATGCTAAAAAAAGGGCACAGACTGAAATTTCAGCCAGATGCAATAGTAAAGAGGAATAAACAGATAAAGGTCAAAATAGATGAAGCTTAAAAAAATTATTCAAGATGAGTTAGATTCTTTTGTAGATCTTTATAAACATCTTCACGCTAATCCGGAACTATCCAACCAAGAAGAAAAAACTTCAAAAATTATTGCTGACCAGCTAGAAAGTTATGGAATCCTGGTTAGCCGTAATTTTGGAGGATATGGTGTTGTCGGACTTTTAGAGAATGGGGTCGGTCCTACTGTTATGATTCGTACAGATATGGATGCACTTCCTATAACTGAAGAGTCCGGGGCTGATTATGCAAGCTGCATTAGAACTTTAGATCTTTCAGGAAATCAAACTGGAGTTATGCACGCCTGTGGCCATGACATGCATATGACCGCATTTCTTGGTGTTGCGAAAGTCCTTTCTACATTGAAAGATAAATGGTCAGGCAGAATAATTTTCGTAGGTCAACCAGCTGAAGAAGATATGTCCGGAGCTAGACAGATGATAAGCCACGGACTTTTTAAGAAGTTCGGGCGTCCTGATTTTTGTCTGGCAACACATGTCGCACCGACTATTGAATCTGGAAAAATTGCAGTGTGCTCAGGTCCTATTATGGCTGGAACATTTCAGCTTAAAATAATTGCACAGGGAGTAGGGGGGCATGGAGCTTTTCCGCAAGAAAGTCGCGATCCTATTGTTCTTGCAGCACGCATCATTAATTCTTTGCAGACAATTGTAAGTAGAGAATTCAATCCCCTTAATCCTGCCGTCGTTACAGTAGGATCTATTCATGGTGGGATTCGCGCTAATATTATACCGGATAAAGTTGTCATGGAGGTCACGACCAGATTCGCTGATTCTGAAGGACGCAATAAAATATTTGAATCCATCGAACGAATCTGCCGATATGAAGCTCTTGCTATGAATATTCCTGAAAATTTACTGCCAATAATTGAATTTGATGAAAAAAATGAAGTGCCGGCGACAATCAATGATTCTTTACTGGCTGAAACTGTAAAAAAAGCTGTTTGTTCAGAACTTGGTTCTCAAAATTTTGTCGAAACCGAAATGGCGATGGGCAGCGAAGATTTTGCAATATACAGGACCGCTTTACCTGAAGAAATACCAAGCTGCCTATTTTTTACAGGAGCAACAAGTATAAGCGATATGGAAAAACTTGTGACTCAAGGGATTAATCCACCAAGTCTGCACAATTGCAAATTCTTACCCCCACCTGAGTCGACTATATTGGCAGCAACGACAACTATGACTGCTACGGCAATCCAACTTCTTTCTAAATAAAAAATCCCGCCATAATAATATGGCGGGATTTTTTGACAGATAATATGTTTTTTCTAGAATGGAAATACAACGTCCTTGCCTGCTCCAGCTTTAGCCATTTTATTATCAATGGCATCCAGCCTTGATTTGGCAGCTTCTTTCTGAGCTTTCCGATCCGCTTGTTTGATTACACTTTTAAGAAAACGTTTAGCTGTTTCGAATTGTCCTTTATGCTCATATATCATCGAAGCACGATACATGGCTGTAGTAGCCCAAATATTTTGTTTAGGGAATTTCCATGCAAGTTCGAGATAATGCTTAAGAGCTTTTTCTTTATCACCCATGGCATGTTCACCTTCGGCAATCCAAAATAAGATCTCAGCCTTGAGTTCATTATTTAATGAATCTCTTCCTTTCCATATTCTCTCAAGTATCGCTTGAGCTTTTTTGAGTTCGCCTTTTTGCTGAATAAGCAGGGCAAGTTTTAGTTCTTTTTCCGCAGGAAGAGTTCCACCTAAACTGATTATTTCATTATAAGCTTTTGTAGCCTTAGCATCATTACCAACGGCAAGATCATATTCAACCGCTGAAACAAGCCACTTAAGTTTAATCTCAGAACCAAATTTTTCCTGATTTACTCTCTTTAAATAAAAAGCAGAAAGTTTATAGTTTCTATTTTTAGCTGCTTTTTCAGCTAAATATATCAAACTTTCAGCACCTAGTTTTGAATTTGGAAAAAGGAATGCACTTCTTCTGGCAATATCCTCAGACATATTTTTCTGGCTTTCAGAAGATAATTCCGAATAAACAAGAAGCCTGTCCAATGGATTTAAATTAATTTTCTGATTTAACTTGGAACCAGAGCATGATTCCCAGAAAGGAGTATTAATTTCGGGAAAATATTTAATTCCAGCAGCCTCACACAATCCAGAAATAATATATAAATGATCATTGTTGCCATAATCGCTGTTATTCAAAACTTTCGAAAATGACGGTTTAAAGAGTATGGCTGCAGCAACTCTAAGGCTCATAGGCAAAGAGTTCTGATCAAGCCTCTTCCAGGATTTTTCAGCCAGGACTTTATCTCCGCTGAGAATTGCAAATGCCAGACGGTAATTTTGAAGAGCATTTACAAGGTCAGTAGAAAGAAGCAGTGACCCTGTTTCTCTATCAATTGTTTCAAGAGCTTCTTCAGGTTTCATTTCAACCAGTTTTGAGCGAAACACATTCCATGCAGTTGATGAAGGAGCTGCAAGCTGCCAAAGAGTAGGGGAGTTGATAACAGGCTCAAGTACTCCTGCTTCGAAGAAAGCTAAAGGATGTACAAGATTTTCCTTGCTTAATTCACCTGTTGATTCAGGGTAATTACCAGACTCCATATAATTATTGATAGATGTCCAGAAACTACGGACTGTTGAATTACTAATCGCTTCAAGTCTCCCGGAGGACTTTTTCCATTCTCCAAGACTAGAAGCTGCAAGTGATTGCGCTATTGCCATACGATCATCTGTGGTGATTAGAGTTGAGTTATTTTCAATAGGAAAGCGATCTTGATTTTGCTCAAGAACAACAAGATCATTCTTGCTGTGAACTATAAAATATGTTTTAGGCCAGGCCTTTTCAGCTTGAGTAAAAGATTGATCAAGCATTATCTTGCGAGCTTCACGAGCTGAATCAGAAGTTACAAAGTATCCCCAATACATAGAACGACAGACATCAAACCAGACTCTTTTAAGGTTAGTTTCATTCCTGAGTTTATTAACCATATTTTCTTGATCCATAAGGCGGGCAGCCTGACTAAACCAGATAACTGCCTTTACAGGAAAGCCAAGCGCTCTTTGAGTCTGTCCGCCAAGCCATAATCTACTGATTTCCTGCTCTTTGTTGTCAAAAGCCGGAGTACCTTGCAAGGCAGTAAGGCAAGCTTCATAACGACCCAAATTAAAGGCTGTTTGAGCTCGTTTTAATATCAATTCAGGGGACTCATCACTATTGGAATAATTCTTTTCTAGAATATCCCAAGCACCATATTTTTCAAGCCAGTCCTCATAAGATTCAGACGATTTTTTATCAGCTGCATAAACATTCGAATTCATAGCTGCAAAGGTAATTGCTATAAGCAGTAATAAAAACATGAAATACTTTTTTATATCCAAGTTCATTTTCTTTTCATCCTTTAATCAGAGTTTAAATCCATATTTAAAGTTCTATTCAGAGCAATAAAGAAAAGCCTCGCAAGAGGCAAATTTATAGCAACTATTATTTAGAAAAATAAGTCGATGTGAAATTTAAGGTAAAAAACACTTTGAGTGGCATAAATATTATAGCAGTACATAACATCATAATACAGATAATTCATATTATCCTAATATTTAACATTTTAATTTATTTAAACTTATCGATCAAAAACATTTATAGTTGGTTTGAGAGTGAAAAATCCGTTTTTATTTCGGTAAAGTTTACATAATTTACATTATGAGACAAAAATATAAAGTCAATTAATACAGTATTATACTTTGATGTCGTACTGTATTATCTAAATTTTGATTATATTTGCAGCAAAGACAATGCGATCGACCTTATTTTATAAATATTGTCTTCAGCCTAATGACTCATATCGTGATATTATCCGTGTTCTTTTATAAGTTCACCAGACATGCTTTCCTGTTTGCCTGATAACTATTTACTCATCTTTTAAATTTAAAATGCTTAGAAGCCGTTTATGATATTTCCAATTGTTCAAAAGAAAAGCCTTGTAGCAAATTAGTGCTACAAGGCTTTAAAAAATCTCTATACAGAATCTTTACGATTATTTATCTAGCTGCCCAATAAGATCTTGATGAGATATAAAAATTGCATCAGGCCCAGATTCTATCAGTTGATCTGAATAGTCTATAATTATTTCAGTTTGGAACTCATACTTATTTATGAGTGATATTGTTTCTGCTATGTTTTCCGTTTTATTTTCAGAAAAATTGTTGCCAGTTATGCCGATAAAATCTGCACCAGCCCGAGCTGAAATCAGAGCCTGTGTAAGGCTTTCAATCCCACACATACAAATTGAAACGTCATTTGAACTTAAAATTGAGCATGCCTTTATACTTTCAAGGCCTACTTTAAGTTTTAGAACAACATTAGGGGCAATTTCTATAATACGTCTTGAGTTGCTAAGTATCTGTTCACATGATCTTCCACAAACTGAAATAAAAACAGGACCACGCACTGTTTGAGATATTAAGGTTTTATCATTATCAGTTGCAATACAGGGTTCATCCTCTGTCTCTGAAATTAAATTTACTCCATTGATTAAATTGTACTCAACCGTATTTTTAACTTCAAAAAGTGAGCATGATTTAAGATAAATTTTCAAACAGTACTCCCCTGCTCTAATTTTCAAGAAAAGCCATTCTGAACTTTTGTCAAAAAGTCCTTTAAAACTCAGGCTAATCGTTTGTTTCAGATTCTATACGTTTGATATATTTATCTCGACATTCGAATGAACAGAAACACTCCACCTTTTCACCGTTTCTGACTCTGATATCTCCATCCTTCCTTACATAAGTACCACAGATTGGGTCCTTAACCATTTCACCAGCTTTAATTTTTTTCTCTTGCTGTTTTTCGTTACCTTTTTGCTTCTTTTGAAGATCGCCCGAGAAAAGTTTCCACATAACAAAGCCAGCAATTGCTATAATAATAAATTTTAACATTTTCACCTCTTGAAGATATTTTTTAAAATATCACCTATTTGTTCAGAATATAAATACTAACAAATTTTCAGACTATTCATATTCCTAACAGCAATAACTAAACAGTAGTTTATATCAATTAATTGGCGCGGGTTATAAATAAGTTTTTTAAACCAGTTCATAAAGAATAAGTTCTATAGTTTAACCTTCAAATTTGAAAAAAACAGACCGCACTGTATCAGTACGGTCTGTTAGTTAATCTTGATATATTTTATCGCCTTCAACGCGATAATTAATTTCTTTCAAGGCATCGGAAATAGATGTTCCGTCAGGAAACACCAGATCCGGTTCTATTTCAGCTAAGGGGTGGAGCACAAATGCTCTATCCTTAGCTCGTGGATGTGGTACTGTTAAGTAATCGTCTCCTTCTAAAACCTCGTCTCCGAAAAGAATAAGGTCAAGATCTATAGTCCTGGGGCCGTTCTTTACTCCACGAACCCGGTCCATTTGCCCTTCCACAGCTTGAAGTGTGGATAGAAAGCCATGCGGAGCCCAAAGTTCAGGGTCGACCGCAAACATGACTACTTGATTAGCAAACCATTCCTGTTCTTTGAGTCCTTGTGGTTCAGTCTGATATGTTTCAGACCACACCTGAGGATCAATTCCTTCATATTTTTCCAGTCTTGCAACTGCCTGGTTCAAATTATCTTCAGTATCGCCGATGTTTGATCCTAAGCTGACAAAGACCTTTATAGTTGGGAAATCCGTGATACTGCCTCCTTGAGTCTATCGGTATCCACCGTCAGTGAAATTCTGAAATACCCTTCTCCGGATTCGCCGAAGCCATTTCCGGGGGTAACGACAACGCCGGTTTCCTTGAGGAGCTTGGAAACGAACTCGGAAGAGGTATAACCCTTTGGAGTTTTAGCCCATACAAAGATGGATGCTTCAGGCACCTTACAGGAAATGTTTATTTTCTCCAGAGCCTCTATAACGTAATCTCTGCGTTCTTTGTAGATTTTACGGAATTCTTTAACATAAGGCTCGCCTTCTTTTAGTGCAACAATTCCAGCTTCCTGTACAGCCTGAAAAATACCTGAATCGACATTTTCTTTTATTTTTCCAAGACCTGCGACGAGTGAGGCATTACCCACAGCCATTCCACAACGCCATCCTGTCATATTATAAGTCTTGGATAAAGAATGAAACTCAATGGCTACATCTTTAGCGCCGGGAGTTTCAAGAATGGAAAGAGGTTTTTTGTTTTCGTCATAATAAACTTCAGTATAAGCCGCATCAGAAACAACAATAACGTTATGTTTTTTAGCTTTCGCAATGAGTTCTTCATAAAACTCTGGTGTAGCAACAGCGGAGGTTGGATTATTAGGATAGTTAACAAAAATAACTTTAGCTTTATCCCATTTTGCATCGTCAATTAAAGATAAATCAGGCAGAAAATCGTTTTCTTCAAGAAGGGGAACAAATTCTACTTCGCCGCCTGCGAAATTGCTGGCTACAGGGTAAACAGGATAGTTTGGAGATGCTACAAGTACGAGGTCTCCGGGGTTAACAAATGCAAGAGGAAAGTGAGCAATACCTTCTTTGGACCCAATTAAGGAAACAACTTCAGTTTTAGCATCAAGCTCAACATTAAATCTTTCTTTATACCAGTCAGCAACAGCCTGACGGAATGTGAGAAGACCTACATACGAAGGGTACTGATGGTTAACAGGATTCTGCGCAGCTTTATAAAGAGCTTCAATAATGAATTCAGGAGTAGGAAGGTCAGGGTCGCCAATACCGAGACTGATAATATCTACACCTTGAGCAGCAACCTCTGCTTTAAGTTTATCTATCTGTGCAAAAAGGTATGGTGGAAGGGTCGCAAGCCTGTCAGCAAGTTTAAATTCTGGCATTTGGATATACTCCTGTCGTTTTTTTTGGTTAATTTACTTTTGATTCTGTTTAATTGGGCTTGTTTGCTCTGTCAATCAGCTTGAGCAGTTGCAGTCATACGTGTAAAGAAAATCATATGACTGAGAACGAGAACAAAACATCCAGTAAAAATCAATGGGTTGACCGCTACCTTGAGCATCTGCTCATTGAGCGTGGACTTTCAGAGAACAGTCTGAACGGATATTTAAGTGATCTGGAATCATTTCAAATCTTTCTGAAAGAAAGATCCGCGAAGATAGAGAACACCACAAGTCAGACCTTACTGCTTTACCTCACATTTTTGAGGTCAAAAGCATTGAAATCAACCTCTCTTGCTAGGCATCTTTCATCTTTACGGGGATTTTTTGGTTTCTGTACGGCACGAGGTTTTATTAAAGATAACCCTGCAATGTTGTTAGAAAACCCTAAACTCCCCAGAAAAATTCCTGAATTCCTTTCACCGGAAGAAGTCAGCCGTATACTTTCACTCCCCTGTCTTACTGAAAAATTAGGTTTCAGAGACCGGACAATGCTTGAATTGTTGTATGCAGCAGGAATGAGAGTATCCGAATTAGTTGATCTAAAAATAGAGGATTTTGACCCTCAGACCGGAATACTCGTCATTTTCGGTAAAGGTTCTAAAGAACGGCTGGTACCGATTCACTATGTGGCGCAAAATTTCTTAAACCAATACATTAAAGATTGGCGTCCTGCATTTAATCCCAAGGTTAAGAATGTTTTCTTAAACAGATCCGGGAAGGGATTGACCAGGCAGGGGGTCTGGAAAATGATTAAAAAATTTACACTTGAAGCAGGTATAAAAAGGTCAATATCCCCGCACACTTTTAGGCATTCATTTGCCACCCACTTGCTGGATGGCGGTGCTGATTTACGAACTGTTCAACTGCTTCTTGGTCATTCGGACATTAATGCTACTGAAATATACACACATATTCAAGCTGGAAGATTAGTCCAACTTCATAAACGTTTTCACCCCCGCTCTTTAATGTGAGATTTTAATAATGTCAAAAAATGAACCACTCATAAAAGCAGAAACAATAATTACCGGCCATGTAAATGCAGATTTTGATTGTTTAGCTGCCATTGTTGCTGCCGGCAAACTATATCCGGATGCAATTTTAATTTTCCCAGGAAGTCAGGAAAAAAATTTACGCAATTTTTATATGGAGAGTGCAACATATTTTTTTAATTTTAAACATTTAAAAGATATTGATAAAGATTCAGTTAAACTCCTTGTTGTTGTGGATACTTCCAGAAAAAAGAGAATTGTCCATGTGAGTTCCATTTTGGATAATCATGATTTGCGCATCCATATTTATGATCACCATATGCAATCTGAGTGCGACCTGAATCCTGAATTTATTATAAAAAAGCCTTGGGGTTCAAGCGTTGCAATCATTTCTCATGAAATTATAAAAAAGGGAATTGAAATTAATCAGGAAGAAGCCACTATTTTGGGCCTCGGGCTATATGAAGATACAGGCTCATTTCATTTTAATTCAACTACTGAACATGACTTTGAAGCAGGGAAATGGCTGCTCAAAAACGGCATGGAACTGGATGTAATCACTGACCTTCTCAATAGAGATTTAAACGCACAGCAGATAACTCTGCTAGGCAGACTTTTAGAGGGAGCTTCAACGCACTCTATTAATGATCTTGAAATTGTTATTTCAGAAGTCAGCACTCCCGATTACGTAGGTGATTTTTCTGTTCTTGTTCATAAATTTATGGATATTGAGAATATAAAGGTACTTTTTGCTCTTGGAAGAATGAATGATCGGATTCATCTGGTTGCCCGTTCACGTACACCGGATATTGATGTAGGAGCAATCTGCACAAATTTTGGAGGTGGCGGTCATGTTTACGCAGCGTCTGCTACTATTAAAGACCGTACACTTGCCGAAGTCCGTGATGAACTTTTCACCCTGCTCTACTCTCAGGTTACCCCGCGTCTTAGTGTTGAAAATATTATGTCCAAACCTCCCGTGGCCATTCCGCGAAATATGACCATTAAGAAAGCCGTTGAGCGCATGACGCAATACAGCTTAAAAGGTGTGCCTGTTGTCGATAATATGGAAAATATGAGAGCTGTTGGAATTCTTGAACAAAAAACAGCTGACAAAGCCCTTTCCCATAATTTAGGTGATTTTGAAGTTGAAATTTATATGCAGCGCCCGTTTTCATCTATCAAGACTGATTCCGGCATGCATAGAGTCATGGAAATTGTATTAGGACAAAAACAACGGCTGGTACCTGTTTTAGATAATGATAAGGTTGTAGCCGTTGTAACCAGAACAGATCTTGTCAATATGCTGGTCGAAGATCCAGCTCGTATTCCGGAATCATTATTTCCTGAGAAAAAGCAAGAACGCAATATAAGAAATATTCTACGTAACCGTTTGCCCAACAATCTTTTGAGCATCCTAGAAATTGCCGGAGAAATGGCTGCTGAAATCGGAACCGAAGCATATGTTGTAGGCGGATTTGTTCGTGATGTCCTGCTTACCAAAACCAACTTTGATCTTGATCTTGTAGTAGAAAGTGACGGGATAGAATTTGCAAAAAAATTAGCAAAGAAATTAGATGGCAGGGCTAAATATCATCGTAAATTTAAAACAGCTGTAGTTATTCTACCTGATGGACAGCGTGTAGATGTGGCCACTGCCCGTCTCGAATATTATGAATATCCTGCTGCCCTGCCAACGGTTGAACTGTCATCTATTAAAATGGATCTTTATCGCCGTGATTTTACCATCAACGCTCTGGCTGTACACATCAACCCTTCAGGTTTTGGCAAACTTGTAGACTTTTTCGGTTCTCAGCGAGACCTCAAAGATAAAACAATCAGAGTTCTTCATGCGCTTAGCTTTGTTGAAGACCCCACCAGAATTATGCGTGCAATTCGTTTTGAGCAACGTTTTGATTTTAAAATCGGAGGCCAAACATATAGCCTTATCAAAAACGCTTTGAAACTTAACCTTATTAATAAGCTTTCAGGTTATAGGCTTATGCATGAGCTCAAACTTATTCTCGGTGAAAAAACCAGTTTGGCCAGTATTGAACGTATGAATGAGCTTGGGGTTCTTGAAGCAATTCATCCGCTGCTTGTGTTAAATTCATCAAGGACTCAAGTTCTTTCTGAACTGGAAAAAATTCATAACTGGTATAGCCTTCTTTATCTTGAACCGGCGATTGAAACGTGGAAAACATATTTTCTAGGAATGTGCATGGGGATTTCAAAAGCAAAAATGGAGCAAATATATGATCGCTTCAATTTTTCACCAAGTGAACGTCGGGAATTTGTACACCTACGAGATACAATTTTCTGGGCAGCTGGACATATTATGAAAATCAAGCAAGAGCTTAAACCAAGCGAAATATATAAAACTTTGCATCCTGTCCCTCTTGAGGGAGTTCTTTTCATCATGGCGCGAACCAAACGCGAAATGATTAAAAAATATATTTCACAATACCTTACAACACTTAGATTACAAAAAATTGAAGTTACAGGTGACGATATTAAAGATTTGGGATTAGAACCCGGACCTAGATATTCCAAACTGTTAAATCAGGTTAAGCTTGCGTTTCTTGATGGAGAAATCAAAGGAAAAGATGAGCAGATTGAATTTTTAAGATCCAAGATAAGTGGGCACTTAAAATGATTACTGAATATATAGTTCCCCCAGTTCTCTTTTATAGATTACATCAAACTGATTTAAAACAGGGTTTTCCTTGCTCTTAGACTGTAACCCGTGTAGAACATGCACACTTTTAAAGTATTCTGAAAAGTTGTGCGAATTTGACTGCTTGCCAATTAATAAGCTTGATTATCATATTAGTTGTTGAAAATTAGCTATTATTTAATTAGTTGGAATTAAGATTGACTAAGGCATAAAATTTACACAGATATCTAGTCTAATATTACATATAAATAGATATCTTCACTGCTTTAAGAAGATATTGTAAAGGTAATTTTCATTATGGATGTATTATGGGCACCGTGGCGCATGGATTATATCCTTGGGCCCAAGCCGGATGAATGTGTTTTTTGCATACCTGAAAATACTGATGAGGATGAGGAAAGGCTTATTTTATACAGAGCAGAACATTGCTTTGTAATCATGAATAAATTTCCTTACAATAACTGCCATTTAATGGTAACCCCATACAGGCATGTAAGTAAACTCACTGATCTTACAGAAGCTGAAGCTTCAGAGGTCATGAAGTATATAACCATTAGCTGCGATATTCTTGAAAAGGCATGTAATCCACAAGGAATCAATGTCGGTTTGAATATAGGGGAAGCAGCTGGAGCTGGGATTGCCGCTCATCTCCATTTCCAACTCGTTCCACGGTGGAACGGGGATGCATCATTCATGGCAGTGTTCGGAGAAACTAACGTAATCCCTGATCACTTGTCTGCAACTTACAAAAGGCTCAAGCCGTTATTTGACAGCATTATCGCTAAGTAACACTAAGGAGGGTTTCATGCGTTACTTTAAGGTTTTGGCTCTGGTTATCCTTTTTTTCCTTTCTATGGTATTTTTTGTTCAGAATACTCCTGAACTTTCCAAGGAAGTAGTACTGTCAATTCAATTATTGCAGTTAAAGTTTACAAGCCAGTCTCTGCCGTATTATTTGTTGATCCTGACTGCATTTGCAGCAGGTGCTCTCCTGTGTCTTCTTTATTTCATGGGTGATAAAATTCGTCTTTCCGGTCAGCTGCGTACATGCCGCACCAGAATGGCTAATCTCGAACAAGAAGTTAATTCTCTTCGCAATATGCCCCTTGATGAGGGGAATTATCCCTCCACAGCTGAAACTGCTGAAGAAAAAAATGAAGATCAGGCTTAGCCACGCATGAATACGGAGTATACGTGTCTATTTTAAGCGTATTCAAAAAGAAAAAGACGGTGTCCGATAATCGGGCACCGTCTTATTCGTCCTGCAATGGTCGAGAAAATTCAGGTCTTGCAGATACTCGTGCCGCCATTGATGAACTCAGTAAAGTTGTCAAAGACATACCTGAAGCTGTTGAAATTTATTTAGCTCTGGGAAATCTTTACCGTTCTCAAGGAGAAATTGAGCGTGCGGCTCAAATTAGAAACAGCCTTATTGTTCGTCCTGGTCTGGCGCCGGAAACAAAAGCCCGTGCTCTTTATGAACTTGGCCGTGATTTCAACCGTGGCGGTTTTCTGGACCGTGCCGTTAATGCATTGGAGAAAGCCCATGAAATAGTCGGTGACTCTCCTGAAATACTTACAGAACTGGCTGAGATATCTGCCAGTAGCCGTGAATTTGAAAACGCAGTCTTTTATTATTCCAAACTGGGACAACCTGTTCAGGAAGCGCACTACATGTCTCGCTTAGCTGAAGATGATTTCAACGCGGGCGAAGAAGCCAGGGCAAATCGTACGCTCAAAAAAGCTCTTAAAATTTCTCCTTACTCTGTCGAGTCTTGGCTTTTGGTTCTCACCAGACTGAAAAAAGAAGGCTCGCTAGATAAATTTACTAAAAAATTTCATACAGCTCTTTCACAGGTCCCTGTTAATTTACGGTTTGTCATTATTGAAGGACTGCTTGCTGAATCTCTGGTGTTCGGAGATACTCCTATTAATAAAGGCGAACCGGACATCGAGCGTAACCAGCCGTTTTATGAGGTCATGATTGACGAAATAGATAAATCTGACCCTGATGTGATTATGTATTATTACGGAGCAAGGTTACTACAACTTTGTTCTAAACAGGATGATGCAAGTGTCTGGCTTGAAAAGACTTTGATGCTGAATCAAAACTTCTGGCTTGCAAGACTTGAATTATTCAATCTAGCGCAGGGGCAGCAGCAATTAACTGCCTCCTTCAAAAACCAGCTAGATTTTTTTGTCAACATTGCAAGGAAAGTACAAAGATTCACCTGTTCCAGTTGCGGACTCAAGCGGGATAGAATATTTTTTATTTGTCCTAGGTGTCGCAGTTGGCATTCCATAACGTTCCGAAAAGAACTGAACCAGTAATCCCCATAATTTATCGTGAGCAAACAAAAACTCACCCCCATGTTCGAGCAGTACTTTCAGATTAAGGAAGATTATCCTGACTCTTTACTTTTTTTCCGCATGGGGGATTTTTATGAACTTTTCTATGAAGATGCCGAAGTTGCTGCACGTGAATTGCAGATAGCTCTAACCTGTCGCAACCCGAATTCAGATGTTAAAACACCAATGTGCGGTGTTCCGCATCATGCTGCCAAATCTTATATTTCGCAACTTATTGATAAAGGTTATACCGTTACCCTTTGTGATCAGGTTGAAGACCCAAAGCAAGCCAAAGGATTGGTTAAACGAGCTGTGACCCGTGTTTTTACTCCGGGTACGGTCGTGGATGATGACACTCTTGCGGCCAAATCCAACAACTTTCTTGCCGCATTGATCTGGGATGAAGCCAAATCCGCCGGAGGATTGTCATGGATGGATTTTTCCACCGGTCAGTGGAGCGGAATACAAAGTAAGAATGAGACTGATTTGTGGCAATGGGCTCTAAAAATCAACCCTCGTGAACTTATTTTACCGCAGGGTAAAGCTGTACCAGCCCAATATAGTGAAATAGATGCGCGTATCACCCCTGCTCCATCGGCTGGATATTTTAATTTCAAATCAGCTTGTGATAATCTGCTTGAAGCTCAAAATGTAGCAGATCTTGAATCACTTGATCTTGAAGATAAAGTTCAACTGACTCAGGCTTGCGGTGCAATGCTTTCATATCTACGCCAGACCCAGCTACAGGAATTTAACCATCTTGGAGAATTCAAACCGCTGAATCTTTCCAAGTTCATGATTCTGGATGAAGTCACAGAAAGAAACCTTGAATTATTCAAAAGGCTGGACGGGAAGAAAGGTAAAGGAACCCTTCTTGCGGTATTGGATAAAACGATAACACCAATGGGTGGACGCCTTCTTGCCCTTCGGTTGAAGCAGCCATGGCGTGATCTATCACCTATTGAGTATAATCAGCGTGCGGTTACTTTTTTTTACGATGATGATTCATTACGCTCCAGAGTGCGTGATCTGCTTGATACGGTGTATGACCTTGAACGTCTTTCGACCCGTGTAGTGCTTGGAAGAGCTACTCCCAAAGATTTTATCAGTCTGCGTGAAAGTCTGAAAACCCTCCCGCCTGTGCAGGAGATTCTTCTTACTGCAGCCCGCAGGACAGATGAAGAAAGTCTGGCTATAGCCCCTGCTCTTCGTACCATTATTTCAAAATGGGATAATATGGAGGATGTAGGAGAACTGCTTGAAAAAGCGCTTGTTGATAATCCTCCACCGGTTATAACTGAAGGCGGACTTTTTAAAGTTGGATATCACCCTGAACTTGATGAATTTATTGAATTAACAGAACATGGAGAGTCAACTCTTGCTGATCTTTTACAGCAGGAAAAAGAAAATAATGACCTTCCTAAACTGAAACTGGGGTTCAATAAAGTTTTTGGATACTATTTCGAAATTTCCAAAGCCTACAAAGGACAGGTCCCGGATTATTTTGAACGCCGTCAAACTCTGGTAAACAGCGAAAGATATGTAACTCCACAGCTGAAAGAGCTCGAAGAAAAACTTATTTCCGCCTCTGATAAACGTAAAACTCTTGAGTACAACCTTTTTCAAAAAATCCGTGAGGAAGTGGCTAAAAACCGCAGCAGGTTCATGTTTATGGCAGATGCTGTAGCCGCAATTGATTTTTGGCAGGGACTTGCCGAAGCTGCCCGAGTTAATCGCTGGGTCTGCCCTGAAATTCACGCAGGAATGGAAGTTATTATTGAAGAAGGAAGACATCCTGTTGTGGAAGCTGTTCAAGGATCAGCAAATTATATCCCTAACAGTCTGACTATTGATGAAAAAAGGCGTATCCTGCTCATTACCGGACCTAACATGGCCGGTAAATCAACAGTTTTGCGTCAAATTGCAATTATGGGCATTATGGCCCAGATAGGCTCTTATATTCCGGCTTACAAAGGTCGTATAGGTCTTATTGATCGCGTTTTTTCACGAGTTGGAGCATCTGATAACCTTGCTCAGGGGCAGTCTACTTTCATGGTTGAAATGATGGAGACTGCTCGAATTTTACGGCAGGCTTCAAAGCGAAGTCTTGTTATTCTCGATGAAATAGGACGCGGGACCAGTACCTTCGACGGTCTGGCATTAGCATGGGCTGTGGTTGAAGAACTCTCTCGTCGTGCCCGAGGCGGTATCAGGACTCTTTTTGCAACTCACTATCATGAACTGACTTCACTTGAGGGAGTCATTGACGGTCTCCGTAATTTTAATATTGCGGTACGCGAATGGAAAGGAGATATTCTTTTTTTACGCCGTCTTGTTCCCGGACCTGCGGATAAGAGTTACGGTATTGAAGTAGCAAAACTTGCAGGAGTCCCGAAGCCTGTTGTAGTAAGAGCCAGAGAAATACTTGCAAATCTTGAAGAAAAATCAGATGATAGCAGCGGTTATGCTTCGTCCCGTAGAGACTCCGTTCAATCAATTCTGCCGGGAATGCTTTGTACCGGAACGGAAAATAAAGAGAATATTCCTCCGGAAGATCATGCTGTTATAAAAGAATTGCGTGACCTTGACGTAAATGGACTTTCCCCCATAGAAGCCCTTACTCTGCTGAATCAGTGGAAAAAATCACTGGGAGATAATTAATGAAATTTCATGCCCTAAAACAAAATGTAATACTAGCAATCATGGCGATCGTCCTTCTTTCAACCGCTGGGTGCGGCGTTAAATTATGGCCTGCACCTCAAAAAAGTGAAGATTTATATTCTTTTGCCTCTGTTGAGGGACGTAGAGTCGGTGAATGTCTTAAAGTTGTAGTAAAGGTTGACGGCGCATATAAAAATGTGGACAATCTGAGCCTACAGTTTCAAGCTGACGGTTCCGGACCTGGAGAAGGATGTCCTACATGCCCATTCTTTCCGGCAATCAGAAAAGATTTTGTGCCCGGTTCTGAAGGTGTCCAATCTGACGGCCCCACATTTGTATTCAGCCAATGTGGCCTTGATCCCGCTAAAAGCTATCGTTGGAGAGTTGTCGGACGCAATGTCTATGACTCACTCGGAGTAGTAATCTCTGACGTATACACAGCTGCACCCTAATCTAGTAAATGGAGTCCTTCCACCATGCATCATTTTGAGTATAAAAATAACGAACTTCATGCTGAAAATATCAGTATCAAAGAACTTGCTGCCGAATACGGAACCCCTCTTTATGTTTATTCAGCTGCAACCTTGCGCAGACATTTTGAAGCGTTTGATTCTGCTTTCTCAGGTCTTGAACATATGACCTGCTATTCTGTAAAAGCAAACTCCAACCTTAGTGTACTGAAACTTCTTGCCGAGCAGGGAGCTGGAATGGATATTGTCTCCGGCGGAGAACTTTATCGGGCACTTAAAGCCGGCGTACCTGCAAATAAAATCGTTTTTTCCGGTGTGGGTAAAAAAGCATACGAAATTGCAGAAGCTCTTAAAGCCGATATCCTGATGTTCAATGTTGAATCTGTTGGAGAGTTGCACAGGATTAATGAAGTTGCTGCGTCAATGAATAAGATTGCACGGATCAGCTTCCGTATTAATCCCAACGTTGACCCCAAGACCCATCCTTACATCTCTACTGGAATGAAGAAGAATAAATTCGGTCTTGATATGGAAACAGCTAAAAAGGCTTATAAAACAGCTAAAGAGCTTGCAAGTATAACTCCGATCGGTATGGATTGCCATATCGGTTCTCAGCTGACCACCATCGAGCCTTTTCTTGAAGCTCTTGAGAAACTCCTTTCTTTCCGTGATGAACTTGGAGAAATGGGAATTACTATCGAACACCTCGACCTTGGTGGCGGACTCGGAATCACTTATGATGAAGAACAGCCTCCTCATCCTAAAGAATTCGGTGAAGCTCTTTGTAAGGCGCTTGAAGGTAAAAAACTTAAAGTTATACTTGAACCGGGCAGGGTAATCGCCGGTAATGCAGGTATTTTAGTCAGTGAAGTGATATACACTAAAAAGACACCGACCAAAGACTTTCTCATTGTAGACGCCGGGATGAACGATCTTATCCGTCCCTCATTATACCAATCCTACCACAACATTTCTGAAGTGATAAAAAATGAACGTCCTGAAGTGGATTATGACGTTGTAGGTCCTATTTGTGAATCAGGCGACTTTCTTGCGAAAGATCGTCACTTGCCAGAAATGTTGCAGGGTGAACTTATTGCAGTCTACTCTGCCGGTGCTTACGGATTTACTATGTCTTCAAACTACAACTCACGCTTAAGAGCTGCTGAGATTATTGTTGATGGCGATGACGTAATAGTTGCTCGCAGAAGAGAAACATACGAAGATCTGCTTAATCTCGAAGCTTAATATTAATTTAAGATTATTTGGCGGGCTGGAATATTTTCCGGCCCGCTTTTTTTAACCTGTGAGAAATTATGTCCCGCCTTAATTCATTCTACATACCTTCAGAACAGTGGATAGCCCCTTTTTCCTTAGAAGGTGGCGAAGCAAAACACTTAGGAAAAGTATTAAGAACCCGTGTAGGTGATACTGTTAGACTTTTCGATGGAAAAGGCCGTGACGGTCTTTTTTCTGTTTCTGAAATAAGCAGAAACAAAGTTCAGCTTGAACTGTTGGAAGAAACAGTCCATGAAGATTCTAGAGCTTTAACTCTTGCTATAGGCTGGAATAAGTCTAGTAGGAGGAGTTGGGTTCTTGAAAAGGCTGTTGAACTTGAAGCCCATGGATTAATATTTTTTCAAAGCGAATTCAGTCAGGGAAAAGTTCCAGCCGAAGTGAAGGATTCATGGCATGATAAACTGGTTGCCGCAGCCAAACAATGCGGTAATCCATGGCTTCCGGAATTAGAAACAGTCAGCGGGACAATCGAAAATTTTCTGAAAGCATCTGCCAAGTATACTAATAAGCTCATTCTCTGGGAAAAAGCAGATGGTGAGTCTTTGATCGATACGGACTTATTTGCAAAGGAATCTACAATTGCTGTGATCGGTCCTGAGGGCGGTTTCAGTGCTCGTGAAGCCGAATTATTTATTGCTGAAGGATTTCAGCCGTGCAGCTTAGGCAACAGTATCTTACGTTGGGAAACAGCTGCTCTACTCTGTCTTGGCACTGCTTATCTTGAAAAACAAAAAAAGGTCTAAATCTCGGAGTATATTTAAGTGAAGCTAGAATTGACAGATAATCAGCCGCTTGCCGATCGCATCCGCCCTAAAACAATAGATGAATTTGTCGGTCAAAGCCATATCCGAGAGCGTGTTGAAGCCTTTGAAAGGTCTAAACGATTGCCCAGTCTTCTATTATTCGGCCCCCCTGGCTGCGGTAAATCAACTCTTGCTCTTTTACTGGCAAAATCAACCGGCCGTCACTTTATACGCATCAGTGCTCCAGAGGCTGGCATTGCCAGTCTACGCAAACAGCTTGCTGGTATGGATATTCTAATTCTTGACGAATTACACAGATTTTCAAAGGCTCAGCAGGATTTTTTCCTGCCTATTCTTGAGTCCGGTAAAATAACTTTACTGGCCACAACAACTGAGAATCCATCTTTCAGTGTCACAAGGCAGCTCCTTTCTAGACTTCATGTATTACGACTCAGAGCCCTTGGTAAAGTTGATTTACTGGCTATATGCAAACACGCCTGTGAAGAACTTGAAATGGAATTGAGTGCAGAAAGTCTCAGTCTCATCACTTCAATGGCTGGTGGTGATGGCCGAAGCTTGCTTAATTTATTAGAATACACTTCTCAGCTTTCCCCTGAAAAACGTGAAGCAGATAAGCTCCGGACAATTTTACCGGAAACAGTTATTCGCGGTGATCGGGATGGAGATTCTCATTATGAACTTGCTTCTGCTCTGATAAAATCCATAAGAGGAAGTGATCCTGATGCAGCACTTTACTACCTCGGCTGTCTCATTGAGAGTGGTGAAGATCCAAAGTATATCACCCGTAGATTAATAATTTCAGCTGGTGAAGATATTGGTCTTGCTGATCCATATGCCATGACTCTTGCAGTTTCCTGTCAGCAGGCGGTAGAATTTATAGGTATGCCGGAAGGGTTTATTCCTTTGTCGGAAACAACGGTATATTTGGCACTGGCTCCAAAAAGCAACAGTACTTATGCTGCATATCACACAGTAAAACAGGAAATACGGCAAAATGGAATGCATCCTGTTCCGCTTCATTTGAGAAATGCAACAACCAATCTGCAAAAAGAATGGGGATATGGACATAATTACAAATATCCGCATTCCTTCCCTAAAGGATATGTGGATCAGGAATATCTACCACCTGAAATCTCTGACCGTAAATTTTATCATTCTAAAGACCAGGGCGAAGAGCCGCGTCTGAACGCCTGGTTGCACGGTCAAAAAAGAACAGCACGTCCCAGAATAGATCCGTCCTTATCTAAGGGATTGAAAAAATAAAAGTTCAGCATAGTTTTTTCTTAAATATTGCCTCTCCCTGATCCAGAGTATATAGTTTTAAATAAACACTCTGGATCAGGAGTAAAAATGACATCTTTCAATACAATAATTATTCAAAACATAGTCGAAAGTCTTAATGTTGGATTAATGGTAATATCCCATGAAGGCAAAATTATTTTTTTAAATAAGGCTGCCGGAGCAATACTTGATCTAGATTGTGAGCAACATCTAGGGTTTGGCTGGGGTGAACTTTTCATAACAGACGAAAAATCAAATGCTCAATTTAATCAGGTCATATTAGATGTCATTTCTCAGCAAAAAGTAGGTCTTAAGCATATAGCCTCCTACACATTGAAAGACAGCACGTGTCCCAAAAAATTATCCATAACATCTTCTTACCTCACTGAAGATGATGCAACGCTAGGGATGGTGTTCCTGTTTGAAGATATTACCGAGATTTTTAATGCAGAAGAGCGTGAAAAGAAAATTCTGTCACGAAATGCTGCGTTGCAAAAAGAACGAATTGAAGGACTTGATTCTCTGTCACAGGCTGTTGCTCATCAAGTTTTAAACCCAGTCACAGTAATTGGCGGCATGGCAAATATCATTTCGCGCAAGCTGCCTGAAGGTGATCCTCTTATACATGATGTTCAGGTCATTTCAGAAGAAGCCTTAAAGCTGGAAGGACTTGTTGCGGCAGTACATAGCTACTGTGATATTCCAAAACCAATTCCAGTAGTTGTTTCAGCTAAAGCCCTTTTTGAAGAAGCGAATAAAAGTGCCAATGAAATTCTGGACCGTATTGGGGAGTGTATTGAAATGAAACTTGACTGCACTGTAGATAAAATTACCGTGGGCAAGAAATTATTTCACACGGCGATAGTAGAACTTTTACTAAATGCAAGCAATTTTACTATGGAAAAGATCACAGATGTCAGTGTGAAAGTAAGTAGAAGTGAAAATATAATCACTATTAAAATAGCTGATCACGGTATGGGAATTGAAAAACATTTATTGCCACATGTTTTAGACCCTTTTTTTTCAACAAAAGCAAAAGGCGTTGGAATGGGATTATCACGTGTTAAAAAGATTGTCTTTGAACATCAGGGAACACTACAGATTGAAAGCCCCGGTTCTGGAAAAGGTACAACTGTAACCATAGAGCTTCCTTGTCCTGACTTATCCTGCTGCAGCAAAAAGAATTCAGATTAGTCGAAAAAAGTATTGAATAATTCTTTAATCTGATAGTCGTAATCAGTCACAATCTGTGTAAGTCTTTCTGCATCAACGCCAAGTTGTTCCCAAACGCCCACTTCAACCCCAGGAAGAACATACATTCCACCTTCAGCAATACCGACAGAAAGAGCTAAATTATCAGCAAGTTGAATAATTCCCGCTTCTTTACTCTTTACACTTTTTTTGGGCGAATGGTGTGAACTTATAATATCAATAAGATTTTGAGGGAAATTCCATTTTTCAAACATTAATTTAGCAACATCAGTATGATTAAATCCAAGAACCATGTCTTCAGCTTCACATAGCGGTACAAAATTTTCTCTGGCATAAATCATTGCCTGTACAGCGCTGCATGGCATTTTCTTAAAAAGAATTAATCGTCCAACATCATGAAGCAGTCCGGCAGTAAACATTTCCTCCGGCACGACTCCTTGAACCTGTTCAGCGATAATTTTACTGAAAACCCCACATGTTAATGAGTGTATCCAGAAAGAGCGCATGTCAATAAGTTCTGGAGGAATATCTCTGAAATAACCAACAGTAGATAATCCTAAAGCCAAGGTGCAAAGCTCGCTACCACCGACCATAGCAACAGCGCGTACAAGCGAACTTATCTCCGAGGGAAAACCATAAAGTGGACTGTTTACAAGTTTAAGTAATTGAGCGGATAATCCGACATCAAGTCCCACTACATCAGCAATGTGCTGCGCAGATGATTGAGTATCTGCAACAGCTTCTTTTACTTTGAAAAATATGTCTGGAAAAGAGGCCAATTTAAGCTCAGCATCCACGACATCTTCTACGGAGCCTTCATCCCTGTAAAAAAGATCATGCATATCCTCAAAACCGGTAACAGTCTGCTCTTCAGCAGTAGGAAGACGCCACCCTTCCATTAACTTTACAGCTGTCTTATATACTGCAATATCAAACATTTGAATCATCGCAGGATGATCATGGTCAACATACATAAAGTAATCGCGTACATAAATAAAAGCACGATCAATGCTCTCTTCATCCGGCTCTATTTTTTCAGAAGTAAGAATCTTGATATCTTCAATACCCTGTCGTTTAAAAACTGCAATGTTGCTACTAGTAAGAACCGATCCTGCAGGGAGTAGCATCCGGCCGGACTGCTCAAGATTAGTAGCTAAAATCATGCCTGGCTTGACATCATCTATGTTGACACTTTGCATAACGAACCTCTCTGTATATTAGACCGTAACTTATATCTTTCTGTACGAGATCGTTCCAACATGCTGTTTAGCTTTAAAACCATCAGTTATTAAATGTAAAGATTCAGAATGACCAACATATAAATGACCTTCTTTTACCAGATTATTATAAAATCCGGTTAAAACTTTTTTCTTCATCTCTTTATCAAAGTAAATAATAACATTTCGGCAGAAAACAACATGCGATTTTGGTACCAAATTTACAGAACGATCTTGATTAAGGTTTATTTTACCAAAAGTCACAAGACGCTTTATTTCTGGTTTAATTTCAAATATTTCATTGTCTTTTTCAACAAAATATTTAGAAATAAACTCTTCAGGAGTCGTTCTTAGAGAATACTTTGTATAGATTCCCTTTTTTGCCATTTCAAGAACATTATTTGAAATATCATTAGCTGTAATCCGTATACGCCATTTAGACAAATCATTCTTAAGCATTTCGTGAATAATAATGCTTAATGTGTATGGTTCCTCTCCTGACGAACATCCGGCAGACCATATTTTAATTTCTCTCCTGCCTGTTTTATTCCCTAGATCAATTAATTCTCTAAGTGTATAATCTCTGAATGCTTTCAGCTGAGGGTTATCTCGAAAAAAACTTGTTTCATTAGTAGTAATAAGCTCTGTAAGCAGATTAAACTCTTCTATTTTGCCTTTTGGATCATATTTTAGAAAATTGATATAATCAGTATAACTATTTATTTGAAGTTCAGAAAGGCGAGGAGCAAATCTATTTTCCACTAAAAATTTACGGTTGTCCTGTAAAAAAATACCTGACAAATCATATATGATGTCTCTAAGCTGGCTAAACTCCTTTGGGGTTATTTTAATACTCCCACTAAAACCCCGATCGGAAAATAGTTTTGACATATAATAAACTCTCAAATTTTAAAAATAGAGATCACAAAATTTTTATTTCTTAACTACTGAATCTGTTTATTAATTTTTTTGTAATATAATCTAAATATATTTACAATAAGTCTAAGAGATAAAGTCAAAGTTAATATTACTTATTATAAGTTTTCTTCCACTCATCTAAGAACAATACCGCTGTATCAAGAGTTGTCAATTCACCATGCTGAGCCCTTACGGCTGTAACCAGATCTTCAAAACCGACTGTGGCAGGCAGCCCTAATTTTTCTATCAGCATCATAATCTCTTTTTTAAGTTCCTCAGGGAAGTCCTGACCAAAAATATTATCCGTATTTCTTTCTTTGGGCCACTCTGAAAAAGATTGTTCTGCATAATCAATCAAAGTTTGCATACGGGAAGTATAAGTATGCTCTTTTAACACTCTTTTACGAGCCTTTTCAGCATAGTTTTTTCGCTCTTGAGGTCGGGAAAGATAAAAATTAATTTTTTCATCAAGGTCTTCAAGGCTGTCAAAAAAAGCAAGCTCCCCTTCAGCAAAGGCTTCAGTCATTAAAGAACGCTTATCTACAAGTTGAAAAGCACCGCATGCTGCAAGTTCAAATGTGCGTGGGTTAATAAAATCTCCTCCACTGATTAATTCATCTGCCTGAATTGATGAGTGAAGATTCAGGTTGATTTTTGAGCCATTAAAAATCTTAACACATTCCTCGGATGTTACTCTGCGCCCGCCAAGTTGCAGGTATGGCTCAAGAACATGATCTCCTTCCCACTCCGATCCCCATATTTTGAGATTATGATGTATCAACTTACGAAATGCCATACGCCGATTAGGATATCCTGCTCCCATGAATGAGACATCTCCGCCATATTTGCGCATATCCATGGGAGTCAACTCTACCGGCTTATGAAAATCAGGATGGGCTGCAAGAGGTAGGTATAGAACATTATTTACTCCAATCTGGTTTAATTCAGAAAAAAAAGGTTCTTTTTGAATAACCGCAAAAATATCGTAAAAAGGAGCAAAACTCTGCCAATAGGTAAACAGCCTGAAGTCTTCAACAAACCACATTGCTGTTTTCACATTATCCCGGCGAAGACGCTTTAATGCTTGATGTGTCAAAGGGGCCTGAGCCATCGCAAGGACCAGATCAGGCTCAAATGTTTCTGCTTTTGCCAACACAGCTTGTGACAATACCTGTAGAAAACTGTTTTGCAGATATTGATATCGATCAGAAGTAACTTTTAAATCGTCAAGAGCATTGTAGGCATCATAAAAAGCAGGAGCCTCGAACGTTTCAACAATATGCCCCATCTCCTGAAGAGCAGATACACAAAAACGCCCCACAGGCAATGATCCTCCATACAAAGGAAGAACAACCAGAATTCTCAGCACCTTATCTTTATTCATATAATTACCTTTCAATTTAAGCAGTTATCCAGTCTTTTTCTTTATAAAATTTTTCTGCGATATCGGAAAAAGGACCATATTCCCCTATATCGAGCAGTCCTAAATGGCAGGCAATAAATTTTCGTAATCTGCTGCGACGTTCTCCAGTTCCATCTTTGCCGGCTTTTAAGAGAAAATTTGTACCCAGAAAATCACAGTCAGATTCAAAAACTGTAAGACCTGCCGGCAGATATTTTACATTGCGAGTGGCAACAAAACGAATTGTCCCTGAGTCTTTAAATGAATTTAAGCATTTTAAATGATTATAACAAGGCTGTGATTCAATGCATGGAGAACACTCAATATCAGCCTGAATAATCGTATGCCCTACTCCGTAAGGACCTGTTTCAGTACACCATGCAGATGAAAGAAAAAATCCCAGAACAGGAACACCAAGATGAGCGGCAAGATGCATCGTTCCTGTATCCGGTGTGATTACCAGATCAAGAGAAGAAATAGTGTCTGCAAGCTCCGCCCAATCAGTTTTACCGGTAAGATTTACTGTATCTGCTGCAACACTTGGAGGAAATTCTGTGAGCAGCTTACGGCTCAATTCAAGCTCGGCCTGACTCCCCAGTAAAAATATCTTTTTACATTTATTAGTGGAACGGGCAGACATGACAAGAGGAGCAAGGACATCATAAGGAAGTGAACGTCGTGTCTCACGTCCGGCAAGAACAATTCCGACACCGCCTCCTTTTGGAGCTGCTTTCGGATTTACTTCAGAAGCCGGAAGCATATCAGGGCTGAGCGCAGACCAGTAATCAACTAAATTGATGTTATTTCTGCGTTCAGAGGCTAATCTAAAGGCTAAATCAAACCATCTGGATTTTACAGGTTGCCCGTTAACAATTTTATGACCTTTCACTTTTGCTGAATCAAAGAGTGTGGAAAGAGCATAATTCATGGGCGAAAAATTCAAATTGTATATTTCAGAAAAATTGATACTTTTAAGAGTATTAAAGATATCATAATTTGTACTAAGGACTGAATTAAAACCAGAGTCATTAATTCCTGTCCCATGAGCAACTATCGAATGTACAACCACTTCAGGATATAGAATTGATGCCAAAGATTTTAATGATTTATCAACGCACAGATGTACTTCCAGACTGCGTTTTTGCAGGGTTAAGACCAAACGCTTGGTCTGGACAAGATCACCGAATCTTGTCAACTGGACAACTAAAGCTTTATTCATAAATATCCCTTTATAGCAATAAGTTGGGGAATCAAACTATATCTTTTTATCAGCGTTTTGTCATTTTACAATCCGCACACACTTTTGTTATGCAGGACTTCTATGATTTACTACCCTATTTTTCTAAAAGTTAAAAATCACAAGTGTCTGCTGGTTGGTGCCGGAGATGTCGGATTACGCAAACTTAAATCTTTGCTTGAATGTGACCCTGCTGAAGTTCTTGTTCTTGATACATCAGAACCAAATGCTGAGATTATTAAAATCTGTCAGGATAAACGGGTAAACTTTGTAAAAAGAGCTTTTACACCGGAGGATTTGACTGATAGGTTCATGGTCTTGGCTTGCACCAGTAATAAGGATGTAAACAAGTTAATTTCTGACCTTTGCAAAAAACAAAATATTCTATGTAATATAGCTGATTTACCAGAAAAAAGTAGTTTTATTCTACCCTCGGTTATTAGACAGGGAGATCTTACTCTGGCAGTTTCTACAGGAGGCTGTTCACCTGCTTTTACTAAGAAAGTACGCCGAGAACTGCAAAATGTTTTCGGTCCGCATTATGCTGCGTTTATTACTTTAATGGGAAAAATCAGACCCTTGGTTCTTGACCTTGGCATGGAAACAAGCCACAACACCGCTTTGTTCAGAGAACTTGTTGCTTCGAACATTTTAGATGAACTTGAAGCTGGAAACATTGACCGGGTAGAAGAATTACTGACTCAAATATTGCCGGATGAACTTCTTCCATGCATACCGGAGCTGATTAATGACCTTATTTGAAGTTTTTCAATGTATTATAATCACCTGTTATTTAACAGGTATGACCTTATTTTTTGTGGGCACTATTAAAAATAATCCTGTGCTCGGAAAATTGGGTAATTTTGCAGCCATTGGCGGTTTTGCTCTTCATACCCTTGATTTAATACTTGCAGTATCTCTTTATCGCGGAACTATTTTCAGTGATGGTTATTTCTATTTCAGCCTGCTCGGCTGGAGTTTTATTCTGGTTTACTTTGGACTCTGGTGGAAATTACGCAGTACTTTCTTTGCTCTGACAGCATCTCCGCTGGCATTGCTACTCTTTATTATTTCCCTTGCATCGCAAAGTCTTAAAGTTAATCTTCCGGCGCATCTTGCGGGGTTATTTGTGGGACTGCACATAGGAACCATTTTCGTCAGTATTGCTCTTATGGCAATGGCAGCAGGAGCCGGAGTTGCTTTTATTTATTTGAACAACAAAATTAAAACCAAGGCTAATCTTTCTGCCATGGGCAAAGAAATGCCTTCGCTTAATACATTCGACAATGTGAACCATTGGTCGATTCTTATCGGGTTTCCCCTGTATACACTGGGTCTTGCCGCTGGATTTCTCTGGGCAAGAAGCACTTTTACCAGAATGTTTTCATGGGATCCCAAAGAAATTGTTACGTTAGTAGTCTGGTTTTTGTTTGCGTTCCTCTTTCATCAGCGCATGGTTATGGGCTGGAGAGGAAAAAAACCGGCAATTCTGGTGATCATTGTTTTTATTATCACCATGATCTCTTTGTGGGGCATTAACTTTTTTATTCCTACTCACCATAGCTTTAAAGTCTAATTTATATGGACCATAATATTTATCTTATCGGCCTTAACCACCGCTCTGCGGGAGTGGATATTCGTGAGCGTTATGCCTTAACAAATGTAGAGGAGTTCGAAGATGGACTTCTTGAAATAGGTATGAACGAAGTCATGGCTCTTTCCACATGCAACAGGGTTGAGATTCTTGTTGTCTGTTCCCCTGAAAAATCTGAAGAAGATGTCTTCAGATACTGGGCGCAAAGATGTTGCGGTTCGGTGAGTGAGCTTGAACCAAACACTTATTGTCATAAAAATCTCAATGCGGTTAAGCACCTGTTTCGTGTAGCATGCAGTCTTGATTCAATGATTGTTGGTGAACCTCAAATTCTGGGACAACTCAAAGATTCCTATCGTAAAGCTGTTGATGCCGGAGCTGCCAGAGTCATAATCAACCGAATGCTGCATAAGGCTTTTTTTGTTGCCAAAAGAGTGCGTACAGAAACGTCTATAGCTTCAAGTGCCGTTTCCATAAGCTATGCAGCTGTAGAACTGGCTAAAAAGATTTTTGGTGACCTTCGTGGACAGCGGGCTATGTTGATCGGAGCTGGAGAAATGGCTGAACTGGCCGCAACCCACTTACTGAACAGTGGTGTTGAGAAAATTGCCGTTGCCAACAGGACATTTTCCCGTGCTCAAGAGCTTGCTAAAGCAATGGGCGGGGAAGCAATTCCCTTTGAAAATCTCTACGATCACCTGGACGAGACTGATATTATTATCAGTTCTACCGGGGCGCCACACGCTGTGATCAAAGCGCGTGATATGAAGAAGGTGATTAAAAAGAGAAAATTCAGACCCATGTTTTTTATCGATATTGCGGTTCCACGTGATATTGATCCAGATGTTAATGGACTTGATAACGTATATTTATACGACATTGACGATCTTAATGATGTTGTTGAGGAAAACCGCTCTCAGCGTGAAGATGAAGCTGTTAAAGCAGACTCTATTGTCGAGTTTGAAACCCTCTCCTTTGGTAACTGGATTAATTCTCTTGATCTCCAGCCCACCATTGTGGACCTTTTCAACCGCAGCGAAAGTGTGGCTCAGAAAGAACTCGCCAAGACCCTTAAAAGGTTAGGCGATGTTGATGCTAAAACTCACAAGGCTCTTGAAACCATGGCTATGTCCATAGGTAAGAAGCTCCTTCATGAACCTGTTGTCTTTTTGAAACGCCGGACAGAAGAAGAAGGCAATGCCGATCGTTTTGTAGATCTTGCCAGACGCATGTTCAACCTTGATAATGATACAATTCCTCCTGATGCTCACTGTAGCAGGAAGAAAATGAGTAACCCGGAAGACTAAAGGATTTTAAGCAGATGAGAAATTACCTACTTGAAGATATTTATGAAGAAGATTTAGCTAAGATTGTTGATGCTCTTAAAGAGCTTGAATTAGCTGGTCCGATCGAGGATATTTTTTACCTTCCCCTTCCGAAAAATCTTCTTCAGGATGTTCAGAAAGAACATTTGCCGGAATGTGGTCCTTATTTCATGGCTCTTGAAGTAATGGAAGGCAGCATAAAGATTGAATTACTTGTACGCGCTCAGAGTAAAATACGCTGTGAATGTGTCAGTTATGCTACCCCTGAACAGCGTAACCATATGCTGGATTACATTGATAAATTTATTGGCGATCTGGGTATTCATCTATAATTTTTATGTGTACAGAGTCACTTCCAGCTTCAATTCAGGAACTCGGGCCTAAAGAAGCCCGGCTTTGTCTTGAAATAGAAAAATTCGGGAATCTAAAATCTGGTACAAATTTTGCCAAAATGTCAATGCTTGTGGGAGTTTCCGGTGGTATTGACTCAACCGCTTTATTGATAATAGCAACCCTGCTCGCTCGTAAATCCGGTGGCAGGGTTTTTTGTGCTCATGTTGACCACGGTCTACGCAAAGAATCAACTACAGACAGGAAGTTTGTTGAAAATCTTTGCAAAAGGCTGGGGATTCCCTGTGAATCTCATAAGGCGAATATAGCAAGCTATGCTAAAATAAATTCGATGGGACTTGAAGAAGCCGGTCGCATTGTGCGCTATGATTTCTTCAAGCAATGCTTAAAGAAATTTGATGCTGACCTTTTACTTCTTGCACACCATGTTGATGATCTTAGTGAAGATGTAATCATGAGACTGTTACGCGGTGCAGGCTGGCCGGCTCTTGGCGGTATGGATGCTTATGATCCAGCGCGCAAATTATTGCGTCCTCTTCTTTCAACACGAAAGAATAAACTTGAGAGCTTCCTGAGATCTATTAATTGTTCGTGGTGTGAAGACCAATCAAATTTATCAGATCAATATACACGCAATCGGGTACGCAATAATCTTATTCCATTACTGCTTGAAGAGAATCCCAATTTAGGGGCTGGACTGTTACGGCTCAAGCAGCAGGCTGATCTGGATGCTGATTTCTGGAGAGATCAACTCGCTAATTTTTTTGAGTACGTAGAGAACACTTCTGACGGTTCTTTTTTTGTCCCTTGTTCTATTTTGAACAAATCACATAAAGCGTTAAGAGTCCGTATTTACAAACAGTTGTTGGATTTACTTGGATCAGGACATGCTTTATCAGACTCAATTTTACAGCTTGATCAAGGTTTCTTAAGCCAAAAGTCGGGTTCAACCTACCAATTTCCTGGAAATAAGGTCGTTAAGATTTCAAAAAAAGGACTCTTATTCAAAGTAATAAAGACCATTGACAGGGAAAGCGGCAAGGTTTAGAACTTTGTGAAATTTGTTACTAATTCTTTAGGAGGACAACAATGAATATTCTTATTTTTGGACCTAACGGTAGTGGTAAAGGAACTCAGGGCGCTCTTGCTAAGAAAAAATTCAACCTCGATCATATTGAATCCGGTGCTATTTTCCGTAAGCACATCGGTGGTGGTACCGAGCTCGGAATGAAAGCTAAAGAATACATCGACAAGGGTGAACTCGTTCCTGACGATATCACTATTCCTATGGTTCTTGACGTTCTCCAGTCTTCCGATGAAAACGGCTGGCTGCTTGACGGTTTCCCACGTTCTATCGTTCAGGCTCAGAAACTTTGGGAAGCTCTTGAAAAAGACGGCGTAAAACTTGATTACGTTATCGAAATTCTTCTTCCTCGCGAAGTTGCTAAAAACCGTATTATGGGTCGCCGCCTCTGTGAAAACGATCCTAACCATCCAAACAACAAATTCATCGACGCTATCAAACCTGATGGAGACAAATGTCGCGTATGTGGCGGAGCTCTCACCGAGCGTGCAGATGATCAGGATGCAGAAGCAATCAACAAACGTCATGACATCTACTACGATGACAAGACCGGTACTGTTGCAGCAGCATATTTTTATAAAGATCTCGCTCCTAAAGCTGGTTTTAAATATATCGAACTCAATGGTGAAGGTTCTATTGATTCCATCAAAGAAACCCTCATGGCTCAGCTCGTTTAGTTTTAATTTGATTATAAAAATCCCCGCAATCTCTGACTGCGGGGATTTTTTTTGATCTTTATCAGACTAAAATAATTCTACAAAATAGCTATTGAAAAGATTATAAAAAAATATTTCAGACGCCAATCTCTATTGTATAACTAGCGTGATATTTGCCAAAGAATAGACACGTCGTTACAAACTGTAAACTTAAAGTATTTTGTTGATATCTGAAAGGTCGCTAAGTTTTCCTACAGTCAGCAATGTATCACCAGCTTCAATAACTTCATTGGGACCGGGATTAAAAACCATTTCGCCTGAACCTTTACGAATGGCAATAATAATTAAGTTAAAACGAGGTCTTATTTTAGATTCAATGAGATCTTTCCCCACCAGTTCAGAATCGGCCGTTATAAAAAGCTCTTCCATCTGCAAATCAAGCTTGCCGCGCATAGCAATATCAATAAAGTTAGTCACAGTAGGCCTAAGTACCGACTGAGCCATACGCAGCCCCCCAATAGTGTGGGGAAGTACAACCCGGTTAGCCCCGGCAAATTCTAAGCGGGAAATACTGATGTGGTTATTACCACGGGCGATAATATTCAGCTTTGCATTTGACTGACGAGCAATAAGCGTCACATAGACATTGGCAGCTTCATCTGAAAGAGAGGTAATAAGTGTTTTAGCATTACCAAGTCCGGCAAGCTTCAAAACATCATCATTAGTGGCATCTCCTTCTACACATGAAATTCCGGCAGCTTCCATACTCTCGACCAGCTCACGGTTGTTTTCAATGACAACAACCTCCCACCCTTCGTCTATAATCTCTTTGGTTACAATCTCACCGATTCGCCCGTAACCACATACAATAATATGATTTCTAAGTTTTCCGATTGTTTTTTGCATTCTGCGTCTCCCAAGAATTGCCTGCAACCGCCCTTCCACCAGCAACTGGGAAAAAGCACCAATCAAATATGCAAAACCACCAACTCCACCAAGGATTAGCAAAGAGGTCAAAATCCGGCCATTGTTTGATAATGGTAAAACCTCCATAAATCCAACGGTAGAGAGGGTAATCACTACCATGTAGAAACTGTTTAAAAAATTCCACCCCTCAATCCACATATATCCGATAATACCACCGATAAAGACCAGCAGCATATAAATAAAACCGGCAATCAGCCCCCAGAACATACCGAAAGTTCTTCTGAGGCTGAGCATTGTTGAAAATATGGTTTTGGATTTCATTTAAATCAGTCCACTTAATTAATGTCCATGCTCAACTAGCCGAGACTTATTATTTTATTACGTAAAACTTGAATTTTATCTCGAAGTTCAGCTGCCTTCTCAAATTCAAGTTCAGCAGCATATTTGCGCATTTCTTTTTCCATTTTACGGGCCTGCTTTTCCATTTTTGCGGGATCAAGACCATACTGGGCAGCTTCCTCGGCAGCTATCTTAAGTTCACTCCCTGACCACGTATCAGAGTACAGTGTTCCAAGCATATTATCCAGTGATTTACTGATAGTTTTCGGAATGATTCCATGCTGTTCGTTGTACCCATTCTGTTTTTCACGACGTCTTGATGTTTCATCCATTGCAGTGCGCATAGATCTGGTAATATTATCCGCATAGAGGAAAACACGACCTTCTGAATTTCGTGCAGCACGACCAAAAGTCTGAATGAGTGATCGGGTTGATCTCAAAAAACCTTCTTTGTCCGCATCTAAAATCGCGACAAGAGAAACTTCTGGAATATCAAGACCTTCCCGCAAAAGGTTAATCCCTACCAAAGCTGTAAACTCGCCGGCACGTAATGATTGAATGATCGCCATTCGTTCCATGGTATCGATATCAGAATGCAGATATTTTGCTTCAACACCCATCTGATTAAAATATTCAGTCAGATCTTCGGACATACGTTTGGTAAGTGTTGTGATTAAAACTCGCTCACCCTTTTTCTCACGCTCTTTGCACTCAGCAAGTAAATCATCCATCTGTCCTTTGACTGGACGCACTTCAACAATAGGATCAAGAAGGCCGGTTGGACGGATAATCTGCTCAACAACCAACCCTTGTGCCCGCTCCATTTCCCACGGTCCAGGAGTTGCTGAGACATAAACAGTCTGCCCTATTATATCTAAAAATTCATCAAAGCATAACGGTCTGTTATCAAGAGCAGAAGGCAACCTGAAACCGAAATTAACCAGAGTTGTTTTGCGTGAGCGGTCACCATTATACATAGCGCCAACCTGAGGAACAGCTATGTGTGATTCATCCATAAAAAGTAAAAAATCATCTGGAAAATAATGAATCAGTGTTGCTGGAGGATCACCTTCTTTACGTCCATCAAGGTGACGGGAATAGTTTTCAATACCGTTACAATACCCAATCTCTTCAATCATTTCGAGGTCATACATTGTGCGCTGTTCAATGCGCTGTGCCTCAAGTAACTTGTTGTCTTTCTTGTATTTAATCAGTGTATCGGTCAACTCTTCACGGATGTCTTCACGTGCCCTTTCGAGATTGTCCTTGTCAGAAACAAAGTGGCTGGCAGGATAAATAACGGTTTTACGTCTGCGCCCGGTAACTTCACCTGTTAATGGATCAGTTTCTAAGATCGAGTCTATCTCATCTCCGAAAAATTCAATCCTGAGAGCCTGTTCACGACTATATGCAGGAATAATCTCTATAACATCCCCGCGTACCCGAAAAGTTCCACGATGAAAATCATAGTCATTGCGCTCATATTGAACTTCTATAAGCCTATCCATGAGTTTTTCCATGGACATTTCCTGACCTTCCTCAACCGGAATAATCATGCGCGCATAAAACTCAGGCGAACCCAAACCGTAAATACAGGAAACAGAAGCAACAATAAGTACATCGCGTCTGGTTAAAAGAGCGTGCGTTGCCGAGTGTCTAAGTTTATCTATATCATCATTGATTGATGAATCTTTTTCAATATATGTATCGGAATGCGGCAGATACGCTTCCGGCTGGTAATAATCATAATAACTGACAAAATATTCAACTGCATTATGAGGGAACAATGCCTTGAATTCATTGAAAAGCTGAGCAGCTAAAGTCTTGTTCGGCGCCATTACCAGTGTCGGACGATTTAATTCTTGAATAACATTGGCCATTGCAAAAGTTTTACCTGTACCAGTTGCACCGAGTAAAACCTGATCCTGCACACCTTGTTGTAAATTTTCCACCAGTTGCCTCACAGCTTCCGGCTGGTCACCTTTTAAAGTGTAGTCGCTGACGAGTTCAAATTTAGCTGACATTCTTACTTTTCCCGACTTGTGCTGTTAAATTAAAATAGTTATGTTAGATTGATATGCCGATTGGCAACATTAAAACATTCATTTTGCGAGGTAGCAATGATTCCTATAATCCAAATAGAAAACGGTGAGATTCCGGTCAAAAGAGGCTATGCCGTATCAATGGTCATTCGCAGCTTTAAAGGCCGCCGTGATGTAGAAGTGCATCTCTTCAGACCTGAGTGGAATAGTGAAGATGAAGATGAGATTTCATGGGATACCAACCTGTTTGGTAGTCCTGCAACACTAGGCTCTATTCCTGATGAGAAAAAAGATCGTAAAATAATTCTTGAATCATTCACTAAGGAAGAACGCGATCAGATTGTGGATTATCTTAAGGATCATTATTCTTCAAGACTTGAATCTATCTTCTCAACCCCGATGGAATTCCCTGTACCGACTGGGTTGCCTCCCTTATGCTCTATCACCGAAGGAAAGGATATCGGACTGATCCGGTTTGAGAAAGTCCCCCATTTCAATTTGCCTTTTGCTCTGCGAGGACTTTACAATCTCGGCGCACATCGTCCGCTTGTTGAAACTCGCGATGGTGATAATAACTAAATTCTGAATTGCTATCTGTTTTTAAATACAAAGAATATCATTTCTAAACAGTTCAATAAGCTATGTAATAAAAGATGACTCAGCAAGAGTCATCTTTTATTACATTAACTGCAACCTAGCAAATTTGTGATCTGCTCATACTCTCCGGGCATGAATTGCCAAACTCCGCGCAAGGCTGAATAATTTAAAGCTTCATCAAGCTTTTCAAGAAATAGTTCCCGTGACATTTCTTCTGCCCCTAAAGATTTTAGATGGCCAGTAGGCTGCTGGCAGTCGATAAAATGAAATTCACGATTTTTTAAATATTGTACAAGGTATGAAAAACCTACTTTTGATGCATCAGGTTCAATAAAAAACATGGACTCTCCAGAAAAAACCTTCCCCAGAGAAATTCCATAAAGTCCTCCAGAGAGCTTCCCTGATTCATTCCAGACCTCGACGCTATGAGCAAAACCAAGCTTATGTAATTTTACATAGGCATCAATCATTTCAGGAACAATCCATGTACCGGCTTGTCCCGGCCTGAATTTCATAGCACAGTTCCTGATGACTTGTTCAAAGTCAGTATCAAAAGTCACTCTATATTTTTTATTACGTATTTTACGCTTAACACGGCGTGACACATGAAGTTTATCAAAAGACATCACCAATCTAGGATCAAGTGACCACCACAAAATTGGCGAGTTCTCGTCATACCATGGAAATATTCCTGAAGCGTATGCCGAAAGTAACCTTTCAGGGCTTAAATCTCCACCAACAGCAAGCAGTCCATCAGGCTCTGCTTCATCTGGATCCGGGAAAATAGGATCTTCTATTAATCTATAAACAACCATAAAATTCCTTTTCTATTCAAGACGATATCTAATAATAAACGTTTACCGGAATTACGCAATAGCAACTCAAAGTTTTAATTAGATGATTTCAATATTTATTAAATTATTAATCATTAAAACCGCAAAAAGCAGCTTTATTAATATTTAACAAAAGTCTGAGATTTTTTATATTAAAACATTTATTTTAATGATGCGATTCTCATTAGCAATTGGAATATTTAAGCTTTTTTTGAATAAAAATATTTGAGAACTTAAACATCGTATCAGGGCGGTAATTGTGAGAAGAAATGTCAGATAAGCAATACAGCTTCTTATCAAAAAGAAGGACTCCAAAGCGGAGTCCTTCTAATGATTAAAATAAACAGTTTATAATTTTAGTGCTTGAATTTAAAACTCAATACATCTTCATCTTTATCTTTTTTAGTAGAAACATTGACAGTACCACCTTTAACAAGCTTTCCAAACAATATTTCATCTGCAATTTCATCTTTAATAGATGTCTGAATGAGCCTAGCCATCGGACGAGCTCCATAAGCAGGATCATGTCCTTTTTCAGCCAGCCATCTTTTTGATTTCTTATCTATCTCGATAGTCACTTTATTATCAAGGAGTTGGTTGTTGAGCTCTTTAATAAATTTTTCAACAATCAGTTCCATGATATCTATTTCAAGTGAATTAAAAGGTACGATTGCATCAAGTCTGTTACGGAACTCAGGACTGAAAATCTTTTCAACAGCCTTTATTCCTCGATCTTTATTATCACCGCCCTTAACGCTGGAACCAAAACCTATTCCCCCCTTAGTCATCTCACGTGCACCGGCATTGGAGGTCATGAGCAGCACAGTGTGGCGAAAATCAGCTTTACGGCCATTGTTATCGGTGAGCGTAGCGTAGTCCATTACCTGAAGCAGTATATTAAATACATCAGGATGAGCTTTCTCTATTTCATCAAAAAGAATAATACAATGAGGGTTCTTGCGGACACCTTCGGTCAGCAATCCGCCCTGATCAAACCCGACATATCCGGGAGGCGCTCCTATCAAACGGGCAACTGCATGTTTCTCCATATATTCACTCATATCAAAACGAATAAAATGGACACCCATTGTCGAAGCAAGCTGACGCGCAAGTTCTGTTTTACCAACACCAGTAGGTCCTGTAAGCAAAAATGATCCGGTAGGACGCCCGACCTGCTTCATTCCCGCTCTGGAACGCAATATCGCTTTCGTAATTGTATCGACAGCCTTATCCTGTCCGAAAACAACAGACTTAAGATTTACATCAAGTTCCTGAAGACGGGTACGGTCTGACATCGTAATTCGGCGTGTAGGAATACGGGCCATTTTAGAAATGACTTTTTCCACATCACTTACCAGAATACGATCTCCCTTACGTTTTCGCTGACTGAGTCCGTAAAAAGCACCGGCTTCATCGATTACGTCAATAGCCTTGTCCGGCAGAAAACGTTCATTGATATGCCTGGCTGAAAGTTCCGCAGCAGCTTTTATTGCTGAAGGAGAATAAACCACATGATGATGTTCTTCATAGTACGGCTTAAGTCCCTTAAGAATCTCAATAGTTTCATCTACAGATGGTTCTGAAAGATCTATTTTTTGAAATCTACGGGAAAGAGCACGATCCTTTTCAAAATGATTCTTATACTCTTCATAAGTTGTTGCGCCTATGCAGCGAACTTCTCCTGATGCCAGAAAAGGCTTGAGGATATTCGATGCATCCATTGAACCGCCGCTTACAGCTCCGGCTCCGACGATAGTATGAATTTCATCAACAAAAAGCACCGCATTTTTATGATGCTTAAGCTGGGCTAAAACTCCTTTAAGACGTGATTCAAAATCACCGCGATATTTAGTTCCTGCTAAAAGAGCGCCCATATCAAGTGCAAAAACATCTGTATTTTCAAATACAGATGGGACATTTCCTTTTGCAATGGCACGTGCTAGTCCTTCAGCCATAGCTGTTTTACCCACACCGGGATCTCCTACAAAAATAGGATTATTTTTGCGTCTGCGGGAAAGCACCTGTAGGGTTCGTTCTATTTCAATATCACGCCCGATGAGTGGATCAATCCTTCCATCACGCGCTTTTTGTGTAAGATTGGTAGTAAACTCTTCTAGGGGAGACGGCTTACCGTCCTTTGTCTCGCCAGGTTGTCCTGCTGGGCCGGGACCACCGGGAACAGAGGTTCCGGTTTTAGGATTAGGACTGATATCAAGACCTTCAGACCAATCATTCTCGCTCATTGCATGTGAAATATATTCTAAAATATCAAGACGTGAAATATCATGTGTCTTAAGAAAATAGACTGCGTACGAGTCTTCTTCTTCAAACATTGCAGCGACTACATCACCGATCTCAACAACGTCTTTTCCTGCGGCTTTCTTCTGCCAGATAGCTCTCTGCAGGACACGTCTTACCCCCATAGTCTGGATAACTTCTGTATCAACACCACTGGGGAGAGGTTCAAGGTTTTCGTCAAAAAAACGTTCAAGCTGACTTCTGAGCTTCACCAGTTCAGCACCGCATCCGGAAAGAATATCTGCACCAACTTCTTCCTGAACGATTGCGTAAAGTAAATGCTCAAGAGTTAGAAACTCGTGATTTCTGAGCCTGACTTCGTTAACCGCAGAAGTCAGTGCTTGTTCTAATGCTTTACTCAGCATACTAGACCTCTTCGATTGTGCATTTCAGCGGAAAGCCTGCCTGCTGTGCAAGCTGTCTGACCATTTCAACGCGTGTTTCAGCAACTTCTGCTGTATAAACTCCACAAACCCCTACTCCATCATTATGAACTTTGAGCATGATTTCTGTGGATTCCTCTTCTGTTTTTCTGAAAACCTGCATAAGTATGGCTATCACGAATTCCATGGATGTGTAGTCATCATTGTGCAGCAGCACCCGATATTTGCGAGGCTCCTTGAGTTCATCTTTAAACAGTACATCTGATTCAAATTCTTCTATATATTCGGGCATATTTTTTTAATCGTTTTTAAAAATTATCTTTTCTACTATGTTTAACAATAAGAACAATTCCCCCACCTGTCGAGGAAGAATTGTTTATTTTTATTTTTTTCACACTTTAATCTGTATTAAAATAAATATAATTAAAGTAATCCTTTAACTTCTTCTGCTGAAAATATGAAATTTTCATCCTGAGGCAATCCTCTTTCAGCGCGATAAGACCGGTTAAGTTCATGATATGTTTTTTTACTTGAGGTAGATTCGTCAAGTCCTAAAATTCCTGCACAGGACAATATATCAGCTTCACTGCCCTCTATTTCTATAAATGGTCCGAATGGGAGTAAATCAAGACATACATGGCAATGAGCAAATTCCCATTCTTCCCTTATTTTCTCGTAGCTGAAAACAGGTGCATAGCCTAAAACCTGCAATGCAGATACGGTCTCATCAAAGCTGGAGACTTCCGTTTCATGCTCAACGTAAACTTTTGCTTTGCTCTCATCTATTTCGGCAGGAATTCGTTTAACAGTCATGGTAATTTTGTCAGCCTGTCTAACCCGCAATAATGCTGAACGCTTGTATAGAGTACGTCCTGGATCATCCAGTACAATATTTCGCTCATAATGGCGGGTAATCTTATTACCGCCCTTCTCTTCCATAATCTTACGGGCTAATTCTATATCCGCATTTACAAATTTCAATTCTATTTCCAGTGCCATTTTACTTTTCTCTCTATTCTTGAAATGATACAGATTGTTAACAATTGAACATTATTATAGGATAATAACATGCAAAAATATTTTTATATAGCAGCAGGCGGAGCTGCAGGGACTTTAAGCCGATATCTTCTCTCAGGCGTAGCCCAAAAAATGTTTAATACATCTTTTCCAGCCGGCACTTGTGCAGTAAATCTGATTGGCTGTCTTCTTTTTGGTCTAGTTACCGGTATATTTGAAAATAGATTAGGCTTGCCTCCCCATATGCGACTTATGATTCTGACTGGATTTATGGGAGCGTTTACTACATTTTCGACTTATATGTTTGAAACAACTACACTCATCAAATCAAGTCAATGGCCTCTTGCCGCCCTGAATGTCGGAGGACAGACAGCTCTCGGCGTTATGTGTATTGTTGGCGGTCTTGCCCTTGGAAGATTAATAGTTTCTTGACCTTAATAAAATATAACCACGGAGAATTTCCATGACTCTATCGGAAAAAGCTATAAGGCTCAAAATTTTCACAGGTGAAGAAAATCGTATTAAGCACCGCCCCTTGTACGAAGTAATTGTAGAAGAAGCTCGCAAATTAGGAATTGTGGGGGCATCTGTTTATAGAGGTGTTATGGGATATGGTGAAAACAGCCAAGTACGCACAACATCAATACTACGCCTTTCCGAAGACCTTCCTTTAATAATTGAAATTGTAGACACTGCTGAAAGAATTGAGCCATTAAAAAAATTCCTGAATGATAACATGACTGAAGGTCTTATTACTGAAGATGAAGTAAAAATTATTTTTCATAAACATAATCAAGGCAAAAAAATTTAAACATATGTCCAAACTAGCGAAATAAAATCCATCACAATATTTAGCCAACATAAAAAAGACCGGAGAATATATATTCTCCGGTCTTTTTTATAATCAAAATATACAATTAGCTATTACAACGGGAAATTACTTCATTAGGAATGTTGTTAAGTGAAGTTACTTTATCAACTCCACCAGCTTTAATTGCCTCTTGCGGCATACCAAAAACAACACATGAAGCTTCATCCTGCGCAATGGTGTAAGTTCCAGATTCACGCATCTCTTTCATACCCTTAGCTCCATCATCTCCCATTCCAGTCATAATAACAGCAACAGCATTTTTACCTGCACTGGATGCTCCTGATCGGAAAAGGACATCAACTGAAGGTCTGTGACGACTGACTAAAGGTCCATCTTTTATTTCAACATAATACCGAGCGCCTGATCGTTTAACGAGCATGTGCTTGTTACCCGGTGCAATCAGAGCCTGTCCCCTCAAGATACTGTCTCCATCCGAAGCTTCTTTTACCATAATCTGGCAAATAGTATTTAATCGTGCAGCAAATGCTGCTGTAAATTGTTCAGGCATATGTTGAACGATTGCAATACCTGGACAGTCACGCGGCATTCTTTGCAGAAAACTTTGAATAGCTTCTGTTCCACCAGTTGAAGCTCCTACAAGAACTACTTTCTCCGTTGTCTGTAAGCTGGTTGAACGTGGGCGGGCCTTTGGCAGCATAGCATCAGCACTCAACTTCGGCTGGACATTAAGTGGCCGTGCAGAAAGTTTTTTTGGTCTTGCGAGGGCTGCGGCTTTTATTACATCACAAACACGTATGCTGGATTCTTCAAAAAATTGCCTGGTTCCTATTTTAGGTTTAGTTATAATTTCAATCGCGCCATATTCAAGCGCACGCATATAACTTTCAGATCCTTTAGCAGTTAATGTTGAGCAAATAACCACAGGAATAGGATGCTGACTCATAAGCTTACGTAGGAAAGTAAGTCCGTCCATTTTCGGCATTTCAATATCAAGCGTAATAACATCTGGAACAACAGTTTTCATTATCTCAGCAGCAGCAAATGGATCTCCTGCGCTTCCAACAACTTCAATTGCAGGGTCAGTATTAAACAATTGTTGTAAAGTCTGTCTTACAAGAGCAGAATCATCAACAATCAGAACCTTTGTTTTATTATTTATCATACCCTAAACCTTTTGATAAACAGTAGGAGCTATCTGTCTGATGGGAAGATCCATACCAGAAATACTTTCAGAGTGCCCAATAAATAAATACCCGCCCTTACACAATCTTTCACAAAACTTCTTAAACAATTTATCTTGAGTTGCTCTGTCAAAATATATTACAACATTTCGGCAGAATATTATATCCTTCTCGTCTTTGAACGGGAATGGTTCCATAAAATTTAATCTGCGAAAATCAACCTTTTTTCGTAACTCAGGAGCCATTCGTACAAGTTTTTTAGCCTTGTCTTTACTTTTCAACATATATTTTTTCTTTAAAGCCAACGGGATTACATCAACTTTATCCTTGGAATAGACTGCATTCATAGCTTTATGCAGAATTTCAGTAGAAATATCTGTTGCGAGAATTGAAAAATTAAAATTACTATTTTTCGCTGCAAATTCACTGAGAACCATAGCAATTGTGTATGGCTCTTCGCCGCTGGAACATCCAGCAGACCAGACCTTTATCGGCCGATTCTTTTGCTGTGATAAATCAGGCAGAACCGTAGTAAGCATCAATTCAAAATGTTTTGGCTCGCGAAAAAAATCTGTAGTATTTGTGGTAACAACATCAATTAATTGAGTAAGTTCTCTTTCAAACCCCTCAGGACTGAACAAAAAATCGCAATATTGTGAATGAGTACTTAAACCTAGTGCACGCAACCTCTTCTGCAGCCTTGCCTCAAGCATTGTTTTTTTTGCCAGAGGCATTTTTATTCCGAACTCCCCTTTAATTAATGTGCTGAACTTTCTAAAGTCAGCATCTGTCATCTTTGGGGTAGTCACTACTGAAGCGCAACGATTATCCTTTGGGGAATTCTCTTTCATCATAGTCATCAGCCAACTGCCTTAATTTCTGCTAATACTGTACGAAAAAGTTTTGGAATATCTAAAATCAAAGCAAGAGTGCCATCTCCCTTAATTGTAGCCCCTGATATTCCCTCCACATCACGATAAACTCTTCCAAGGCTCTTAATAACAGTCTGATGTTCTCCAATAACTGTATCAACAACAACGCCAACTCTATTACCTTCAAGCCCGGTTATAACAATCTGTTCTATTGCTGGTGATTCTCCTTCAATATCAAACCACTCACGTATTCTGATATAGGGAACAATTTCTCCGCGTAAATTAACAAACTGCTGCCCATTTGCATTTTCAACATCAGCACGGGTAAGCTCAACACATTCTTCAACCAGTGAGAGAGGAATAACATAATATCCGTCTTCAACACGAACTTGAAGGCCATCAATAATAGCCAGAGTAAGCGGCAACCGTATAGTTATTACACTTCCCTTGCCTTCTTTGCTATCGATATCAATACTTCCACGCAATGAATCTATCGCGCGTTTTACAACGTCCATACCAACGCCTCGACCTGAAACACTGGTTATGCTTGCTGCTGTAGAAAATCCTGGTTCAAAAATAAGATTAAAAAGTTCTTTATCGGAAAGATCCACATCTGCTGTAATAAGTCCTTTATCAACGGCTTTGGAACGAATTGCATCTTTTGACATTCCCTTACCGTCATCTTCAATGAGAATAATTACATCACCGCCGGAATGTTCTGCTGTAAGAGTAATCGTTCCGTGTTCTGATTTTCCTTTTTCCTTACGGATATCAGGCTGTTCAATTCCATGGTCGATAGAATTACGCAATAGATGCACAAGAGGATCACTCAATCTTTCAATAACGGTCTTATCAAGCTCTGTCTCAGCACCTATAGTATGCAATTCTATTTTTTTACCCAGCTCTTCTGATAAATCACGGACCAACCTTCTGAACTTGCTGAAAGTTGTTCCGATCGGCAGCATTCTGATTCCAAGTGTACCATCGCGAAGTTCATCCGAAAGACGCTCAAGTTCTTCCGATAAAGCAGTAAGTGCAGGGTCACCTTTCTCACTGACAACCTGACTTATCTGCGCCTGAACGATGACAAGCTCTCCAACTAGATCAACCAGATAATCAAGTTTTTCGGCAGAAACTCTGATAGAGGAAGCTACATCAACTTTTTGGCGTGCAGCGCGAAATTCTTTAGCCGCAGCCTGTTCAGCTAACGCACTATCAACTTTCTCCTTACTGACAACCCCTTTTTCGGTAAGCAATTCACCTAAAGGTTTTTGATCAGCAAGAACCTGCTCAATCGTTTCATGGCTAACATCACCTCTATCAATAAGAATTTCACCAAGCTTTTTGTACTGTCCATTACTTTCTTTATCTTTCGCAGGTACTGTTTCTTCAACCTTATCTAAGGCATCAAAATCATCTTGAGATGCTGTAAGAACTTTTACGGTAATTGGAACATCGGTAAAAAAGAAAATCTCTTCTATTGAAAGACTGTCCACATCGCTTTTAAAAAGGATATCCCAGTATTGCCCTTTTTTAGAAGCGTTATCTTCTTCACCTGAATGAAAAATTTCAAAACATACTTTTCCGATTTTTCTGAGCTCATCCATTAGCGGGGAGAGATCTTCATCACTTACTTCATTACCTGAAACAGGAGTGATCTCGATTCGGTACATATTGGCATAATCGCTTGGGTCAGCCTCAGAAATTTCATCTGGAATTACTTCCTGAACAGATGTTTCAATCTCATCTGTAAAATCAACATTATCACTCCCGAAAGCAATATTTTTCAATCCTTCCAAAATGTGTTCCCCGGACGGGGGCTCTCCCGTTTCACCGGAAGATTCAAGTAAAGAATATATGTGATCTCTGGATGAGAGAGAAAGAGTCAGCAGTTCTTTAGTAATTGGCAGTTCGCCGTTTCTGACTTTGTCAAAAACAGTTTCAACTTCATGAGTAAAGGCAGCAATAGCATCAAAACCAAACATGGCCCCGGAGCCTTTAATCGTATGCAGGGCTCTAAAAACTCTGTTGATAAGGTCCATATCATCAGGCATTTCTTCAAGCTCAAGCAAGGAAGTTTCAAGCTCTCCAAGCAGTTCGTAAGCTTCTTCTTTAAAGACTTGTGTAGTCATATCATCAGACATCAGGATGCTCCCGGTCATTATATTAGCTAAAATCTCACTTATTTTTAAACATTTAATCAATTTGTTTCAAGAATTATCACAACTAATATCATAAAAAAAAGACCCTATAGCTTATAAAGGGTCTTAAATCATACTTTTCACACTAATTTTTAACATAGTGTAAATAAAAAGATATCAGCATTACAGATTCTTTCTACGGGCAAGCATTCTAAGAGTCTTTTTTCTCCTATAGCTACGCACAAAATGCAAAGCTACAAAATAAGATATCACAGCCAGTGGAATCCCTAATACAAAACCTCCGAAAATAAGCACAGTAATTCCTTGCCAGCCGATCTGCATAAAATCACTTACCTGCCATTTGGCAGGATCAAAATTAAGCTCTATCGGTAACAGGAAAGTACCTATTTTAAACTGTACATAATAAAAAAGCAGCCAGTTAAAAGGGTTTGAAATCCATGTAGCAATGGCAGCAGCAATCTTACTGCTGCGAGTACAAAATGCTGCGACAACTGCTATTACAGTTTGTAGTGGAAGTCCGGGAATAACTGGAAAACAGCCTCCGAAAACACCGCACGCAACACCCATGGCAATAAAATGCGGAGAAGCATTAATCCGCATTATTTTTAAATAATATAACTTTAAAAGCCTTTTGACTCTGCCTAATCGTGAAAGTTCTTTTTGCATCAATTACCTGCTTGAGCATAATGAAAAACTACCTTGCCCGGCAAAGCAGCATTATCTATTCAAATCGAGAAATAGTCATGACCATCCTCGAGATCCCAATCATTGAAATATCATAAAAAGATTAGTCTAAAACATCAAAACTGTGAAATTTCATGGCAAATCCGGCACGACCTTGAGTGGATGACCGCAGGTCTGTAGAAAAACCAAACATTTTGCGCAGCGGTGCCAGCCCTTGAACTATCTTCTGATTATTACGGTCGAGCATATTTTCAATGCGCGCTCCCTTTGCACCCAAAAGACCGATTACATCACCGACAAACTCTTCAGGTACTGAAATCTCAACATCCATGATCGGTTCCATGAGTTTAGGAGATGACTTTGAAAGTGCAGACTTTAATGCTTTTCCAGCTGCCATATGATAGCCGGGGATGCTAGATTCTCCATCCTTTCTACGTAATTCTAATACGCGCACCTTCACGTCTTGGACTGGAAACCCCTTAATAACTCCGCTCTGCAATCCATCACTTATCCCATCAGCAACAGCATCCATCCAGTCGGAAGGCCATTCAACTGTATTAATTTCAAAAACAATATCATGCCCTGCTCCCCGTTCAAGCGGTTCTATCGCAAGTCGTACATAACCGTAATGTTTTGCATCACCAAGCAGTTTATCAAAATTTTCCTCAGCTTCAGCCATTTTTCCGGGAACTTCCTGATAAATAACCTGAGGCTTACCTGACCTTGGTTCAAGTTTATATTCACGCTTCAATCTATCCAAGACAACTTCAAGATGAAGCTCTCCCATGCCTGACAAAATAATTTGACCGGTATTCTCATCTGTTTTCAGATCAAGAGTAGGGTCTTCCTGTAAATATTTATCCAGAACTTCTTCAATTTTGTCAGACTCTTCCACATTTTTAGGTTCAATTGCGAGTGAAATTACCGGTTTATAGAGAGAAATGTTTTCAAGAATAAGCGGATAGTCTGGAGTTGACAAAGTATCACCCGTTCTGGTGTCCTTCATACCTCCGACAGCTATAATATCGCCCACTCCTGCGACATCAATAAGTTCCTTACGCCCAGCATGCATCCTAAATAAACGGGCAATACGTTCAGTTGTATTTTGCGTAAAATTCTTTACAGAATCACCAGATTCAACTTTACCAGCGTAAATTCGCATGAGTACCATCTTACGGCCGTTGTCCATAACAACCTTAAAAGCCAGGGCCTGAAACGGTTCTGACACTAATGGCTCAACTAAACGCTCCACACCTGTAAAGGGATCAATTCCGCTAACTCTGGACACCTCTAGCGGACTTGGTAAAAATTTACATACACCATCCATAAGAGGCTGTATTCCAATGTTTTTAAGAGCAGACCCTACATAAACAGGAACTATTTCCAAATCCAAAGTCGCTTTGCGGATCATAGATTCTATATATTCAGGATCAACACAATCATCCAGATAACGCTCCATAAACTCATCATTAATTTCAGAAAGCATATCACACATACGCTCTCTCCACGGAGCTACAAATTCTTCATCATGATCATCAAGTTCAACTATATCGAATTTTTCACCATTTTCATCTTGATCAAAGACTAATTTTTTCATTCTGATCAGATCATAAACAGCAGAAAATTCATCACCTCCCCCATCAGGGATTTGTACGGGAAGAGATTTTATACCTAACTTATCAGTCATGGACTTCAAAACGACTTCAAAATCAGCACCGGGGCGATCCATTTTATTAATAAAAACGAGCTTAGGAATACCGTAACTTTCACTTTGCCGCCAAACAGTTTCTGACTGAGGCTCGACCCCGCCCACAGCGCAGAATACTCCAATAGCACCATCAAGAACTCGTAATGACCTTTCCACTTCAATGGTAAAATCAACATGCCCGGGAGTATCAATAATATTGATTGTATTTTGGCCCCAATAACAGGTCGTCACGGCCGAAGTAATGGTTATCCCGCGATCCTGTTCTTCGGGCATATAATCCATTGTGGCAGTTCCTTCATGAACTTCGCCAAGCCGGTGGATCTTTCCGGAAAAATAAAGCATTCGCTCAGTGACAGTTGTTTTCCCCGCATCAATATGCGCAATAATTCCAATATTTCGTATTTTGCCAACACCTTTAGCAGAAAAATCAGGCTTAACACTCACAAAACACCTTCCCGGTAATAATCTTATTCAGCCGCAGCAAGAGCAACAGATTCGTGTTTGAAAAACCAACTTCCGAAATTATTCCAAATCCAGCATCCCTCTTGACCATAAGTAAGAACTATTTTGAAGTTATTCAAAGCTTCACCTACCAGTTCAGCAGGAACAACAATAACTTCACCACTTATGTCCTCAAAAGTATCTTCGTTCACTTCTATCAAATCTATATCAGGATGAGCAAAATTCAATACCTCAATTACAGGTAATTCTTCATCCTTATAGCAATATATACTAGAAATATTAGGAGCTTGCCAGTAACGAAACTTCGCATCATAAGAGATACCTTCTGGCGCAGAACGCAGATCAAGAATTGCACCACAGGCACTAGAATCTTTTAAATAACAAAATAATTCAGCCAAGTCAGATTTACTCAGTTTTACAACATCTTCCTGACCGGCAAGTTCAAATCCTGTCAGAACAGACTGCGCAATATCGCCATCCCCCACGAACACTACCAAAATATTTTGTATACCAGCTGCCAAAGCAGGACTTAGGGCAGCTAAAATCCTTACTGCTGAAACGCTGCCCTTATCAAGAAGCAACACCGTCCAGTCCAAAGGTGAAACAGAAATCTCTGTTTCAAAACCACCACGCCAGGTATTAACTGTCCAAGTTTTTTGAGGAGCTTCAGGAGAATTAACTGCATAGCTTTGGGCAATAGTCTTTTTAAGCCAAGCCCTCTGTGCAGGTAGAGTTGACTCATAACAATCCGCAAAAACATCATCTGTGATATGGTATTCTTGCAACCATTCAGGAAATATGAACATGTGTAATCCTCTGGAAAATATGCAGTATTAATTCTCTGTACTTTAAAAAAATGATAATATATTTTTTTAAATATAATTGTTATATAATATTTATGACAATATTAATTTTTAGAGAAAATAAAATTCTAAAGTAATTTAGTCTAGTTTAATTAATTCATATGTTCAAAATATTTTGTCTAGGACGATTAATTTATAGTTAATCCCCCTTACAACTAACTTTAAACTCAATAAAAACGTACCCTAAGTATAAAAAAGGTTTGAAAACATCTTAAAATAATTAAAAAAGACCCGACAGACTTCTGCCTGCCGGGTCTTATCTTAAATTAAAACAAATTATTTATAACCAGTCGAAAAGTTCTTTCCAGCTACCCTGAAGTTTTTCACGTTCATCTTCTGAAAGAGTTTTCTGGTATTCATAATAAGCCATTTCAGCTTGTTTTCTAGCATATAGCTGCACTTTAGGCAGATCTTTAAAATTTTTGACAACATACGCATATCGTTTCCATGCGGAACCGAACTTAGAAGACCGCCAGAAAAAATCTGCGATATAAAGCTCATGATCCGCAAGGTGTCTACGGCATTTTATAATATATTCCTTAGCAGACTTTGAATATTCACTGTCGGGGTAAGCCTCTTCAACCCTGTAAAAGTATTCAAGTGCTTCAGTAACGCTCGTTTGGGGACGATCAATCGAGCTAAATATATTAAAATTGCTCAAACCAATCTGAAATAGAACATAAGGAATTTCTTCGTTGCCCGGATGCAGGGCTGCAAATTCTTTATATGATTCAGATGCATCAAAATACCTCTTTTCTAAAAAGAGAGCATCACCAAGACTAACTTCAGCTTTAACGGTATAAGGACTGAATGGATAACGATCTTTCAGTTTACCAAAATAATCTGCTGCATCACTATAAGATTTGTCCTTCATGGCTTCTACACCGGCTTCATAAAGCTCTTGCGCAGTGTCTTCAGGCTTAGGTAAAAAATAATAGTCAACAATTCCGCAGCCACTAACGCATAAAAGCAAGAAAGAAGCTAAAATAATAGATAAAATTCTGATTCGCATTATTTGTGTTCCAGATACGTATAGGCGGCAGTTGCCGCTGTGGCGCCATCACCTACTGCGGTGACAATCTGCCTGCATTTTTTAGAACGAATATCACCGGCAGCATAAATGCCTGGAATATTTGATTCCATTTCGCAGGTTGTTTTAATAAATCCGTACTGATCAAGATCAAGACCTTCGGGAAAAAATTTGCAAACGGCATCATATCCAACAAAGATAAAGACACCATCCACATCTAATACTGAAAATTCACCAGTTTGGACATTTTTAATTTCAATACCGCAAACCTCATCTTCTCCTATAATTCTAGAGACGACAGAACTCAGTACAGGTTCAATAACAGGGTTGTCGAGACATTTATCGCGATAAATCTTATCCGCCCTGAATTGTTCTCTCCGATGCACTAGATACAGCTTCTTCACTAGCTTTGAAAGATAAATAGACTCCTCCAGAGCGGAGTTACCGCCTCCAATAACTGCAACATCTTTGCCTTTAAAAAAATTACCATCGCAAAGAGCACAATAGGAAACGCCTCGCCCGAGCAGCTTTTCTTCATTAGGTACTTTAAGTTTTCGAAAAGTAACACCCGAAGCAATAATAATTACGTGGGTTTTAATGTGAGCACCGTCTGCTATTATCGTATGAAAATCCTTACCTGGAACTATCTGCTGTACTTCATCATGAATATGGTCAAAATCATATGTTTTGACATGTTCTGCCATTCTGTCAGCTAATTCATATCCTTTAATTCCTTCAGGAAATCCAGGATAATTCTCAAGCTTGTCAGTAAGAAGCATCTGCCCCCCATGGGACATTTTTTCGACAACAAGAAAGTTAACCCCTGCTCGCGCAAGATAAAGGGCGGCCGCCATTCCAGCTGGACCGCCCCCGATAATAACAGCGTCATAAGACTTCATTTCTTACAGAGCCTTACTACTGATCATTTCCTTAATGCTGCTTTTAGAAACTGCACCAGTAGTCTGGTCAACAACTTCTCCATCTTTGAAAAGAATAAGTGTAGGGATAGCACGAATACCGTACTTTCCGGGAGATGCAGGATTATCATCTACATTCATTTTGCAGATTTTTACCTGTCCGGCAAACTCTTCTGAGAGTTCATCAATTACTGGTCCCATTGCACGACAGGGGCCGCACCACGGAGCCCAGAAATCAACTAGAACAGGCTTATCACTATTAATAACTTCTTCTTGAAAATTGGAATCTGATACCTGCAAAGCCATGGTTTTCTCCTTGTTACAGTATTCAATTAGCTGTGCCTATCATATTAAAAAGACACATTAGTTTTCATCCAGACTGCTACCTACTAAGATAACATTTTAAGTATTAAATTTAAATATGGTTTGCCTATGTGTCAAGACGTATAACAATACGCTTTTCAAAGTAACATAATACTAGCCATACATAATCGCAATAGCAGTATTTAAAATTCATAATAATTAATCACAGATCCAGTCACACGGCACAACCCTTCCACGGGGAATAGCCTCCAGATTCAAATCATGTCTGCACCCGGAGCTTGCCATCAGATATCCGGCATAAGCGATCATGGCCCCGTTATCTGTACACAAATGCAGAGACGGCAGAACAAGCGGAATGGAAAAACGTTTTGCAACCTTTCCCATAACCTTACGTACAACAGAGTTAGCAGCAACGCCCCCTGCAACAATAAGTGATTTCACATCGCTATTACGCTTCAGTGCTCTTTCTATTTTTACTTCGAGCTTTCTTCCTACAACATAATTGAAAGAGGCAAGCATATTATTTCGAGCTGTCACTATTTCATGCGGTTCACTATTACTCTCCGGTATCCCCATGGAACCGAGGCGCAATTCTGGATGTGAATTTACGTATGTCGCTACAGCGGTTTTAAGTCCGCTGAAGCTGAAATCGAGATTATCGTTGTTAATATACGGTACAGGAAACATTTTCTTATCAACAATACCGCGCCGGCCAAAATCATCTACCAGCTTTCCCCCCGGATATGGCAAATTAAGCGACTTAGCTGTTTTATCAAAAGCTTCGCCTGCTGCATCATCCAGAGTCCGACCAAGTAATGTGAACTTCAATGGACTTTCAATATAATAAATATGAGTGTGCCCACCGGAGACTAAAAGTCCTAGAGAAGGAAATTGCAATTCCTGTTCAAGTCCAGCGGCTGTGAGATGTGCCCATAAATGATTCACACCAACTAGCTTCGCACCCGTTGAAAAAACAAGGCCCTTTGCAAAATTAAGTCCCATAAGCAGGCATCCCTGCAATCCAGGACCTCTGGCAACAGAAACAACATCAAGATCTTTTGCAGTCAAAGACTGCTCTAGAAGAAGTTCGGCAAGCAGAACAGGTAAAACACGCAAATGTTCACGGGAAGCAATTTCAGGTACTACTCCGCCAAAAACGGCATGCACATCTACTTGTGAAGCCAGTTTTTCTGCAATCAGTTTTCCATCACGAACTAAGGCCAGTCCTGTTTCATCGCAAGAGCTTTCAATACCAAGGCAAAGCATTAACCGTTATGCTCCTTATATATGGAGCTGATAGTATCAACTTCGTGCCTTGAACCTATAAAAAGAGGTACGCGCTGGTGAAGGCTGTCCGGTTCAATATCTAAAATCCTCTGATTCCCATCTGTAGCACGGCCTCCGGCCTGTTCTACAAGCATAGCCATGGGGAATGCTTCACATAAAAGTCTGAGTTTACCTTTAGGCTTAGACGGGTCTCTATGGTCTGCCGGATACATGAAGACTCCGCCGTAAATCAAATTACGATGAAAATCGGCAACAAGAGATCCTATATAGCGTAAACTGTAAGGCTTTCCATGAATGTTATCAGTAGATTTAAAATAACTGACGGCCTTCTTGGTCGCTTCATCCCAATACGGCCAGTACCCTTCGTTTACTGAATATATATTCCCGGAGTCTGGAACTTTCATATTGGGATGCGAAAGAAGAAATTCACCTACACCGGGGTCAAGAGTAAATCCATGAACACCGTCTCCAGTAGTAAATACAAGCATTGTGGATGAACCATAGAGGATGTATCCGGATGCAACCTGCTCATGCCCTGCCTGAAGTACATCCGTGGATTGTACAGGAGTTCCCAATTTACTCTTACGGCGGAAAATGGAAAAAATAGTTCCGATCGTAACGTTCACATCAATGTTTGAAGAACCATCAAGAGGATCAAAGATGATAATATAGTTCCCCTGCGGAAGACCGTGTGGAATCTCAATTATATCTGCGTTTTCCTCGGAGGCCATAGCACAAAGAACACCTGACCGGGCCATACGGTGAATTAAAATACTGTTGGCGTATTCATCTAGTTTTTTTACTTCTTCACCCTGAACATTAATTTCCCCGGTAAAACCGAGAACATCAACTAATCCAGCCTTTGTTACTTCTCTTGAAATAATTTTAGCCGAAAGAATAAGTTCGTTAAACAAATGAGTGAATTGACCTGTTGCACCGGGAATTTGCTTTTGATGTAGTAACAGGTGCTCGGTAACAGTTATCTGCTGGGTCATTTATCCTCCTTAGGAATATCCCCTGCTGCGCAATTATCAGGATATATAAAGCTCTCTATACCAGATTTTTCTAACAGAACCTACGAATATTTAGAAAAATAATATACCGTCTTCGTTGTCTTTTTCTGTAACAGCTTTAGTCATATAAACAATCTGAGTATCACCGACATATCTGGAGAACCATACATATCGAACTTCATCAACTTTAACTATTCCTCTAACTCCTTTATCAAGAAGCTCATCCCAGTCTATTTTTAAAAAACCTTCTTTATTGACTTCTGCAGAACCGGACCAGACTCCGCCTCCGTCAGGTTGCATAATTATAAGTTTTTCCGGCTCGGGACAAAAATTAAGTAAAACTCTGGGGTCAAAATGAACTACAACCAAGCCCTTAAACTCTGCATCCTTAAAAAAAGGAGTGCAAAGGTATATCTCAGGTCCAAACTCGGAATAATTAACAAATGACTTAAGGTTGATTTCAGACCAGTCCCCTTCATATTCGACTAACGGACCGGGTTTGAAAGGTTTAATCTCATTTTCAGGGAGTTTAACAAGGATGCTGGCCTCTTCATCAACTGTGAAAACACCACTGATCCATGGAAAACGCATAAAAAGAAGCTTGAACCATCCCTCATCAGGATGAGAATCAACTGTAGAAAGCGTGTTGATTAGAGAAAGAATTTTTCCATCAACAGGAGTAAATAACAATGCAAGCTTGTTATCGTTCTGATTTTCTATCCCCGGATGATTGAGGGTAATTTCAGGATTAGGGTCAACAAAATTCTGGGTATCACTCCAGACTTTACTTCCATATTCACATCCAGAAACGCACAAAATCATTACAAGAACAGAAAATAGCGCGAAAAAACGCACTGAATTTTTAAATTTCATATATAAATCCGGATAACTGGCAAAAGCATGAACTTCAGCTGTATATATTATTTATTTGAAAAAGAATTAAGAAAACTACAATCAATTAACGGTTGGCGCGAGCTTCAAGCCGTCCTGCCAAAATCTCAAGAGTACTCATCAATTTATTTTTCGCATGCTTGTTATAGGGATCAGTCACATCTTTACCACTCGGAGTGAGACTGATTTTTTCAGAAATTTCGGCCATTAATTTCATAAGATTTTCTTTTTCACTATCTGGAGCTCTACACAGAAGTTCACGATAAATATCAAGAGCACCTTCGCTATCACCTTGAGCGGCAAGAACTTCAGCCATAGTCTTAGTTTTCAAACTATCCATGACTTCCGGATTGGTCAGCTCTGCTTCCGACTCACCGTCAAGATCAATTCGTTCAGCTGCCTGACTTATTTCATGGGCAAGAAGTTCAATATCAGTGTCAGGAGAGGGACGGGTAAAAGCAGCCTGTTCATATAAATTTTCAGGCTTTTCCGCAGGAGCAGATTTCTCACTTGGAGAAATACCGGTGAGCTGTCTGATACCTTCGGCCATAACATCTGACCATGACATGGGTGATCCATGCAGGGCTGAAAACAAGAAAGCCATGGCTCCGGCAACATCACTATTACCGTCAGACACAGAATCACCCCACATTTTCCAGAATGAGGGGTAAGAAGAAAATAATCTTGTAAGCGGTGCCACTGCTGCTTTTGCTTCAGAATCACGCTCAAGTTTTGTAAGTGTTTCAACAAGCAGTAAACGCGCTTCAAGGTAGTCGGGATGACGGTCAAGCCCCATTCTAAGGGTAGTTATTGCTTTCTCATGGCTTCCCATTTCAACGAAAAGGCGAGCCAGAGGAAAAAAAACTTTTGAGCTTGGTTCAAGGGCCAGAACTTCCTGATACCACTCAATCTTGCTTTGCATCTGCACCTGCTCCCTGATTCGTTACTTTCCCTTTTTCGGGGAAAATATAAAGTAGTTCATTTTCCTTAACATAGTTCATCCGCCCACGAATGACCTTTTCCTGATAAGCCTGATCAGACTTTAATCGTCTGATTTCTCTGCTGAGTTCGATTGTTCTGTTATCTGCAGCTTCAATTCTGCTCTCCAGCTCCTGAACTTTTTGATCGAGATCAAGATAACCGAAAACCCCCTGCTCGCTGAGTCCCAGCCGAATAAGCAGCACTATGTTGATAATAACCAGAACACCCAGTAAAAATCTACGCCTCAGCATCTAATATCCTACTGTAAACGCATAAACATTTTTCTGGACGTATCAGCCTGTCCAAGAGGAAACTTAAGCTCTTGTAAAAAATTATCAGTAGCGGACTCAATTCTTTCAACTTCGTCCTCACTCAGCTTCACTTTTTTAAGTTTACTCATAAACCCCTTAAGAACTTCAAGTTCATCAATGAAATTGCGACTCAAATCAAGCTTTTTAAGCTGCGGTTCAAGATCTAATATTGTCTCCAGACAATTGTTAAGTCTGAACATAAGATTATGTCTGTTGTGACCATTCATGATTTACCTGTATTGTTTTCTATTACTTTCAAAATTTATTCGCTAGTTAACCAGACTTTATGCAAATTGTACATATAATTAGCACCAGAAAAAACAGTTAAAAATACTGCTACGTACAGGATATATAACCCTATCTGATGCATATCCAGATTAAAATATGAATAATGGAGTAAAAGAGGACCCAAAGCAAAACTCTGCACAAGTGTTTTCAACTTTCCGAATTTATCTGCCGCAAGAACAAGCCCCATATCTACTGCAATTGCTCTCAATCCGGTGACAGCAAGCTCGCGACAGACTATGACAACAGTAATCCAGCCGCTGATAATCCCCATATAACTCAGCATAATCAATGTAGAACAGATAAGAAGTTTATCTGCCAGCGGGTCCAGAAACTTGCCTAAATTAGTAACCTGATTGCTGCGACGTGCGATGTAGCCATCAAAAAAATCTGTAAGTGACGCCAGAAAAAACACAAATGCCGCCAAAAACATAGTCAGTTTGCTGGGATAATAAAGAAGAGCAACAATAAGTGGTACGGCAAAAATACGTCCCAGAGTCAGGGAATTGGCAAGATTGAACATAGTGTGTCCCGGGGTCAGAAATATTCTTGTAGTCAGGGTGCTGTCACCCTGAAACCTGAAGACATTTATTACACAGGGGACCATGTTTCAGGCCCCCTGCAAATACTGCTTGATTCTCTGCTCAGGTGGACGTGTTGTCAACCCGGCATTTCAAATGCTGCCATACGGCAGTTTTCAGCGATTTAAGTATGTGTGCTGGATGCAATTTCCAGACTGCTTTCAGCTGCTTCTGCAATTTTATCTGCAACAGCTCTGAATGCAACTTTTGCCGGAGAATCTTCTTCAAGAAGAACAACCGGTTTACCAAGATCACCTGCAACAACAGTAGTAGGATCAAGAGGAATTGCACCTAAGAACGGCAGACCGTATTTTTCAGCCAGTTTTTCGCCGCCGCCTTTTTTGAACAGATCAATATGTTCAGAACAGTGCGGGCAGACAAGGCCGCTCATATTTTCGACAACACCCATGATGTTTGCTTTAGCGTACTGCAGAAAGTTGATTGCCTTTCTTACGTCAGCCAGAGAAACTTCCTGCGGAGTTGTAACGACAACAGCCAGAGATTCAGGAATGGTTTTCAAAACGGTCATAGGCTCATCGCCGGTACCCGGAGGGGAATCAACAACCAGAAAGTCCAGCTCGCCCCACTGTACGTCGGAAACAAACTGTCTGATTGCAGAGGTTTTCATGGGACCACGCCACAGGACAGCCTGATCAGGGTCCTTGAGCAGAGATTCCATAGAAACAACATGCAGGTTGTCGTTCACTTTTTTAGGAACCACGAGATTGCCGCGTTCCACTTCCAGCTGTCCGGTGATTCCGAGCAGGTGAGGAACACTGGGGCCGTGAATATCGACATCCAGAATACCTACTTTGAATCCTTTGTCAGCAAGTGCTGCAGCAATATTTACCGCAACAGAACTTTTGCCGACTCCGCCTTTACCGCTCATTACAAAAATTTTGTATTTAATCTTTTGCAGAGTTGATGAAATCAACTCATCCTGCAAAGCATGGGCAGCACTTGTTTTGTCTCCGTCCTTCTTTCCACCGGAAGAACAGGAACCGCATGATGAACTCATATCTATGCCTTTGTTGTATATTAAAAAAACACAGAGGACCAATCCGGTCCCCGGTCAGCCTCAGCTATCCCTGGCTGAGGATACCCATTCCAAGATAATCACTGCAGCGAATCCGACAAGCATCAAAAGCACAGCCATGCCGAATTCTCCATTAAAAGCAGAAGGGAAAATATTTGCTTCACTCAGAACATGGACCTTGCCCCTGATTACTACTGAATCAAGAACTTCCTTCCAGGGCCAGACCTTACGCATAGCACCAGCCATGAATCCAGTGAGGACACTTATGGTAACTGCATGATGTCTTTCAAGGAAATAATGTAATACACGGGAAAACAATGAAATTCCGACCGCACAGCCGCATACAAACACCACCAGCACAGCCGCATTTTCAGGCGTTGCAGGGTTGCGAAGAGCTCCGGTAATAAATTCGTATTTTCCAAGCAGCAGCAGTATAAAAGCACCGCTGATACCGGGCAGAATCATCGCGCAGATTGAAAATGTTGCGCAGATAAAAACAAACCATAAACTATTCGGGGTAGTTACCGGAATAAGTCCGACCAGAATAAAACTGAAAACAGCTCCTGCAATTCCTGCTGCCACATTTTTTACAGACAGTTCCCCTACCCGCTTACCTACTACAATAATAGAAGCTGCGATCAGTCCGAAAAACAGTGACCAGACCTGCACAGGATGTGATTCCAGCAAAATATGGATAATCCGTGCCATGGAAACCATAGCCAGCACAATTCCGAAAAGCAGGGGAATAAGAAATTTAAGGTGAGCCTCGGCAATGGCTCCGGCAATATTGAGTTTGAGTATATTTTTAAAGAATGCGCCGTTAAATGAACGGATGGCATCAATTAAATTATCATAAATACCTGTAATAAAAGCCATTGTACCACCGGATACTCCGGGGATAATATCGGCTACGCCCATGCACAGCCCTTTGAGCATCAGGATAATATAATCACGGGCCGATTCAGGTCCGGGCCCTTTTTTCCAAGCTTGGATAAGATTCATCAATTTCTCCGTGAGTCCCGTTACCAGCCCTGTTTGCCGACCAGATCGACAAAGGCACATCCGCCCATGTCTGTGGTTTCGATTTTTCCATCTTCCTTAGTAACAAGCATAAGCCGCTGCGCACGCTTCTGCCCGCCGACCGGAATGACCAGCCGGCCATGATCAGCAAGCTGATCCACTAAGTACTGAGGAATCTCCGGTCCACCGGCTGTAACAATTATGCGGTCATAGGGAGCCTCATCAGGCCAGCCCATCGTACCATCATCCAGCTTAAGTTGAATATTGAAATATCTCAAATCAAAAAGGAGTTTTCGTGCTGCAAGAAAAAGCTTGCGAATCCTTTCAACTGAAAAAACATCTGCGCCCATCTCGGCGAGTACAGCGGCCTGATATCCTGACCCCGTGCCGATTTCCAGCACCTTGTGACCGGGCTGAATCTGCAAAAGTTCAGACATAAAAGCCACAATAAACGGCTGAGAAATAGTCTGGCCTTCACCGATAGGCAAAGCACTGTCGGAATAAGCACGTGAAGCAAGAGCATCCTGCACAAAAAGGTGCCTCTGAACTTTACGCATGGCATCAAGAACAGTCTTATCTGACACACCTCGTGCCACAATCTGGTCTTCAACCATTTTAAATCGTGATCGTTTCGGATCTATACGCACTTATCCCCCGTCAAACTATAATTTTCAGCCCGGCTTAAGCAGAACGTCTTTAATAATTAAAGCTTGAAATAATTTTTCGCAACGAACATGAAGAAGTTAATACCCCTTACAATAATTCATTGTTTGCAGTTGAAAATCAGATTTTGGCAGGCAAGTCAACCTGAATGGACCAAAATGAGCATTAAACTTGTTTTTTTCATATCCACCCTTGACACAAAAGCTACATAAAGAGAGATTATAAGTAAGGATAAGGAGGAGAATATGCTGAAAGTTAGTGATCTGATGACCAAAGAACTGTTTACACTTAATTCTGAAGATAATTTAAAAATGGCAAGGTCGCTGATGGACCTGCAGCGTATTAGACATATTCCCATTGTGAATGACAAAAAGGAATTCATCGGGCTGATTACGCATCGTGATATTTTACGGGCAACTATCTCTCAGTTAGCTGATATCGACCCAAGCACACAGGGTGAAATAGATGCCGGAATTCCAGTTGGAGAAATTATGCAGACTGGAATAAAAACAATCTCCGCAGATGAACTGCTGAAAGAAGCCGCATATCTGCTGCTGAACCACAAATACGGCTGCCTGCCAGTTGTGAACGAGCAGAACGGTCTGGAAGGTATTCTGACCGAAGCTGATTTTCTAAAACTGACTATCAGCTTAATGGAAGCTTTGGAAAAATAGTTTTTATTATTTAATAAGTGTCAGTGAGAGCCTTCGGCGACCCTGCCGGGGGCCTTAAAACCTTTTTGAAAAAAGGTTTTAAGAATTCCAAAAACTTTTAATTGGATTAATATCTTTTCGTTTTTTTTATTTAACCGTCTTCATTATCTTTCAATCCGTCCAGCCAGCCCTGCACTTTTTCAATCATTGGCTTTGCGCCGATTTCCGTAAATAAAGATAAAGATTTATTCCAATACT